>NC_013441.1:3370271-3676660 GCF_000024785.1 Gordonia bronchialis DSM 43247 | reverse complement strand
AGAACGCCAGGCTCGCCGACCCGAGGTCGCCGACGGCCGACACCTGGATCTGCCGCGGATCGTCGTCGTCGAAGACGGCGTGGGCGCCGAGACCGGTTGCGGCCCACCACCGTCGGCGCAGGGCCGGTGCCGACACCACGCCGAGGGCGGGCACGCCGTCGACGAGCAGCGCGATCAGCGTGGCCCACACCGGCACGCCGCGGACGAAGTTCTTGGTGCCGTCGATGGGGTCGATCACCCACTGCCTGCCGGTCAGGACCTGATCACCGCCGAATTCCTCTCCGAGGACCGCGTCGTCGGGGCGCTGGGCCGAGATACGTTGACGCAGAAGGGTTTCACAGGCCAAGTCGGCGTCGGACACGGGAGTCAGATCGGGTTTGGAATCCACCTGCAGATCCAGCGCGCCGAATCGGGCGAGGGTCAGCTCGTCGGCCGATGCGGCCAGGGACAGGGCGAGTTGGAGGTCGGCGTCGAGATCTGCGGAATCCGTGGACACCGGGGTAGCGTATCGCCCCCGCGGACGGGGCCGGCCGCGCGACGTCGCGAATGTCGCATCCGTCTCGGTAGGGTGGCGCCATGTGGCTCACGGTGACCTTCACTGTTCTGTTGGCGGCGCTCGTGGTGGCGTTGGTCGTGCAATGGCAGCGTGGGCGTAACCCCCGACCACTGACACCCGGCCAGGCGGCCAACTTCGTGCAGGGCACGTTCACCATCACCGGCGTCAGCGAGCGACCCGACGAAGGGGACAAGAGCGGGGAGCGATTCTGTACGCTGTCGGGCACCATCGTCGGGCCCGAGACCACGCCGACCGAGGTGTACGGGACGCTCGTGCTCGGTGAGAACAGTCCGTGGCCACAGATCGGTGACGACCTCGACGTCCTCTACAAACCGCACAAGGCGGCGACCTCGTGGCGGTTCGGCTCGCTCGGATCGGCGGCCGACGGTCCGGGCTTCTGACGTAACGGGACTCGAGCATCCCTGATCGCACGGTCGGTCGGTAGTCTGGATAACCGTGCATCCCGACGTGACCGCAGATCTCGAATCCCTCGACGCCACCTTGACGACGGTCGAGAAAGTCCTCGACCTCGAGGAGTTGCGTCGTCGGATCGATGAGCTCGAGATGCAGGCCTCCGACCCCGATCTGTGGAACGACCAGGAACACGCGCAGAAGGTGACCAGCGAGCTGTCGCACGCGCAGTCGGAGTTCCGTAAGGTCTCCGAGCTGCGCCAGCGCCTCGACGACCTCCCCGTCCTCTACGAACTCGCCGAAGCCGAGGAGGGTGACGACCGGGTCAGTGCACTCGCCGACGCCGACGCCGACCGTGCCGCCCTGCGCGCCGACATCGAGGCGATGGAGGTCAAGACCATGCTGGCCGGCGAGTACGACCAGCGTGACGCCCTGGTGAACATCCGCTCCGGCGCCGGTGGGGTGGACGCCGCAGACTGGGCGCTGATGCTCATGCGCATGTACATCCGATGGGCCGAACAGCACGGCTACGGCGTCGAGGTCTACGACACGTCCTACGCCGAAGAAGCCGGACTCAAGAGCGCCACCTTCGCGGTGAAGGCGCCGTACATGTACGGCACCCTGTCGGTGGAGCAGGGCACTCACCGGCTGGTGCGGATCAGTCCGTTCGACAACCAAAGCCGACGGCAGACGTCGTTCGCCGAGGTCGAGGTGCTGCCCGTGGTGCAGACCACCGACCACATCGACATCGACGAGAACGACGTGAAGGTCGACGTCTACCGCTCGTCGGGCCCGGGTGGGCAGTCGGTCAACACCACCGACTCCGCCGTGCGCCTCACCCACCTCCCGACCGGAATCGTGGTCACCTGCCAGAACGAGAAGAGCCAGCTGCAGAACAAGGCGTCGGCGATGCGCGTGCTGCAGGCCAAACTCCTCGAGCGGAAACGCCAGGAGGAACGTGCCGAGCTCGACGCCCTCAAGGGCGACGGCGGTTCCAGCTGGGGCAACCAGATGCGGTCCTACGTCCTGCATCCATATCAGATGGTGAAGGACCTGCGGACCGGCGTGGAGGACAACAACCCGTCGGCGGTGCTCGACGGCGAGCTCGACAAGTTCATCGAAGCCGGAATCCGGTGGCGGATGGCGGATGCTGACGCCTGACACGTGGCTGCTCGGCGCCGAGCAGCAGAACCCGACCGAACTGCTCATCGACCGGCTCTACCTGAGTCTGGCCACCAAGGGCCTCGAGGTCCTCGTGTGGATTCTCGGTGCCATCCTGGTCATCCGGTTCATCCGGTGGTCGGCCGACAAGTACGCCTCGCGCGTCGATTCGCGGTTCACCAACAGCGACCTCATCGTGCAGACCGAGGACGCCAAGCATCGTCGCGCGCTCGTCGACGTGGTCGCCTGGACCCTGATCGTCATCGTCGGGATCATCGTCATCCTGCATGCGCTGTCGGTGTACGGGTTCAAACTCGGAGCCCTCACCGGCCCGACCGCCGTCATCGGTGCGGCACTCGGTTTCGGCGCGCAACGCATCGTGCAGGACATCCTCGCCGGCTTCTTCGTGGTCGCCGAGAGGCAGTACGGCTACGGCGACGTGGTGAGTCTGACCGTCACCGGTGGCAAGGACGCCGACGGCACCGTCGAAGACGTCACGTTGCGGGTCACCAAGCTGCGCACCAGCGAGGGCGAGGTGATCACCGTGCCCAACGGGCAGATCATCAAGGCGACCAACCTGTCCAAGGATTGGGCGCGCGCGGTGGTCGATGTGCCGGTGCCCGCCGAGGCCGAGATCGGTCTGGTCAACGACACCCTCGACCGGGTGGGCCGCGAATTCTACGAACAGAAGCGCTGGCACGATCTGCTGCTCGACGCACCGTCGTCGCTGGGGGTGATCGACCTCGAACTCGACTCGATCACCGTCCGGATGGTGACGCGCACGCTGCCCGGCAAGCAGTTCGAGGTGGGCCGCGCGCTGCGTGCCAACGTCGTGCGCGCGCTGGCGCGGGAGGGCATCACGGTGGCGCCGGGTCGTGACGTCACCGCGGCCGGTGGGCCGCCCGCGACCATGGCCGACCAGGGCTCGACGAACAGCGGGAATGACTGATGACCGATCCCAAGCACCGCGCGTCCGACGACCGGCCGTCGGTTGACGAGACGGGGGCCAACGAGACGGGGGCCAACGAGACGGGGGCCAACGAGACGGGGGCCAACGAGACGGGGGGAGAGCGCACCACCGCCACGGGCCCGATTGCGACCGGACCGCTGCTCACCGGCCGGGGGTCAGGCAAACCGGAATCCCGCTGGCGCCGATTCGGCTGGGGAAAGCGCTACATCTACAAGACCCGGATTCGTACCAGTACCGCCATTGTCGCGCTGCTGTTCATCGGCTCGATGATCCTCTACGGCTACACCTCGCAGCGCTACGGCGTGGTCGACCCGCAGGACGCACCCGTGCGTCCCACGCCGACGCGCACCGCACCGACCTACGTCGAACCGAGTACGACGACCACTTCGCCGAGTACGTCGTCGAGCCGGCCGTCGACCGGACCGTCGGGGGAGTCCGGCGAGTCGGGTGCACCCGGTCAGAACGGCACCACCGGACGCGGGCAGTCGGCTCCGACGACCACCACCACGCCGGGTTTTCCGCAGTTCACCATCCCGATTCCCGGGTTGAACGGCACCACCGAAACCACGACACCGACCCGGTGAACCCGGGCGGAAACGCCGAGGTGCACCTGAGCGGAGCTCTCAGGCGCCGTGGTTACACTGGCTTCTCGTGATCACGCTGGAGAACGTCACGATGCAGTACAAGGCCTCCAGTCGGCCTGCGCTGAAAGACCTGAGCCTCCAGGTCGACAAGGGGGAGTTCGCCTTCCTGATCGGGCCATCCGGATCGGGTAAGTCGACGTTCTTCCGTCTGCTGCTCAAGGAGGACAAGCCCACCGCCGGCGAGGTCCACCTGGGCGAATTCCACGTCAACCGGTTGCGCGGCCGCATGGTGCCCAAGTTGCGCCAGTCGATCGGCTGCGTGTTCCAGGACTTCCGGCTGCTGCAGCAGAAGACCGTCGCCGACAACGTCGCCTTCGCGCTCGAGGTGATCGGCCGGCCGCAGTCGACGGTCAAGCGGGTGGTTCCCGAGGTCCTCGAATACGTCGGCCTCGAAGGCAAACACGACCGGATGCCCTACGAGCTGTCCGGCGGTGAGATGCAGCGGGTGGCGATCGCCCGCGCCATCGTCAACCGTCCGCTCGTGCTGTTGGCCGACGAGCCCACCGGCAACCTCGACCCGGAGACCAGCGAGGAGATCGTCGACGTCCTCGACCGGGTGAACCGTCGCGGGACGACGGTGGTGATGGCCACTCACGACCGGCACATCGTCGACGCGATGCGCCGGCGCGTCCTGGAATTCGACAACGGTCGGCTGGTCCGCAACGACCCCCAGGGTGTGTACGGGATCGGCTGATCCGGCCCCCGTCACCGCAGTCCCGACCGCATCCACGATCAGAAGGACTCCCCACCGAGCATGCGAGCCAATTTCATCATCAGCGAGGTCCTCAACGGGTTGCGTCGCAACCTCACGATGACGATCGCGATGATCCTGACGACCGCGATCACCCTCGGCATGTTCGGCGGTGGTCTGCTGGTGATCCAGATGGCCGACAAGAGCCAGAAGATCTTCCTGGACCGCGTCGAGATGGAGTTCTACATCAACGACGCCGTGACGGACCGGGATCCGCTGTGCCAGCAGGCGCCGTGCGCCACGCTGCGCAGCGAGCTGGAGAAGGACCCGGGCGTGACGTCGGTGACCTACATCGACCGCGACGAGGCGTACAAACGTGCCAAGGAGATATTCAAGAACACCGACTTCTCCGACAGCATCCGCGAGGGATCGTTGCCCGCGTCGATGCGGGTGCGGGTATCGGACCCGAGTCAATTCAACTCGGTGGCCAGCGAGTTCCAGGGTCGCGTCGACCTCGGCGTGGAATCCTTCCGCGACGACCGCAAGCTGGTCGAACGCATCTTCAGCGTGCTCGACGGTGCCCGCAACGCGACCTTCGCCGTGGCGCTGGTGCTGGCGATCGCGGCGATACTGCTCATCGTGAACACCGTGCAGGTGGCCGCCTTCACGAGACGCACGGAGGTGTCGATCATGCGGTTGGTCGGCGCCACCCGCTGGTACACGCAGCTACCGTTCCTGCTCGAGGCGGTGGTGGCAGCGTTCATCGGTTCGCTGCTCGCCATCGGCGGGCTGTTCGCGGCCAAGAAATTCTTCTTCGACAATGCGCTGCGGGAACTGTACGGTGTGAGCTTCTTGTCCCGCATCGAGAACACCGACGTGCTGTTCGTGTCGCCGTGGCTGGTGCTGGGCGGAATCCTGTTGGCAGGCGTGACCGCATATGTCACGCTGCGTGTCTACGTCCGCGAGTAACCAGACCAGAGAGGAGCGCGACGTGCCGAAAGAAAAGGGACGCACCGCGATTGCGACCAATCGCAAGGCGCGGCACGATTACGCGATCCTGGACACCTTCGAGGCGGGTATCGCGCTGGTCGGGACCGAGGTGAAGAGCCTGCGGGCCGGAAAGGCGTCGTTGGTGGATGCCTTCGCGACCATCGACGACGGCGAGGTGTGGCTGCATGCGCTGCACATCCCGGAGTACGGCAACGGGTCGTGGACCAACCACACAGTGCGGCGCAAGCGGAAGCTGCTGATGCATCGTCGCGAGATCGACACCCTCATCGGCAAGATCCGCGACGGGAATCTGACGCTGGTGCCGCTGTCGATGTACTTCAACGACGGTCGCGTCAAGGTGGAGTTGGCGCTCGCCCGCGGTAAGCAGGCCCACGACAAACGCCAGGACATCGCCCGCCGGACGGCGCAACGCGAGGTGGAACGCGAACTCGGTCGTCGGGTCAAGGGGATGTGACTCCTGCTTCGGCGGTTGTGGTCCCGGCTGGTCGCGGTCGCCCTGTTCGTGGTGGTCGCGGTCGTGGTGGTCGCGGGCTGCGGTGAACCCACGTCGCGTCTCGGCGGTGACGCACCGGCGATCGGCGGGCTGCCCGATGTTGCGCCGATGGGATGGAACAGCTGGAACACCTTCGGTTGTGGCGTCACCGAAGCCGACGTGCACGCCCAGGCCGACGCCCTCGTCTCCAGCGGTCTGCGTGACGCCGGATACCGCTATGTGGTGATCGACGACTGCTGGTCGGCGACGACCCGTGACGGGCAGGGGCGCCTGGTCGCCGACCCGGTCACGTTCCCGTCGGGAATGGCTGCGATGGGACGCTACCTGCATCAACGTGGCCTGAAGTTCGGGATCTACGCCGGTGCCGCCACTCAGACGTGTGCGCAGTTGCTGGGCAACCGGGCCGGGAGCACCGGCAGCGAGGGCCACGAACAGATCGACGCGCGCACCTTCGCCGAATGGGGTGTCGACTATCTGAAGTACGACTGGTGCGCCACCGATGCCGACCACGATCGGCAGCTGACGGCATTCACAGCGATGCGCGACGCACTGCGGTCGGTCGGCCGGCCGATCGTCTACAACATCAACCCCAACAGCGGGATCACCGACGGTGCGGTGCCCGGCGCGATGTACGACTGGGGCGGCGTGGCGACGATGACGCGGCTGTCGAACAATGTCATCGCGTCCTGGCAGACCGGCGCCGGTCCGGCCGGTCAGCGGGGCGTCGTCGACGAGATCGATGCCGCGGCACCGCTTACCGACCGGGTGCAACCCGGTGCGTTCCTCGACCCTGATGCGCTCGTCGTAGGTCTGGGGAACCTGACGCCGGCGATGGGACGAACCCAGATGGCGATGTGGGCGATGCTGGCCGCGCCGCTCATCGCGTCATGCGACCTGACGACCATGAGCCCGGACACGCTGCGCACCCTGCGGTCGGCGGCGGTGATCGCTCTCGACCAGGATGCCGACGTTCGTGCCGGGCGACCGGTGGACGACAACCCGGAAATCTGGCAGCGCGGCCTGCGGCACGGCGTCGCGGTCAGCCTGACCAACCGCGACAGTCATCCGCGCACCATGGCGGTCCGCCTCTCTGACCTGGATCTGCCGGAGTCGACGACGTTCACCGACGCGTGGTCGGGGCGGGCGGTTTCGACCACCGACGGGTGGGTCTCGGTCTTGGTCGCTGCCCATGACACGGCGCTGCTGACGGCTGGGTGAACACCGGAACAAATCCGGTTGCACCCGTTGTTAGACTGAAGTGCTCGCCGAAGTTCGACACCCATCGGGTTTTGGCGGGTACTACCAAGGGGCTGATCGGTTTCGACTGTGTGCGCCGAGGTAGGGGAAGCGTGTCGGTGCAGGCTGGAGACCACCGTTAAGCGTCGCGGCAACCAATTAAGCGCCGATTCCAATCAGCGCGACTACGCCCTCGCTGCCTGATCAGCGACGGCTAGTCTGTCGGCCCGGGTTGTGTTCCCGAACCCGGATGCCGGCATCATCTCAGGGAACTCACCGTGTTCGCCGGTCGCGGACGGACACGGGACAGCAAACAGCGACTGGGATCGTCATCTCGGCTTGTTCGCGTGACCGGGAGATCCAAGTAGAGACATAGCGGACTGCACACGGAGAAGCCCTACTGACTCGACACAGGACCCGGGTTCAATTCCCGGCAGCTCCACGACAGGCCCGCCCCCTGATCTACTCAGGCGGCGGGCCTTTCTGGTCTCGCGTGCCGGTCTCTCCGGACGAATGCGAATTTGGGGGTCTTGAGATGAAGGGCCATCGCTCTCAGCGCGATGCCCCACCCCAGGGCACCCCCAAAATCACACCTCGTCCAGGGGCCGGTTCTTCGTGAGGAACACCAGACCGCGTTCTCTGCGAGTCACCGCGTAGCCCGCGCGTTCATAGGTGCGGATATTGCGCGTCGACCGTGCACCGGTGAACATCGCGAATGAGGAGGCACTCGGCGCCGCCGCATCCTCGATAGCCCGGAGCATGGCGGTGCCGATGCCACGACCGGCGAGATCGGGGACCACCATCAGTCGGCCGATGTCGCATCGCGTGCCGTCCACGCGGTAGCGAAAGGCGCCCACCAGACGCGGTCCGAGGCGAACCACGTATGTCTCCCACTCGTGCGACCACCTGCGCCGCGGTCTCGTGCAACGGCGGGATGTCGAGGGTGTCGTTGGCAATGGCTTCCGACACCCAGCAACACCGTTGCACGACGACGAGTTCGGGGACGTCGTCGTCGGTGCAGCGGGTGACGATACTGCCGGGCAGAACTGTTCGCAGGGCGTCCGCGCGGAGTGGCGAGTTCATCTGCGCGACCCTATCGTCGGGTCGCCGTGGTACGCGAGCCGTTTTGCGTACGCTCGTCGACGTGACGACTTCACGCGTCGACGGACGGTCCACCGCGCCGCGGGTCTGGGACCAACACGCGTGTCTGCCGCTTCAGCCCGACGCAGACGTCGCCGTGCTGAATCGCTTCCGTCACGGTGCGGGTACGTATGTCTCGGTCAACGTCGGGTATTCACCCCAGTCCCTTGCCGATTCGCTCGCACTCCTCGATGCGTTCCGGGGTGGGATCGAGCGGCTGGAGGCAACTCGTCTGGTCTCGACGGCCGAGGACGTGGTGGCAGCGACCGACCGCGGTGAGCTCGCCGTCGCCTTCGATCTCGAGGACAGCGGCCCACTCGACGGCGACCTCGACAACGTGCGCCGCTTCTACGACCTCGGCGTGCGCACGATGCTTCCGTCCTACAACCACGCGAACGCCGCCGGGTGCGGGTGCCTCGACGCCGACGACACCGGATTGACCGCGTGGGGGAGAAGACTTGTCGCCGAGATGAACAGCGTCGGGATGGTGCCCGACGGCTCACACTGCAGCGCTCGCACCGGACTCGACATGTGTGAGATCTCCACTGCGCCGGTCATCTACAGTCACTCGTGTATGCGTGCGGTGTGGGAGCATCCGCGCAACATCTCCGACGACAAGGCGCGTGCGTGTGCGGAGACCGGTGGGGTCGTCGGCATCACCGGTGTCGGAATCTTCCTGGGTCCCAACACACCGACCCTCGACGCGATGACCCGGCATCTGGAGTACGCCGTCGATGTGGTCGGTATCGAGCACGTCGGTGTCAGCTCCGACCACTCGTTCGACCAGGACGATTTCTACGCCGAGGTTGCCGCCAATCCCGATGCCTTCGACGAGTCGTACACGCGATGGGGCCCGATCCGGTGGATGGAGCCGGAGGTCTTCGTGACCCTGGGAGTGCATCTCGCCGGACGTGGATGGGGTGATGAGGATATCCGGAAGGTGTTGGGCGGCAACTTCTTGCGTGTGGCGGAGGAGTCGTGGCGGTGAGGCCGACCGTGGGTGGCTGCGAACATTGTTGTCTCGCCGGTGGTTTCGACACGCGGCGGACTCGCGAGCTCGTCCGTCGCGGCTCAACCAGCATTGGGGTGGGCGGCTCAACCAGCATTGGGGTGGGCGGCTAGACCAGCATATGGGGTGGGCGGCTCGACCAGCATGGGTGGGGCGCTCACTGCCCGTTGTACATCGCCCGCCGGAAGATCTCGGACAGCGTGGCGATGGCGACCTCGTCGTCGTGGGTGTCGATACCGGGGTCGCCGCCGGCCGCATACCAGGTCCAGCAGAACGACTCCATCATCGACACGATGGCCGACGCGAAGACGCCGTGGTCCAGATCAACTGCCACGCCCTGCTTCTCGACGGACCGGACCACCTTCAGAACCGCGTCGATGCCGTCGGCGCGGCGCTGACGCCACCAAGCAGCGAACTGCTCGTCGGTCATTGACAGCTGGAAGACGCCGATCATCTCCGGCAGGTACTTGCGGTACATCTCGAAGTAGACGCGCACGGCGGCTTCGACGTTCTGGCGGGGATCGGTGGTGAGGCGTTCGCGAGTGCCCTCGAGGACGTCGGTGTTGAAGGTTTCGAGCAGCGCCTCGAGTAGCTGTTGTTTGTTGTCGTAATAGTTGTAGAACGAGCCCGCCGAGCGGCCGGCGACGGCGGCGATGTCGGAGATCTTCGCATTCAGAAATCCCTTTTCCGCGAACACTTGTCGGGCTGCCTGATGGAACGCGGCCTCGGTGCGGCGTCCCTTGGGTGTGGCGACCATGTCAGATGACCCCGGCCTGCGTGAGCTCGTCGAGCTCGTTGTCGGACAGTCCGAGAAGCTCACCGTAGACCGCTGCGTTGTCGGACCCGGGCGCGGGCGGACCGGCATTGCGGATGCCGCCGGGGGTCTCACTGAACTGCGGCACCACGCCGGGCCCGAGGACGGTGCGGCCGATGCGTTCGTCGAAATGCTCGGCGATCATGCCCCGGGCGCGTAGATGCGGGTCGTCGACGACCTCGGCGACGGTGTTGACCGGCCCCACCACGACGCCGGCCGCCTGCAGGGTGTCGGTCAGCTCGTCGGCGCTGTGCTGCGACGACCAGTTGCCGATGAGCGCGTCGAGTTCGTCCTGATTGATGCCGCGGGCGGCGTGATCGGCGAACCGCGGGTCGGTGGCGAGTTCCGGTGTGCCCATGGCGGCGCAGAGCCGCGCGAAGACGGTGTCCTGATTGGCGGCGATGATCACGTGCGTGCCGTCTTTGGTGGGATACAGATTCGACGGCGCGATCCCGTCGAGTCGGGTACCCGACGGGCCGCGCACCACGCCGCCCATGTCGTAGTCGGCGATGGCTGATTCCTGTACCGCGACACAGGATTCCAGCAGTGAGGTGTCCACCACCTGTCCCTTGCCGGTGACGGTGCGCCGATACAGCGCGGCCAGTGCGCCCTGCGCGGCGAACATGCCGGCCAGGGTGTCGCCCAGCGATAGCGCGAGCCGGGGTGGCAGTTGACCCGGATACCCGTTGAGGTGACGCAGTCCGCTGGCCGCCTCGGCGACGGACGCGTAGCCGGCACGAGTGGAATCGGGTCCGTACTGCCCATATCCGGAGACCCGTACGACGACGATGCCGGGGTTGCGGGCCGAGAGGATCTCAGGGCCGATCCCGAGGCGTTCGAGGGTGCCCGGACGGAAGTTCTCGACGATGATGTCGGCACCGTCGGCGAGCCGCAGGAACAGGTCCCGACCGCGCTCGCTGCGGAGGTCGAGGGTGATCGCCCGCTTGTTGCGCCCGTGCACCGTCCAGTAGAAGCGGTGCCCGTCCACCTCGGCCTGTCCCCAGGTGCGGATGGGGTCCGGACGGCCCGGCGGTTCGATCTTGATGACGTCGGCACCCATGTCGCCCAGTAGTCGCGCGGCGTGCGGACCGGCGATCAGCGTGCCCAGTTCCAGGACCCTCACCCCGTCCAACGGGCCCGGCGGAGTAGGGGTCCGGGCGCCCGTCGTCCCCGATTGTGTCGTGTCGACCATTGGTTCAGTCTGTCGAAATCGGGGCCGCGAAGCCACTCCGCAACGCGCGTCGGCGGAGGATTCTGAAAATGAACACAGTTTTGGAAAAGCGTGGCATGCTGTCCCGCGGAGGGGATGGACCGGGTCAACGACCGTCTCGCGAATCAGTTCGCCAGCAGTGAACCCGCGTTGCGTGATCTGCTCGGGCAAGTCGCCCGACGGGGTGAAGACCACCGCCCTGTACCCGATCACCATCGAGAAGCAGGGCGGGCGGATCAGCGACATCAGTGGGGGAGTCGCGCCGATCCCCGGGAAGTGATCCCGACGATGAGACGAGAGTGCAGATCAGTATCGTCGATCACACGCTGACCGAGACACGGCGCAGCCGATCGCCTGCCACCAGGTCGATCACCGGCAACGAGGGGGACTGCATGCCAGGCACCGCACCGACCACCACCGGGATCCTGCCGGACATCGGGCTCAAGGACATGATCTGCGGTGTGGCGTCGTTGCGCAGTGATCTCGGCACCATCCTGCGGGCGGCTCCGTCGATGATCCCGAAGCCACCGACCGCGAAGATGTCCATCGGCAAACGATTCGTCCAGACCGTCGAGAAGTACCCGAACCGCGACTTCCTGCGCTTCGAAGGAACCTCGATCACCTATCGGGAGGCCAACGCCCAGGCCAATCGGATCGCCGATCTCCTCATCCGCGAAGGTGTTTCGCGCGGTGACGTGGTCGCCGTCCTGGCGCGTAACCACCCCGACGTGGTGATCTCGATGCTGGCCATCGTCAAGATCGGTGCGATCGCCGGGATGCTGAACTTCCATCAGCGCGGTGCGGTGCTCGAGCACAGCCTCGGGCTCATCGACGCCAAAGTCGTGATCTACCAGGATGATCTGCTCGAGGCCCTCGACTCGGTGCCCGACGCCGCGCGACCGGCCATCGAGATCGAGTTCGCCGAACTGCACCGGCGGTCGGCCACCTGTTCGCCGGCGAATCCGCGGGCGACGGACTCGATTCCGATCGGCGACACCGCGTTCTACATCTTCACCTCCGGTACCACCGGATATCCCAAGGCCAGCAAGATGAGTCACTATCGCTGGCTCGCCGCGATGGGCGGCATCGGCGGGTTCGGAATCCGGCTGCGTTCGGACGACGTCATGTACACGGCGCTGCCCTTCTACCACAACAACGCACTCACCATCTCGGTGTCGTCGGTGGTGGTGTCCGGTGCGTGTCTGGCCATCGGACGCCACTTCTCGGCGTCGACGTTCTTCGACGAGATCATCGAGAACGACGCCTCCGCCTTCTGCTACATCGGTGAGTTGTGCCGCTACCTGCTGGCGCAGCCACCCAAGCCGAGCGACCGCGCGCATCGGGTGCGCATTGCCGTCGGTAACGGCCTGCGCCCCGACATCTGGGACGAGTTCGCCGAGCGCTTCGGGATCGAGCGGATCGTCGAACTGTATGCCGCCAGCGAAGCCAACATCGGTTTCATCAACGTCTTCGGCCTCCGCAAGACCGCGGGTTTCTCACCACTCAAGTACGCGATCGTGGAATACGACGAGGAGACCGGTGAACCCCTGCGCGGCCCGGACGGGCGGGTCATCCCGGTGGGCAGGCACGGAACCGGGCTGCTGATCGCTGAGATCAACAAGCGGCTTCCCTTCGACGGCTATACCGATCCGGAGGCGTCGAAGAAGAAGATCATCACCGACGCCCGCAAGAAGGGCGACCGGTGGTTCAACAGCGGCGACGTGGTCCGCGATCAGGGCTTCTCGCACATCGGTTTCGTGGACCGGATCGGGGACACCTTCCGCTGGAAGGGCGAGAACGTTGCCACCACGGAGGTGGAGGCGGTGCTCGACGCCGACCCGTCGGTGGCCGAGGCCGTGGTCTTCGGGGTGCCGGTGCCCGGCGTGGACGGCAAAGCCGGGATGGCCGCGATCAGCCTCATCGACGGCGCGGGGTTTGATCCGGTGGGCTTCGCCGCCCACGTGCGTGACGGGCTGCCCGCCTACGCCGTTCCGCTGTTCGTGCGGATCGTCGATCAGATCGATCACACGTCGACCTTCAAGAACATGCGGGCCGACCTACGGCGCGCATCGTTCACCGGCACCGGCGACGACCCGGTCTACGTGCTCAGCGGTGAGCGCTATGTCGAGTTCTATCCGGAGTTCGTCGACGAGCTGTCCGGCGCGCCACGTCGTGACCTGAAGGCGTGACAGGACTTAGCGCAGCTCCGACAGGATGTCGCCGACGAAATCCAGTGCGGCACCGTGCCATAACGTGATGTGATCCAGCATCGAGTGGCCGCCGCCGGGGACCGGGATGAATTCGGCCCGCGAGCCACGTGCCCGCAGTTCGTCGATCCCCTTGCGGGTGCGACGGTCGAAGGTACGTTCGTCGGCGTCGCCGTGTACGGCCAGTACCTGCGCCGCCGGGTTGATGAACCGCCAGTCCGCGTACTGCCACCACGGCGCCAGTCCGAGTACGCCGATGACCCGTCGGTCGGCGGCGAGATGGGCTGCCACTCGACCGCCCATCGAATGGCCGATGACGACCACCGGGACGCCGGGGTGTGCGGCAGTCACCTCGTCGAGCGCCGCGCGGGCGTACGGCATCGGACTGGCCTGTCCGCCGTTCCAGCCGTACACCCGGTACTGCAGTTGCCGGACGAGCACCGCCCGGCCGAATCGGAGCCGGATGGACCAGGTGAACGGGTACATCCGCAGCGCCGAGCTCTGCCAGGGGCTGAAGGGGCGATAGCTGCGATCGGTGCCGCCGGGCGCGACCAGGACGATCAGCCGGGGAGAACCGGGAGCCTTCTTCAGCATGGTTGCCCAGGGTACTGGCCGGTGCGGGCGGGGCCGGGACCAGGCATCGCGAGTGGGTTCACACGAAGTGTTCGTGCCGAGAGACCGGGCGGATGGACCGATCGGTGGCAGAATCCCAACCATGGCGCATCCACGAGCCGGCACTCCGGCACTGCCCGAAGACCTCATCGATGTGGCCGCGATCGAGCGCGCCTACTACGACAACGTGCCCGACCCCTCGGATCCGCTTCAGCAGGTGCTGTTCGGGACGTCGGGGCATCGCGGGTCGAGCCTGGACAACGCGTTCAACGAGGCGCACATCCTCGCGACGACGCAGGCGATCGTCGAATATCGGCGTGGCGCCGGGATCACCGGGCCCCTGTTCATCGGTTTCGACACCCACGCGCTCTCCATCCCGGCGTGGCGCACCGCGCTCGAGGTGTTGGCCGCCAACGAGATCAGCACCTACACCGCCGAGGGGGACTCGTTCACGCCGACCCCCGCGGTCAGCCGCGCGATCTTGACGTTCAACCGCGACAACCCCGGTGTGCTGGCCGACGGCATCGTCGTGACGCCGTCGCACAACCCGCCGCGCGACGGTGGGTTCAAGTACAACCCGCCCAGTGGTGGTCCGGCTGATACGTCCATCACGTCGGTGGTGGCCGCGCGCGCCAATGAGATCCTGGCGAACAAACTGGCCGATGTGCGTCGAATCCCGTTCGAGCAGGCCCGTTCCGGGGATTACGTGCATGACTTCTCGTTCATGATGAACTACTGCGACGGCCTCGGTGAGGTGGTCGACCTCAATGTGATTCGGGAGGCGGGCATCCACATCGGTGCCGATCCGCTCGGTGGTGCGTCGGTGGGGTACTGGGCCGGCATCGGTTTCCGCTACAACCTGGAAAACCTGACGGTGGTGAATCCTACGGTCGACCCGACGTTCTCGTTCATGACCCTCGACACCGACGGCAAGATCCGGATGGACTGCTCCTCGCCGAACGCGATGGCCTCCCTGATCTCCGCGCGCGAGCATTACGACATCGCCACCGGCAACGACGCCGACTCCGACCGCCATGGCATCGTCACTCCCGACGGCGGCCTGATGAACCCGAATCACTATCTCGCCGTGGCGATCGACTATCTGTTCACGCACCGGCCCGGCTGGGCGGAGAGCGCGGCCGTCGGCAAGACGCTGGTCTCGTCGTCGTTGATCGACAGAGTGGTCGCAGGCATCGGCCGCCGGCTCCTGGAGGTGCCGGTTGGCTTCAAGTGGTTCGTCGACGGTCTGCTCGACGGCAGTATCGCGTTCGGTGGTGAGGAGAGCGCCGGGGCATCGTTCCTGATGTTCGACGGCAGTCCGTGGACGACCGACAAGGACGGCATCATCTTGGCGCTGCTCGCGTCGGAAATCCTTGCGGTGACCGGGAAGACGCCGTCGGAGCGGTATCGGGAACTGGCCGAGCGGTACGGCGAGAGCGCCTATGCGCGCGTCGACGCCCCCGCGTCGCGGGAGCAGAAGGCGGTGCTGGCCAAGTTGTCGGCGTCGCAGGTGAGCGCGACCGAACTCGCCGGCGAGCCGATCACCGCCATCATGACCGAGGCGCCCGGAAACGGCGCACCAATCGGGGGTCTCAAGGTCACCACCGAGAACGCGTGGTTCGCGGCGCGGCCGTCGGGAACCGAGGATGTGTACAAGATCTACGCCGAATCATTCAAGGGCGCAGAGCATCTCGCGCAGGTGCAGACCGAGGCGCAGCAGGTGGTCGACGCGGCACTGGGCGGCTGAGGTCGGTCAGCCGGCGCTGGGCACGCCGATCGCGAGTCCGACGAGATAGGTTGCGCCGGCAGCGATCACGCCGAAGGCCAACTGCCGCAACGCTCCCCGCCAGACCGGGTGGGCGGTGACGCGTGCGGCCAGCCCGCCCGCGATGAGCAGGCCAACGGCACCCACGAGTAGTCCGGCGGCCAGCGAGGAGAATCCCAGCAGGTAGGGGATCAGCGGGACGATCGCGCCGATGGAGAACATCACGAACGACGACGACGCGGCGACCCACGGGGATGGCTGATCGGTCGGGTCGACGCCGAGTTCCTGGGTGATGTGGAATTCGACGGCACGGTCGATGTCGCGGTGGATCTCCCGGGCTGCCGCGGCCGCGGTCGGCTCCGACATCCCCATGCCCACGAACTCGTCGATCAGTTCGTCGAGCTCTGTCTGTGGGTGCAGGGTGAACTCGGCGCGCTCCACCTTGACCTCTGCGTCGACTTGCTCGTTCTGCGTCGACACCGAGGTGAACTCGCCGAGTGCCATCGAGAACGCACCGGCGATGAGGCCTGCGACGCCCGACAGGATGATGGTGTGCGCGCCGGCACCCGCACCGCCGACACCCGCGACGAGGCTGATGTTGGTGACGAGACCGTCCATCGCGCCGAAGGTCGCCGCGCGCACTCGGCCGCCGGCGACGTCGGCGTGGGTGTGGCTGACCTGCTCGGGGTGCGGCACCGGTTCGCTCACGTGGTGATCGTACTACTGCCCGCCTCAGGTGCGTGGCATCACCGCAGCGAGAACACCTGTGCCGTCGCGATATCACGTACCGGTGCGCAGTAGTCCGGCAGGTCGGCGGCATCGAGGTCCAGAGCGGGCTCGCCACCTGGCCGGGGGTCGCCGAGCTCCACCGAGATGTTGTGGGCATCCCAGGCCGCAGGGTTGGTCGCGCGGCGGAACAGCACGACCACCGAACATCTCTGAGTGGACTCATAGAACTGGGCGGGTAGGCCGGCGACCTGGTCTCGCTCACGGGAATCGCCGACTTGCTCGGCGTCTCGCTCGAAGGCCAGCCGGGTGGTCACGCCGAGGGTCGGTGTGCGCATCGCGGTGACGTAGCACGAGTAGGGGTAGTAGGCGACAGGAAGGATTCGCCAACCGTTGAAGTTCGCTTTCACCGCAGATAGGACCAGGTCCGCACGGGGATCGCGACCCAGCAACGACGGCGGTGGCGGGACGGCGCCCCGCGGCGTCAGCGCGACGATCTTGTCCGCCGTGATCCCCAGGTACTCCTTCAGGCTTGCGCACGACTGTGGCCACGCCGCCTGATCGGAGCCGCGTCCCTCGATGAACCTGGTGACCTCCACTGTTGCACCGAAACCGCTGTCCTCGAACGGATTCGATATGCGCACGAATTGGATTCGGGGTTCTGTCGAGGCTCGCGGAAGACCGTGTGCGAGCCCACCCGCTCCGTGATCATCCCGACGCGGTCCTGCACCGCCAGGTCGGTACCCAAGGTCACCCGGAACCGCACCTGCGGTGTCCCCGGATCGTTGGAAGCAACCACCTGACAGGCCGTGAGATCCTTGAGCCTTCTGCTGCGTCTCGCGGACGACGCTGCCGAACCGTCGAGGGTAGGTCTGGTCCAACCCGAGACAGGGATCGGCCGCGCGAATACGTGCCATGAGCGTGCGGGCGCCGGGCGCTGTCGCCGCGGCGGCAGCGGTCTCGGGCACCTGTGGCTGCTGGGTTGCGTCAGCACCGACCGGCACAAGTGTCCCGTCCACGGTGCAGGCGGCGACGGCCACCAGGCTGACGATCAGCACCGTCGATGTCATGGCGCGGCGCAGCATCGTCGTTCCCCAGCCCATCGGAACATTCTTGCCCACCGGCGCCGGCGTCGGTGCACCCGGGCATGACCCGTGTCCCCAGAGTTTTCCTAAGCATGAGCGTTAGAGTCGGGTTATCCGGCTCGTGGCCACACGGGCCGGTGTCGTGACATCGGAATCGGGTCGTCAGAGCGAGGTAGTGAGTGAGCGACAAGCGGAAATCCGGGGCGTCGGTGCCCAAGACGACGAAGTCGAAGTACCAGCCGAGTGCCAACTCGAGCCGGACGACCTACATCCTCGGTGGCCTCGCGATCCTGGTGGTCGCGGCGCTCGTCATCTTCGGTGTGTACTGGAGCCAGCGCGACAAGGGCGATGCCGACCAGGCCGCGCTCGCCGCGAACGCCACCATGATCGCCGGTCCGGAGTCGGCGCCGACCATCGACATCTTCATCGACCCACTCTGCCCGTACTGCGCCCAGTTCGAGAAGGCCTACGGTCCGCAGATCAGCACGGCGATCACCGACGGCAAGCTGCGTGTCCGCTACCACTCGCTGCACTTCCTCGACGAGGCGTCGGCGTCGGGCAACTACTCGTCACGCGCCGGCGGTGCCCTGACCTGCGTCGCCGCCACCGGCAACTCGCAGGTGTTCGGGAAGTTCCTCGAGGCGATCTACGCCGTCCAGCCCAAGGAAAATGGGGGCAGCGACCTCAGCAACGCCGATCTCGCCCGCATTGCCGGTGAGCAGGGCGCCGACGCCGCCACCACCAAGTGCATCGCCGACGGCGCCAAGGTCGACGAAGCGCACGCCAAGGGCGAGGAGTCGTGGAATCAGCTGCACACCGTGCTCGGCGATCAGACCGGCACCCCGGCGGTCCTGCACGACGGCAAACCCGTCGACACGTCGAACACCAATTGGCTGACCGACATCACCGGGTCGAACAACTCCTGACATCGAACATGGTTGCGGCCCGCTCTGGGGATTTGGTTGCCATCGCTGCGATGGTGTAATTTCGCCAGTGCCCTTCTTGAGGGCGGAGCGCCGGTCACCGGCACTCGATAACCGCATACGGGGCTATGGCGCAGCTGGTAGCGCACCACACTGGCAGTGTGGGGGTCAGGGGTTCGAGTCCCCTTAGCTCCACAAGAAGAAACCCCCTCCGACCTGCGTCGGAGGGGGTTTGTTGTTCCCGGGGTAGCCCGCCTCAGAGCCTCAGTGGGCCAACAGCGGGCCAAGGAGTTTCAGTGGCCCGACAGTGGGCCTCAGAGCCGCCCGTTGGCGAAGGGCAGACGGCCGTGGTGGTCACGGAACGCGGCGATCATGGCGCTCTCGGTCGGCGCGGCGTCGGCGTCCGATGTTTCGCGCCAGCCGACGAGAAGGTCGGCGTGATCGGCGAGTTGCCAGACACGGCGGCCACCGGTGTGCGCCACGGGCTCACCGGCCCCATATCGGCGGTACTCGCTCAGGCGCACATGGAGTCCGCGACGCCCGGTCTTTCCGGCGTTGGCTTTGCCGATGTAAATCACACGGCTCTCCGGTACCCAGCGATCCTGGAGGGCGGCGACGGGCTCGGTGCGGTCGATGCCTTTGAAGTGGCCTGCCGGTGACACATCGAGGAACTGAGGGGGTGTGTCGGTGGGCCGCACCACGACATAGACGCCTGGCCCACGGGGTACGTCGGTGCTCGGCAGTTCACTGAATCGGACCCAGCCCGAGAACAGCGAGAGGTCGATCTCAAACGGCAGGTCGCCGCCGTTGGGGTGCTTGCTCATCCGAACAGTGAACCACCGGCGGCGCGCAACTCGTCGGCCTTCGCGTCGGCGTAGACGGCCAGACTCATCGCCGGTGAGTGACCGTGCCACGCGGCGACGACGTGGACCGGGAGCCCACGGTCGAGCATCAGCGACACCGAGGTGTTGCGTAGGCCCTTGAGCTGGATGCGCCGCAGACCGGCCCGCTCGCGGATGCGCTGGAACTCATCGCTCCACCACTCCGGTGAGACCGGCGCGCCGTCCTCGCGCGTGGCGACGAGTTGGTCCTCGTCCCACCCGGTGCCCAACGCCAGCGCCTCAGCTTTCTGCCGACGCTTGAGCGCCTGGAGGGCGGCGACGACATCGGCGGGCAACGGGAGGTCCCGGCGTGACCTGCGCGACTTCGGCAGCCCTTCGTCGGTGCGGCCCGAATCCAGCGCCACACGGCCCCGCCGAATATGGAGGACATCGCCCTCGATGGCCGACCACCTCAGGCCCAGGACCTCGGATCGGCGCATGCCGTAGATCGAGAGCAGCCAGCAGGCGTACAGGCGGTGATTGGCGACGGCGGCGCGGAACGCCTCAGCGTCGGTCAGCGCCCACGACTTCGCCGTGACTACCTCATCGTCGGTCTCTCCGATGGGGTCGGCGGGCCGCTCCACCAACGCGATGACGTTGCGCGGCAGGACACCCTGATCGACGTAAGACTTCACGACCATGGTGAACACGGTGAGCGTCGAGCGGACCGTCACCGGCTTGACCCCGCCGCGCGGTTCGTCGTTGGTCTCATGAGGTTCAGCGGGTCCGTAGACCGCGCGGCGCAGCCGGATCACACGCCCTCGCTGGGCGAGATCGGAAAGCCGTGTGGCCGTGTCCTGACCGGGGAACGCCGCCGCGATCTGTGCGGCGGTGATGCCCTCGGGATGCTTCTCGACCAACGCGACGATCCGGCTAGGAAGGCTATGCGGCACAGTGTGTTTCACGCTCTGTCGGCCGCCGGTGAGCATCCACGACACCAGCGCGTCGCCGTCGTCCTTGGTGAGCGCCTGGACCTTCTTCCCGCCAAGGAACCGTCGCACGGGCTTGAGGCTAGTGGCGTAGCCCTCCAGGGTGACCGGCCTGACTCCACGACGACCGGCCAGCCACGCGTCGCACGCCTCATCGACGGTCATCGTGGTGGGCTTGGAGTAGGTGCCCGCCGCGACCTCAGTGGTGATCCGGCGGTACTCACGGCGCGCTTCGGCCAGCGTCCGGTAGGTGAACCGTCGCCGGTCGCGGGAGCCGTCCGGCTTCGCGCCGACATCGACGCGGAACTCATACGACACGGCTCCGTTGGAGGCGGTGCGCTTGCTGATCGGTTCGGCGCGGCGCTTGCGGGTGCTCTCCGTGCTCATCGTGTGGCGTCCTTCTGTCGTGGCTGGGGGCGTTTGGGGAGGTCGGCGGCGTCGAGGTATCCGGCGTCCTTGGCCTTCTTGATGAGCCGGTCGACGGTCGCCTTGGTCAGATGCATCTCCTCAGCGACGGTGGCGCGCACCGGGAGCCCGTTTGACACCGCGATCAGGGCGCGCTGGGAGACCTCCCACACGCGCGGGTCGGCGTCGTCGGGCCGGGCGGACTCATCGAGGGTGTAGCCGACGGCTTCCACGCCCAGGTCACACAGCAGCTCGCGGGCGGCGGTCTGCACCGCTGTGTAGGCCAGCCGACGGGCCGGGATCGTCCGCAGCGCGTGATAGTCCACGGCCGCGCCCTCATCGGCGGTCACAGTCAGCTCGCGGATGAACGGGCCGTCGGCGTCGGTGCCGGATTGCACGTGGAAGGTGAACGGGAGGTCGTGGAGCCGAATCTCGGTGCGGCCGTCGTCGCCTCGGTGCGCGGACACCACGTCGCCGCGCTGGGGGAGTTCTCGGTGAGTGCTCATGAATGCGAACTCTATAACCTGGACATTCCGCGAGCAAGCCCTCACGCTTATGTACATGACCGCACACGGTGAACAGATCAGCACGGCGACGATTGACGAATTGCGTAGTGGGCCGCCGACTCTCAGTGTCGGACAGGCCGCCGCCTACCTCGGGGTGAGCCGTGCCTACGGGTACGAGATGGCCCGTGAGGGCCGGTTGCCGGTGATCAAGCTCGGCTCGCGCCGGGTCCGTGTGCCCACGGCGGCGCTGATCAAGATGCTCGGCGCTGAGGTCTGAGAGCCCACCCACAGTGTTCGAACCGAGATAGACTCGGGCACAGGTGATTACTCCTCACCGGTGTGCTGTGCGGAAGCAGCGATGCGAAGACCCCCATGAGGCCATGGGGGTCTTCGTGTGTTCGGGGGTTGGTCAGTCGTCGTCCTGACCCTCGTCGGCCCGACGCTGGAGTTCGGTCTCCAGGGTCAGCTCGGGTGGTGGAGGGTCGTCGGGCTCGCTGATCTTGAAGCCAGACTTCCCGTCGCACTTCGTGTGGTCACCGTCGCTAGCGTAGAGGTGGGTGCAGCCCCATTGCTCTGCTGTGGCGAGAACTGAGGCGTCCGGCCCCTTGAGCTGGTGCTCGACGGCAATCTCGGCGGCCCGCCGGGCGGTACGCTCTGATAGCTCGGCGACCATGAAGTTCGAGCGTCTGATCCAGCCGAGCGCCTTGGCGATCCGCTCCTTGCGGTCGTCCTTGGGTAGGTGGTGACCGCGAACTGTTGGCGCACCGGCGATCTCGGCGATGACGATGGCGGGTAGCAGGACGGTGTAGCGGTCATTGTGGCCTTTGAGCAGGTGCTCGGCACGGTCGGCCTTCGCCCTGTCGTCTGCGATCAGGAAGTCGAGGATCACCGAGGTATCGACCGCGACCCGCGTCAATTTGTCAGCCACGCATCATCCTCACCCACTCGGCCGGATCGGCACCGCCGAGCCAGTCACTTCCCAACAGCCCTCGGCCCTCGCTCGTCGGCGCGGGCTCATGTGGACCGGCGACGGGCTCGATGCCCTCGACGGTCACGTACGCGATATGGCCCGTTGCGTCGCGGGCGATCTCTCCCCATGCCTCGACCTGCTGCTCCAGGTGCTTACGGACCTGATCTGCGTCCTCGGCAGCGAACCGGAGATCGATTGCTTCGCCGGTATCGGCCCGTCGTAGACCGGCAGAGCGTCGGCCCCGGTCATTGGTGTAGCGGTACAGGTGGCCGCGCACAGAGCCCAGCCCGCGCGATGAGGGTGCGAGCGCGGCCTCGGCGTTCGACTGGATTACCCCGTCGATGGCGGATACCGCGTCACCGATGCGCAGGCTGATTGACTCCACGCCGCGCCGCGCGGACACCTTGGCCAGCCCCACCGTTGCGAGGAGGGTGTCGCGAGTCCAGCCGCGCGGAGACACAGGGCCGCCGCGCAGTTCCTCGATACCGTCGGCGAGCGTGTCCAGCGGCGAGTCTGCGGCCACCATCGATATGTGGGCGCTTCCGCCCCGCAGGTTGGTGAGTATCAGCCGTGCGTCGTCACCGTCGTTGATGCTGGCGACGAGACTCTCGATCTGTTCGATGGCATCAGCGACCGCCCGGGGGTCGAGCGCTTCGCCCTCCAGGTCCACGGTGATGTCACCCTCGCCAGCCAACGTCTGCCCTCACTTCCGCGAGTGGTCTGCCCCATGATGCCCCACATTGTCGCGGTCTGTACCGACATATTCGGGGTTGTCGACTCGCTAGCGGTGGGATGAGTCACAGTCAGGTGCCGACGGGCCGGTCGAGTTCAAGTCAGTGGACGGTGGACGGTCGCCGATGTTCGTCGTCGTACCACCGGATGAATCGCTCGACTGAGCCCCATCCCTGGGTGACGCGATCATGGAGCGCGCGCTGATCGTGACCGGGCACCCAGCGCCGCCCTCGTGATAGCTCAGCTCCGCAGCCGCACAGGCAGATTGAGTCGGCAGCGTCGTCGGGCAGGTAGCGCACGGGGTTGCGGAAGGGGTCGATGGTGGTGTCGATGAGGCGGTCGTAGTCGGGATCGCCGGGGCCGCGGACGCGCGCGGCGACCACTGCCTGCTTTACTCCGCCGCCGTGAAGGGGGATGTCCTCGATGTGGTCGACCTCGGCGATGATCTTGATGACGTGGCTCAGGCTCATCGTCGTTATCCGCTCGCGATTGCCCTTGCTGTGCGCGATCTTCCACACGCCCCTGTTCTGTTCGAAGTTCACGGCGTCGGTGGCGTGTGGGTCGTATCCCGCCCATGTTCGGTTCCAGATCGACGGGTCCTCGCCGACGCGGGTGCCTGGGCCGACCGGGTACTTGTCGACAAGATTGAGGTTGATCATTGTGCTGCCTCTCGGGTGACTGGCCGGGGTACACGCCGAGAGTATGAACCGTCCTGGGTCTGGTGGAGACCGTGATCTCACCAGGAGAATGCTGTTATGGGAGCACCACGGAAGTTTGACCAGGAGACGCGTGAGCGTGCCGTGCGGATGTATCAGGATCGGCTCGGCGAGGTGGGCGGGTCGAAGTCGGCGGCGCGCCGGCATGTCGCCGAGATGCTCGATATCAATCAGGCGACGCTGCGTAACTGGATCGAGAAGGACACGCCGGTGGTCTCCTCGGGGGTGAGTACGACCAGTGGGGAGTTGGATGCTCAGGTGCGTGAGCTGCGTCGTGAGAATTCCGAATTGCGCAGAGCCAATGAGATTTTGAAGACGGCGTCGGCGTTTTTCGCCGCGGCGGAGATCGACCGCCGACTTCGTTGAGCGTCGAGTACATCGACGATCACAGGGACAGGTTCGGGGTCGATCCGATCTGCCGGGTACTCACCGAGTACGGAATGCAGATTGCCCCATCCACCTACTATGCCCACAAGCAGCGTGGCCTGGTCTCGGCAGCGATGCTCGAGGAGGCCTACGCCGCTCATGCCGTCTACCAGCAGTTCGAGAAGAATCGCGGTGTGTACGGGGTGCGCAAGATGTATCACACGATGTGGCGCGCCGGTCACGTGATGGGTCGTGATCAGGTCGGCCGGCTGATGGGGATCTGCGGCATCTCCGGTGCTGTACGCGGCAGCCATCGCACCACCACGACCCACCGAGACGATAGGGCGTCACGATTCCCTGATCATGTTGAACGACAATGGGATACACCGACACATCCGGATCAGTGGTGGGTGGCCGACTTCACGTATGTGTGGACATTGGCGGGGTTTGTCTACGTCGCGTTCCTCGTGGATGTGTTTTCGCGACGCATCCTCGGGTGGCGAGTCATGGCGAGCAAGCACACACCGTTGGTGACGAGTGTTGTCGAGCAAGCGTTGTTCGCCCGCCGCCGATCCGGATTCGACTTCACCGCAACCGGTTTGGTTCATCACAGCGATGCGGGCAGTCAGTACACATCGTTGGCATTCACCGCTGCGCTGACCGAGGCCAACATCACCGGATCCATAGGATCGGTCGGCGATGCGCTCGACAACGCGCTCATGGAGTCGGCGATCGGCTTGTACAAGACCGAACTGATCGACACCGGCCGCGCCTGGAAGGACCGCGGCGAGGTCGAACGAGAGACCGCCGCCTACGTGCACTGGTTCAACGCCGAGAGGCTGCACTCCTCGCTGGGCTACTGCTCACCCGTCGAGTACGAGACGCGCTATCGTGACAGCGTCGCCTCCGTGGCGGAGGTGGCCTGAACCAGGTCTCTATCCGATCCAGGACGGTTCACCCCCAGATCGCCCGCGATCAACCGCAGGATCTCACCGGACCTGTAACGGCGCTCCGCCTCGTCCAGCATCGCCTCCGTGAGACGCGGTACCGGGCACGGCAGACGCTGCGCGAACTCCCGCGAAGTCGCCGCTGACCTGGGCCGACGTCGAATCATCCGGTGGGACGATGTGGCCCGTTGCAGGGAGGGGGCAAGGTTCGAGCACTGTCGCGCTACCTCCACAATCGAAAGACCAGGTCAGACACTGTTTCTGACCTGGTCTTAGTCTTTTCGAATTCCCGCAATGTGCCGAGAATGCACCAACGCGCGGGAGCAACGACTGCCAATACAGGGAGGCCCGGGCTGGCGATGCGCAGCCGATGGTGGTCATACAAGCAGCCTCTTGCACAAAGCCTATTTGATCTAGATTGGGTTCTGCATAAAATAGGTTAGCTACGACACGCGGTTAACGACGGTGGATACGGAGACACATCAGGTGCCGTATAGAACGTTGAAGTCGATCTTTCACCAACGGGATCGGGTCGGTGCCGACGCCGAGGAGCGAGCTCGCCGAGACTCGCCCGCCTCGATCCACTGGGACATGATGATCGGCGAGTCTTCGATGTTCGCGCTGATGACACCTGAAGTCGCCGCGTTGATCGAACGGATCATGAGCTTCGAACCGAAGATCCAGGCCGAGTGGGATGGGTTACCAGGCCGGGCGCAGCACCACTACCTGCAGCGAATGGTGATCGACGAGATCCAGGCGACCAACGAGATCGAACAGGTCCGCTCTACTCGGAAGGAGATCAGCGCGGCGATCAAGGCGGTCCGGGCGGAGCGACCTACCGCGAGCAAGCGATTCACGGAGATGGTGCGGCTCTACCTCGACATCGGTAACGACGAGGCCGAAAGCCCACAGACACTCGACGATGTCCGTACTGTCTATGACGCGGTAACCGCGGGTGAGATACGTGACGAAGACGCCCCCGACGGGGTTCGGTTCCGGCGAGGTTCGGTGTCGGTCGAGTCAGGAACCAGAATCGTGCACACCGGCGTCGTGCCCGAGTCGGCAATCGACGACGCGCTCGTGCTGATGCTGAGCCAAGGCCGCGACGAGTCGGTTCCCCGGCTAATCAGGGCCGTGGCCGCGCACTTCATCTTCGAATACACGCACCCGTTCTACGACGGTAACGGCCGGACCGGGCGCTACCTCCTTGCGTTGGACCTCCGGCAGGTATTGGCGCCCTATGCGAGCCTGGCGCTGTCGGCGACGGTCGCCGACAACAAGGATCGCTACTACCGGGCGTTCACTGACACGGAGAATCCGCTGAACCGCGGAGATCTGACGCCATTCCTGATCGAGATGCTCGAGCTCATCGGCGAGGCGCAACATCGCCTGTTGCTGGACCTTTCCGAACGTCGACAGAAGATCGAGACGCTTGCGGTTCGGGTCAGCGTTCTGGTCGAGGATGAACAGTTTCCGCTGAACGTCGGACTCGATCGAGAGTCGCCGCCGCCCGTGGAGTCCGGCGATATCGCTTCCATCCTGTTCACCCTGGGCCAGGCTCACCACATCGATCCAAACCGCGCCGTCAAGATGAGCACCCTGGCCGACGCGATGGGTCGATCAAATCAGTTCGCCCGCCCACGGCTGCAGCGCCTGGACGACGCCGGGATCATTGAAACGGTGACGAGGAAACCGTTGCGCTTTCGGCTCACCCAGCAGGGCATGTCGCTTCTCGAACTGGGCGGGGGGTGACTATCCGGGCGACGGCCTGGCGTCATTCGCTCGCCGTCTGCCCGAGCATCGAGGACACGCGCGACTTCGTCCCGCGTCCGCCCCAGCTTGCGGGTGAGTACCGAATGCAACTCGATGAGGACCTGGGCGCTGTGACGGCGTTGGTGGCATCCGCGATGAACACCTCTCGCGCGCGCAACTGCTTCCCGGGAAGGCTGTCGTCGAATTGGTAGGCGATGAGGTTGGTGTCGAGGAAGAGGGTCACCGATCGGCTTCGGTTGCGGCGTCGTAGAGCTCTTCGCGGGTCCATCCGGTACCGCCCGAGGTTCCGCTCAGCTCGCGCGAGAGGCCAACGAAGTCGGCTACCGCGCGCTCGCGTCTGGCGCTTGCCGCGTACTCGGCAAGGCGTTGTGCGAGATACCGATTCACCGATTCGCCGCGCTCGATGGCGCGGATGCGTGCCCGCTTCAATGTCTCATCGTCGACGGTGATCGTCAGGTTTGCCACTGGACCAGTGTTGCACTTATCCCGTGCTGCAATGGTCGGTGAACAGGCGGTTGGCTACCTGCGCGAATCGACACCGTGGCCGGTGCCGCCACGAGTGCGCCCCAACAAGGTGAGTGCGGTCACCTCGACGCCGCGGGAGCTGTGACCGCCCTGGTCAGCACCGTCGCGCACCACTCGGCGAACGTCGTGCCGTTCCCATTGCCGTCAGCGGGCGGATACACCCCGGCGGCTTGAGCCTCGGCCATCTCGACGAGGCCCTGCACGGTTGCCGGGCTCGCCCCGTGGGCTGCATACGATTCGCGGTACTCGGCAAACGTGCTCTGCCGATAGACGACGGATCGTCGCAGCGCCTCGGACATGATCTGCCCCAGCTGACGGGGCGTGTGATCGTGCGGGTCCCGGATCGGTATGCCCTGCGACCCGGTCCACGTCGCATCGCTGAGCAACGTGGCCGCGGCGTCTGCGATGTCGCTGCAGGCCACGGTGGCGACCTCGGAATCCGGATCGGCCGTCATCGTGAACGTTCCGGTGGTGATCGAATCGCTTTGGTGGAGAAGGTTTTCCATGAAGAACGCCGCCTGTAGCGACCGGTAGGCGGCGCCGCTGGATTCGAGGACGCCGTCCATCGCCCAGGCCGCCGACAGCATGCCTGCGGGTTGCGTGAAGCCCCGACCCAACGACGACACGGCGACGACCCGCGGGAGACCCGGACGGCGTCGGCGATCGGCCGTGCGAAGCCGAGGTAGTACTCCGTCACGTCGTCGGCCCGGAAATCCGGCGGTACCACGACGAACAAGGCATCGGCTCCGGTGAGGGCCTGATCGAGCACGGCCGGGTCATTGTGGGAGCCCACCACCACCTCGGCGTGCTGCGTTAGGCGCGGCGGGAGCTTGGCGGGGTCGCGAACGATCAGTCGTAGCGCCTGGCCGGCGGCGTTGAGGGATTCGGCAACTGCGGCGCCGATGGTGCCGGTGGGAGTGGCTATCACGATCATGATTCGATGCTGGCGCGGCGGCGTCACGATGAGAAGGACCGGCTCGGACCTGGTCATTACCCTGAAGGTATGAATCAGGTGGAGTCTCGGCCGCTGCGCTACTTCGTTGCGGTCGCCGAGGAACTCAACTTCGCGCGGGCCGCCGAGCGGGTGGGCATCGCGCCGCCCTGTCCCGCGCCATCTCCGGACTCGAGGCCGAACTCGGGGTTCGCCTGTTCGAGCGCACGACCCGGCATGTCGTCCTCACCGAGCCGGGTGCATCGTTGCTCGGGGATGTGCGAGACGCACTCCTCGCACTCGACGCCGCGACGAACCGTGCCCGACGACGGGCGGACGCCGCGGACAGTCCACTGGTCCTCGCCGTGAAAGCGGATGTCGAAGGCGGCCTGCTGGAGGATGTGCTCGCGGTGTACCGCGCTGAGCACGCGGCGGTTCCCGTCGAGATCGCGTTCACCGGCTGGCGCGAGCAGGCCGGGCTGCTGCGTTCCGGTGACGCCGACGTGGCGATCGTCGTCGAACCGTTCGACACCACGAGTCTCGATCACGAGCCACTCATGAGCGAGTCGCAGCGACTCGCCGTTCCGGCCGGCCACCCCTTCGCGGACAATCCGCGGTTGCGGATGGCCGACGTCGAGAGTCGCTATGTGCAGGCCGGCCCCGACACCCACGTCTACGTTCCGCGCGGCGCCCAGCCGACACACGCCGCGGCCGAACGCGCAGCGCGTCGTCAACTTCCCGGTGGCATCGCATCGCGCCGTCCGAACAGCGTGTGCTCCTTTCCGCGGTGAGAACAACGCGGCCGACCCATTGAAGTGACCCGCACGGTCCCGCGATCATCGTTTACCGATGGTGGTCCACAGCGAAACCCATTGTGCGACATCAAGATCGCGTGGCAACGCCCATGGTCCGACTCCGGAGCGACGCAAGGCGTCGGCGACCCGCCGGCCGTCGGCGTGGCGACGGAGGATCGCTGCGATGCCACGGCCCCGGCCGGTGAAGACGTCACCGACGAAACGTTCGTAGCGACGTCGGTCGCGGGGATCGATCAGCGGCCGGCGACGGCGTGCGATGGTGAGGATTCCGCCGTCGACGGTGGGCGCCGGTCGAAAGGCGCGGGCCGGAACACGGCCGTGTAGCGCGAAGTCGAACCACGGCGCCGCTTGCGCCGTCATCATGGTGGCACCCCCGACCCCCGCTCGGCGTCGTGCCACCTCCCACTGCACGAGCAGAACGGAATCGGTCCACGTGTCATGGCCGAGGAGTCGTCGCAGGATGGCGCTGGTCAGATGGAACGGAATGTTGCCCACGACCACCGGCGCGTCGATGACGTGGGTGAGCACATCGGCATGCAGCGCGTTGATGTGTGGAAACCGCTGTCGCAGAGAATGTATGAGGCGTGCGTCGATGTCGATGGCGGTCAGCGGCCGGTCGAGGGCGGCCAGGTGCGCGGTGAGCGCGCCACCGCCAGAGCCGATCTCGAGGATGGGCCCGTCGGTGGCGTCGATGAGATCGACGATGCGTTGGATGGTGGGCTGGTGGACGAGGAAGTTCTGTCCGAGCTCATGGCGTCCGCCATGTGACGAGGAAGTGGGCACGGTGCGCTCCAGCGTGGATCGTGACGTGGCGCAACCCAGCAGCGGCGAATGAACCGCACACGGCGATGATCTCGCGGCCGAGGTGCATGGACATCTCGGTCGACGGCGCGAGAAAGACAATGAGTCGTCGCGCCGTCAGGCGCGACGCAGCCGACCCATGTTCGTGTTGCGCGCCGACGACGGCGCACTGTAGAGCGTTCCCATGGCGGCGACGGTAGTCGTTTGCGGGCATCGTCCGCGACAGGTTTTCTGCCCGCGGCATGAGCCCGGCCGGCCAGTGCCGGCCACCCCTACCATGTTGACCATGGGCGAAACCGACAAAGACGACATCTTGGTAGGGAACCCAGAACGGGAACGTGCCATCGGACTGCTCAACGATGCCTTCTCGTCGGGGTATCTCGACGTCACCGCGTTCGAGGACCGGTCGGGTGCGGTCTATGCCGCGCGCACACGCGGCCAGCTGCGCGTTACCGTCGACGGCCTGCCGACCGCGGCCTCACTGTTTCCCGACGAGCCGGCCGCAGCTCTCGCGCGACCAGCGACGAGCGTGCCGATGCAGCTCGACGTGAACTGGCAGACCGTGCGCCGCAGGGGTGTTTGGGAGGTGCCGCCGCGCATACTCGTCACCGGCTCGATGGGGACCGCCGACCTCGACTTCAGCAACGCCGTGTTTCGTGTGCCACTCATGGACTTGGAACTCCAGGTCTCGGCGTCGAGTGTGAAGGTCCGCTTAGGGCGCACCCAGGAGATCCGCTACCCGGATCTGTCGCGGTCGGGGTGGTCCTCCATCAAGGACAAGGCCGGGGCCCCGTCGGAGCGCGGAGGACCGGTCATCACCGTGACCGGATCGATCTCGGGTTGGTCGGGCCTCTACATCAAGCGTTCGTGAATCCTCGGCCGATGGAGAGCACACATCCGTGCTGGGGCTGTCCGCCTGCGCTGGTGGGCTAGACTCAGGCCCAGTGCTACTCGCATAGCCTCCCGAGCCGGATACCGAAGACCCGCGTTCTTTCGGATACCGGCGTTGAGGGCAAGGTCCGCCGGATCTGCGAAGGACGTTGCCGTCTGGTGGCTTTCATCCGATACGGTGCGAACGCGGGCAGAGCCGTAGAACGGATTACGTGGTCATGACCAGCAATGCAGCCGAAAAGCGGGCGGCCCGCGAATATGCACGACGCCACCGCGTGTCATATCGCAGCGCGCTCATTGCGGTGCGGACGGCGCGATCTCTCACCACTGAGGTTTTCGACGAGTATGTGGCCCGGCTCCTCATCGAGGCGATCGAGGGCTGCGGGATTCGGCACTGGGCCCACATCCGATCCTGGGACGGTGCGACGACGGCGACCATCACCGAGGTCGGTGGCGACACGTTTGTCCTCGACGCCGAGACCGTCGGTCCGGCGTCGCATGACTTCCTCATTCGCGAGCCGCATGTGCGACCGCTGGATCTTGACAGCTTCCACGCCGATGTCATCATCCAGTCGGCATTGTTCGATTGCGTCATCTACCGCAGCCAGGTACGACGACGACCGCAGGTGGCGTGAGTGACCGCAACACTCGTCGCCAAAGACGTCGCGGGCGGATACGCCCACCGGGTCCTCTTCGACCATCTGGATCTCACCGTTGCACCGGGGGACGTCGTCGGCGTCGTCGGAGCCAACGGGGCCGGCAAGACGACGCTGCTACGGGTCCTCGCCGGGGATCTCGCTCCGCTGGAGGGCACCGTGACGCGTGCTCCGGCTGATGCTTTCGTCGGGTGGCTGCCCCAGGAGCATGCCCGCGTGACGGGGGAGACGGTCGGCGCCTACGTCGCTCGGCGAACCGGATGCGCCGCGGCCACCGCGGCGATGGATGCGGCGGCCGCCGCGCTGGCCGACCCGCCCGACGGTGCCCATCCCGACGATCTGGCCGACGTGTACTCCGCCGCCCTCGATCACTGGCTGGCGACCGGCGCACCCGACCTGGACGAACGTCTGGCCGCCACACTTGTCGATCTCGGACTCGAAACCGGCACGCCCGCACCCGAATCCGCGCTCATGACGGACCTGTCCGGCGGGCAGGCGGCGCGTGTCGGGCTTGCCGCGCTGCTGTGTTCGCGGTTCGACGTCGTCTTGCTCGACGAGCCCACTAACGATCTCGACCTCGACGGTCTGGCGCGTCTCGAGGAGGTCGTGCAGGGGATGCGCGGTGGTGTGGTGCTGGTATCCCACGACCGAGAGTTTCTGTCACGCAGCGTGACCCGCGTGCTCGAACTCGATCTCGCGCAGCACACCAACACCGTCTTCGGTGGTGGCTACGACAGCTTCCTCGAAGAACGGGAGGTCGCCCGACGCCATCGGCGTGAGGAATACGAGGAGTTCGCCGAACGCAAAGCCGACCTGGTGGCCCGGGCCCGGACGCAGCGTGAATGGTCGAGTCAGGGCGTGCGCAACGCGATCCGCAAAGCCCCGGACAGCGACAAGCATCGCCGGCGTGCGGCCAGTGAGTCCAGCGAGAAGCAGGCGCAGAAGGTTCGGCAGATGGAGAGCCGGATCGCGCGGCTCGAGGAGGTCGTCGAACCACGCAAAGAGTGGGTCCTCGAGTTCACGATCGGCTCCGCGCCGCGATCCAGTTCTGTGGTGTCCACGCTGAGCGATGCCGTTGTGCGACGGGGAGACTTCGTTCTCGGTCCGGTGTCGCTGCAGGTCAACGCAGGGGAGCGGATCGGGATCACCGGGCCCAACGGCGCCGGCAAGTCGACGTTGTTGCGTCTGCTGTTCGGCGATCTCGAACCCGACAGCGGCGACGCGCGTCTGAGTGCCAACGTCGCGATCGGGGAGATCGACCAGTCGCGTCGGCACTTCACCGGTCCGCGGCCGCTCGCCGAGCGCTTCGAGGAGTTCGTCCCCGACTTCACCAGCGCCGAGGTCCGCACCCTGCTCGCGAAGTTCGGGTTACGCGCCGACCACGTCAACCGGCCGGTGAGCGAGCTGTCGCCGGGGGAGCGCACCAGGGCGGCGTTGGCGTTGCTGCAAGCCCGCGGCACCAATGTCCTGGTGCTCGACGAGCCGACCAATCACCTCGACCTTGCCGCGATCGAACAACTGGAATCGGCACTCGCCTCCTACGACGGTGCACTGCTGCTGGTGACACACGACCGTCGGATGCTGGCCAATGTGCACGTCGACCGGCACTGGCGCGTCGAGGGCGGGCGCGTCACCGAGCGGTGAGGAGTTCGCCGTATCTTTGAGTCACCAGGTGGCTCAGAAATACGGCAATGATGCTTGGCTGCACGAGGATTCATCCATTCCTCACGCCGAGTTGCGGGGTGAGTAGCCCGCGCCGCAAACACCGGATGCCGGCCGTGTCGCGGAAGCGCCTGATATCCTCGTCGGTGGCACCATAGGTGCCCTCGCGCAGTCGATGACGAAGTGCTCGTCTGACACATTCGCGGAGAGGACTGATCACGGTCAGGACACGTCCGCGTTGGAGATTGCCCAACCGGCCCCAACCGGGGGCGGTTGAGTTCACCATGCCGCGAACGCGGCGCGAGAGAAAGGTGGGCAACCATGCCCAGTGTGAAGACCGACAAGACCGCGAAGGATGCGAAGGCGGTCTCGGACAAGATCGCGTCCTTTCCGGAACCGTATGCGACGATCGGCGCGCGTCTGCACGAGACGATTCTCAACGCCGGACCCAAGGTCAAACCACGCATCTGGTACGGAATGCCGGGCTATGCCACCGGGCGCAGTACACCGGTGCTGGTGTTCTTCCGGCTCGACGACGGTGTGATGTCGCTGGGTTTGTCGGAGAAGGCCACGGTGGAACGCGAAGCCGGCAGCACGCTGCGACCGTCGGCCTGGTACCTCGACGAGATCGATGACGTCACCCTGGAGAAGATCGCAGGTCTGGTGCGTACCGCTTTCTCCTGATTCGAGTGTCTCGTGTCGGAGATCGAACAGCCGACCCGCACACGCCATGATCGCCGTATTTTGAGTCACCAGGTGGCTCAAAAATACGGCGATGATGTTCGGCTGCAGGGTGATTCACGCGTCGTGTCCCGGTTCGATGTCCTTGGTATCGGCGAAGCGAACCCAGGCTTCGGGGCCGCGGGCCTCGGTCCGGACCTCGCCGGCGTCGGGCTCGATCAGCAATCCCGTGTGGTCGCCCATGTCGATGCGCTCGAGTATCCGTCCGGCGAACCACATGGCGGCGTCGTCGAGGATCGGTAGGTCGTGCGGCCCGTCCGACCAGGCGCACCGGGCGAACTTGTCGGTCGTGTCGCCGGTGGTGCCACCGAACAGAGTCGCCAACTCCAGATGGTCCCGCGGAATCAGATGCACAGCAAGATGTTCGGCGTTTGCGGCAACACCGTGCGTGTGGTTGGCCTGCGAGATGCCCACGAGAAAACGTGGCGGGTCGATGCTGGTCTGCGTCGCGAACCCGACGAGGCAGCCCGAGCGTTCAGCGCGGTGTCGGGTTGTCACGACGAACATCGGATAGTTGATGGCCGCCGTGATCTCGTCGAAAGCGTCAGAGTGAGTCACACCGGCCTTCCTGGTTGACAGCAGTGGTGGCCTCAGGTCAGGACACGATATCGGAGAAGAGCGACGCCGTTGCCGAATCGGCGCTCTTGGAGGAGTTCCAGGTCCCGGCGTGTGCCGGTCGGTAGTGCGGGCTTTCCGCCACCGATGATGCTGGGCCAGACGAACAACTGGCACTCGTCGATCAGCCCGGCGTCGAATGCCTGTCCGGCCAGGTTGGCGCCTCCGATGGTGAGATCGGCTGTGGCCGTTCGCTTCATCTCGCGTACCGACGCCGGGTCCAAGCGCGGCTCGATCCGGGTTCGGGTGGTGGACGACGCGGTCAGGGTGGTGGAGTAGACCACCTTGTCGGCTGCCTGCCACACGGTCGCGAAGGCGGCGGTGAGGTCGGACTGCGCGGCGAGCGCAGGCTCGGTCTCCCACGGCGCCATCGTCTCGTACAGCCGACGGCCGTAGAGGAACGTACCCACCGGATTGGTGAGTTCGGTGTAGGTCGCGAACACCTCGTCGTCGTGCGGATACAGGTTGAAGGCGCCAGTGGCGTCCTCGATGTAGCCGTCGAGGGACATGTTGATCACATAGATCAGCTTGGCCATGTCACTGCGCTCCATTGCTCTGAGGGGATGAGGGGGTGGCACTCAACGCGGCTGCAAGCTTGGTCAGCGCTTCTCGCCATCCCTGCTCGGCACCGCCCGTCACCTGGCGGGGCAGCCACTGACTGATGGACAGGCGGGTTCGCCCGTCGGTCTCGTCGGAGAACTCCACTCGGAGCCTGGTCTCGAACGGGGCGAACCCGTCGGGGAGTCGGCCGGAGACCGCCATCAGGCCGTCGAGCAGTTCGCCGTCGGTGACGTCGGTGAGGTCGACGCGGACCTGAACCCGGACGTCGGGATCCGCAGATGAGAACTCCGTCCATCGCTGGTAGCCACCCGAGCGGATGTCGAACTCAATCTCGCTGCGCGGCAGCACGTTGTCGGTCGGACCCCACCAGGACACGAAGTGGTCCGGATCGGTGAAGGCCCGATAGACGAGCGATCGCGGCGCGTCGAAGACGCGCGATATCGCTATCTGTGGGCGACCGGTGTACATCATGTCTCCTCGCGGTTGGTCTGCATGGCGGCCAGATGGGCGTCGAGGCGGTCGAGGGAGGTATCCCAGAACTTCCGATAGCGCTCGATCCAGTCGGCTGCCTCACGCAGTGGCGCCGCCTCGAGGTGGCTCGCGCGCCACTTTCCCGACCGTGACCGCGAGATGAGTGTGGCGTGTTCGAGCACCTTCAGATGTCGTGAGACCGCCGGCATCGAGATGGAAAGAGGTGCGGTGAGCTCGGTGACCGTGGCATCACGCTCGGCCAGCTCGGCCAGGATCGCCCGCCGAGTGGGGTCGGCGAGTGCCGAGAAGACGACGCTGAGCTGATCGGTCGCGGCCATGTGACACCTTCGGATCATTTAACAACTCGGTTAAATGTAGGACGGGTGTGGGTCACCCGTCAAGGGACCACGGTTCAGATGGCGGTGCCGTCGATGCGCCGTCGGGTCAGACGGCGTGTCTGGGTTGCCTCGCGGACGGCGTCGATGCTGAGCAGGGCCAGCGCCAGCCACACGATCCCGAACCCCACCCATCGTCCGGGGCTGAGGTGTTCACCGAGGATTGCGACGCCGCAGATCAGCTGCAGCACCGGGGTGATGAACTGCAACAGTCCCACCGACACCAGCGGGATGCGGCTGGCCGCAGCCGCGAACAGCAGCAACGGGATGGCGGTCGCCACTCCGGTGCTCATCAACAGCAGAGTGTGCCCCCAGCCCTCGGTGGTGAAGGTGCTCTCATCACGTACCGCGAGCACGATGAGCATGATCGCCGCCGGCGGTGTGAGCAGCACCGTCTCCGTGGTCAGCCCCTGCAGCGCCGTCAGGTGTCCGCCGACGCGGTTCTTGATCAGGCCGTAGAGACCGAAGCTGAACGCCAGACTCAGCGCGATCCACGGCACATGTCCGTCGTCGACGGCCAGGTAGATACACGCGACCAGTCCGACGACGACAGCGGCGACCTGCAATGGCCGCAACCGTTCTCGGAGAACGAGAACGCCGAGTGCGACGGTGAACAGCGGATTGAGGAAGTATCCGAGTGAGGCCTGGGTGACGTGCCCGGTGACGACGGCCTGCACGTAGATGACCCAGTTGGCGGCGATGGCGACACCGGCCGCGGCGGTCATGGCCAGTCGCCGACGGTCGGCCAACAGCCCACGGACAAAGCCGAACTGGCGCAACGCCGCGAGGACGACCACGCAACACAGCATCGTCCACACGATCCGGTTGCCCAGGATCTCCCACGCGCTTGCCGGGATCAGCAGATGGAAGTAGAGCGGGAACAGACCCCACACCGAGTAGGCGCCGACGCCGCACAGGGTGCCGGTGGTCGCCTGCGGGTGGGAGTCGGCGGTCACGAAGCCAGCCTATGGGGTGGCCACCGGCCCGTTCGAGGCGGCAGCGTTCGCGCACCGGTACGCGAACCGAACGGTAGTCCTGATCGATTCGGTCAGCGTGAATCCAACGGTGGGCTCGAGGTCCGGGACGCCATACGGTCGATCCCCATGGCCGAACATACTTCGAGCCCGGGGACCACTGCAGTCGGTGAGGTCGGTGCGCAGTCCACGGCCACGCGATCCGACAGATCGGTTCGCCGCGACCGCATCTACACCGGTATCCGGGTGTGCTCACCGTTGGCGGTCCTGGTGTTGTGGCAGGTGGGCAGCGCGCTGGGAATCTTGCCGCAGGACAAGTTGCCTGCGCCGTCGCTGATCGCCCAGGCCGGATGGGAACTGCTGGTCGACGGGCAACTCGTGGACGCGATCGGGGCGTCTGCGCAGCGCGCGGCAATCGGATTGGCCGTCGCGGTGATCGTCGGCGTCGGGCTCGGCGTGCTGGTCGGGTTGAACAGGTTGTCCGATGCCGTGGTCGACCCCAACATGCAGGCGATCAGAGCGCTGCCACTCTTCGGTCTGATCCCGTTGTTCATACTGTGGTTCGGGATCGGCGAAGTGCCCAAGGTGCTGCTGGTGGCGTTGGGTGCGATGTTGCCGCTGTATCTCAACACCTCCGGTGCCATCCGCCAGATCGATAGGCGGCTGGTGGAAACTGCTCGGGTACTGGGCTTTTCGCGAATCACAACCATCCGTGAGCTGATCATCCCGGCAGCGATGCCGCAGATTCTGGTCGGATTGCGGCAGGCGCTGGCCATTGCATGGCTGAGCCTGATCGTCGCCGAACAGATCGCGGCCACCTCGGGCCTGGGGTACCTGATCAACAACGCGCGTGACTTCCTGCGCATCGACCAGGTCATCTTCGGCCTGATCGTCTATGCCGCAATGGGATTGATCACCGACGCCATCGTGCGCGCACTGGAGCGATACACCACCCGATACCGACGACAATGAGCGAAGGAGGCAAACGGGGATGACTCAGACGATCAGCCACGAAACAGCTGCTGCCACAACACAGGACGCCTCCGTCGGATCGGTGTCCGGTCCAGCCGCGGAGGTGACCGGCGTCGGCCTGAGCTACGGTTCGACGGTGGTGCTGCGCGACGTGTCGCTGACGGTCGGCAACGACGAGATCGTCGCACTCATCGGTCGAAGCGGTAGCGGGAAGTCGACGCTGTTGCGTCTGCTGGCCGGCCTCGCCGAACCCGATGCAGGGTCCGTTCGTACCGCGGGTTTCCCGGCGGTGTCTTTCCAGGAACCCCGACTGTTCCCGTGGCGCACCGTGATTCAGAACGTGGGCTTCGGCTTGACGCGCGAGAGGGTCGGCAAGAGCGCAACCCGGGAACGCGCCCTCCAGACGCTTGTCGAGGTCGGTCTGCGAGACAAGGCGCAGGCCTGGCCGGCGCAGCTCTCCGGTGGTCAGGCACAACGAGTCTCACTCGCCCGGGCGTTGGTGACGCGGCCACGACTCCTGCTTCTCGACGAACCGTTTGGCGCGCTGGACGCCCTGACCCGACGGAGCATGCACGATCTGTTGCTGAACCTGTGGCGTACCAACGGCTTCGGCGCGCTGTTGGTGACCCACGACGTCGACGAGGCGCTGCGCCTCGCCGACCGTGTCGTGGTACTCGCAGATGGACGGATCGTCTCCGACCGTGCCGTTCCCGAGCCCCGGCGAGGCGACGACCGCACCGACTTGGCCGGTCTGCGCGCCCAGCTCCTGATCGCGCTCGGCGTAGCCGATTCGTGAACACCCTTCTGAAGGAAGACCATTGATGACAATGAAGTCTGCTCTGCGTACCGCCGTCGCGGCGATCGCGACCATGCTGATTGCCCTGACCCTGGCCGGCTGTGTCCAGCGTGAGGATGCCGCCGAGACCGTGTCTGACTCGACGGTCGATGTCAGCCAGCTCGCCGATCTGACCCTGCAGGTGGGAGATCAGAAGGGTGGTACGGAAGCTCTGTTGCGTGCATCCGGCGAACTCGAGAAACTGCCGTTCGCGGTGAAGTTCTCGACGTTCACCTCCGGGCCACCGCAGATCGAGGCGGCCACCGCGGGCAAGATCGATTTCGCGGTCACCGGTAACACCCCGCCGATCTTCGGTGCGGCGTCGAACGCCAAGGTCAAGGTCGTGTCGGCCTACTCGAACGACGCCTCCGGGGACGCGATCCTGATTCCCGCGTCGTCGACGTTGCGCTCGGTCGCCGACCTCAAGGGCAAGAAAGTGGCCGTGGCCAAGGGGAGTTCGGCTCATGGACACCTCCTGCTGCAGTTGCAGAAGGCCAATCTCATGTTCGGAGCGGGCAAAGACGTCGAACCGGTGTTCCTGCAACCGGCGGACGCGCGGTCGGCCTTTACCACCGGAGCGGTCGACGCCTGGGCGATCTGGGATCCCTACACCGCCATCGTGCAGCTACAGGATCATGCCAAGACGCTGATCACCGCGCAGGGCGTGTCCAATGGCTACGGATTCGGCATCGCGGCCAACGGTGCACTGGCAGATCCCAAACGCAACACCGCGATTCGTGAGCTCGTCATCCACATCGCGAAGGCGAGCGCCTGGGCCAAGGCCAACCCGGCGCAATGGGCTCGGCGATACGCCGCGGCCATCGGCATCGATCCCCGTGCAGCGGCGACGGCACAGGGTCGCAGTCTGCGGCCGGCGATCGAACTGACTGACGCCGTGATCGCATCTCAGCAGAAGCTCGCCGATGCGTTCACCGACTCCGGCCAGATACAGGGTGGCATCAACTTCGCCGACTACACCGACAAGCGCTACAACGAGGCACTGACGCCGTACTTCGTGGCGCCCCAGCAACCGTGAGGCGGGATTCGACCATGTCGCACAGTCATTTTCACTGGTTTCTCCCGACCGCCGGCGATAGCCGCGACATCGTCGGCGCCTCGCATGCGTCGGCAACCAAACGGCGTCCACCGGGATACCGCGCCCCCGACCTGCCCTACCTGGTCGACGTCGCACGGACCGCGGATCGGCTCGGCTTCGAGAGCGTGCTGACACCGACGGGGACATGGTGTGAGGACGCCTGGCTCACCACCGCCGCGGCGGCTCAACACACCGAGAAGCTCAGCTTTCTGGTGGCCTTCCGGCCCGGGCTGATCTCCCCGACCTTGGCCGCCCAGCAGGCTGCGACGCTGCAGCGATTCACCGGTGGCAGAATCGATGTCAACATCGTCACCGGAGGGGACGAGATCGAACAACGCCGATTCGGTGACCGCGTCGACCACGACCGGCGATACGCCCGGACCGCGGAATTCCTGGAGGTGGTCACGCGGCTGTGGGACGGCGAGACCGTGGACTTCGCCGGCGAGTTCTACACCATCGACGGCGCTTTCATCCCTGAGCCGCCCCAGCCGCGTCCCACGGTCTTCTTCGGTGGCTCATCGGACCCCGCCCTGACTGTGGCGGCCGATCACGCCGAGGTGTACCTCACCTGGGGCGAACCACCGCAGGTGGCCGGCGCCAAGATCAACGAGGTGGCGCGCCGGGCCAAAACACGCGGACGCACACTCGAATACGGCGTCCGACTACACGTCATTGCCCGGGAGACCTCCGCGGAGGCCTGGCGGGTGGCCGATCGTCTCCTGGCCGGCATCTCCGACGACGAGATCGCCACGGCCTTCGCGCTGCACTCGGCGTCGGATTCGACGGGGCAGCGCCGAATGGCCGAACTGCACGGCGGCCGACGCGATCAGCTCGAGATCCATCCCGGCCTGTGGGCCGGCGTCGGCCTGATCCGTGGCGGCGCGGGCACCGCCCTGGTGGGTAGCTACGACGAGGTCGCCGATCTCGTCGGCGAATACGAGGAGCAGGGCTTCTCGCACTTCATCCTGTCGGGGTACCCGCACGTCGAGGAGGCGTACTGGTTTGCCGAAGGGGTGCTGCCCGTGCTTGCCGAGCGTGCGTCTGATCGACCGCGACAGCTCAGCCCTGCCGTGCTTTGAACCGGGGTTCCTTCTTGTTGATGACGAAGATCCGTCCGCGTCTGCGGACGACCTGGGCGCCGGGCTTGTTCTTGAGGGACCGGACGGAGTTGCGTACCTTCATGCCGCCTAGTGTAAACGATAACCGTTATCGTTAGTGCCCTGGGGTCGTCGCCCAGCCGTTGACCAGAATCAGGGGAGGGAATTCTTTCCCCGAGTCTTGGTTTCGTCGGCGAGTACTTTCTCGGGGACGCAACCAGAACTCGGGGAAGGAAACCCTTCCCCGAGTTTTCGTCGGTGTCAGGAGCTATCCGGCCATCTGGTGGGCGTCCCCACGGATGTCGGCGGGCAGGTCGTCGTGCGCGTCGCCGAGGCCGAGATGCTCACGGAGAGTGGAGCCCTCGTAGTCGCGTCGGAACAGTCCACGGCGCTGGAGTTCGGGGACCACGTAGTCCACGAAGTCGTTGAAGGTTCCCGGCGTCTGCGCGCTGGACACGATGAACCCGTCGGCCTCACCCCCGGTGAACGAGGCCTCGATCTGATCGGCCACATCCGTTGCGGTACCGACGAACTGGGGGAGCAGCACGCCCTGCGCGTACAGTCTGCCGATGTCGCGCAGGGTCAGGTTGTCGCGTTCGCTCAACCGGCGGGCGACGGCGAACAGACCCTGCGTGCCGGTGACCTGCACGTCCTCGACCGGTGCGTCGAGGTCGTACTGCGAGAAATCGTGGTCGGTGTGCACCGACAACGTGATGAGGCCCGATATGGGGTCGGCGAGTTCGTTGTGGAAGGCCTGCTTCTCCCGGGCGATCGACTCGGTCTCCCCGATGAACGGGATGAACGACGGAAAGACCTTGACGTGGTCGGGATTTCGGCCGAAGTTCACCGCTCGTGACTTGACGTCGTCGTAGTAGGCGCGACGTCCCTCCGGCGTCGGGTCGATCTCGAAGATGGCCTCCGCCCAGCGTGCCGCGAAGTTCTTGCCGGTCTCGGATGATCCGGCCTGGATCAGCACCGGACGATGCTGCGGCGAGCGCGGCTGATTCAGCGGACCACGGGTGCGGTAGTGCGCACCGGCGTGATCCACCGGATGGATCTTCGACGGATCGGCCCAGATGCCGGACTCCTTGTCGGCGGTCACCGCATCGGCATCCCAGCTCGACCACAGCTTGATCGCGGTGGACACGAACTCCTCGGCGCGGGCGTAGCGTTCCTCGTGCCCGACGTGAGCGTCGTGCCCGAAGTTGCGTGCCTCGGCCTGCGTCAGGGAGGTGACGATGTTCCATGCGATGCGACCGCGGGTCAGATGGTCCAGCGAACCGAACACCCGCGCCAGTTCGTAGGGGTGAAAGTAGGTGGCGGACTTGGTGACCGCGATACCCAGACGCGAGGTGACCGCGGCGAGGCTGGCCGCCACCAGGCTGGGATCGAGGGTGGCCGCGGCCTGGGTGCCGCGTCGGAACGGTTCGGTCTGATCACCCCCGAACCGGTCGGGAGCGGCGAGCAGGTCGGCGAAGAAGGCGAAGTCGAACTTCCCACGCTCCAGGATGCGGCCGACCCGGTGATAGTGATCAGGGCCGAAATAGTCTGTCTCCGAACCGGGTGACGCCACGCGGCGTGCGAATGGGTGACCGGTGAGGCGATCAGGAAACCGCCGAGGTGGAGCTGTCGGGTCATCGATGAGTCCTTTGGTGCGAGTTCGGATGCAAACACGCACAGTCAAGCCTCGGATGACCGACGCGACCACCCTTTGCCTCGCGCTGATCAGATCAGGACGGGAATCTCTCGGCGACGCGACCGGCGAGCTCCTTGCGCAGTTTCGCGACCCCCTTGAGTCCCTTCTCCGAGGCAAGGATGGCGCGGAAGGCGTCGCCGAGCGGCACATACCGCGATCCCTCGTCGTCGATGCGCCGGTTGAGCAGGTCGAGAATCAGTTCGGCACCGTCGAGCCTGCCCCACAGGTAATCGTTCTCCCGGTACTCGGTCTTGAGGAAGGCGGCGAAGTGCGCGAGATCGAACCCGGCGAGCTTGGTCGCGAAAAACTCCTTGCGCGCGTCTTCCCCCTCGGGCGCCAGGGCGGTCGCGGCGATCGGGCTGAACTGCGACACCGGTATCGGCGAGAACTGCGGAAGTTCGGACAGTGAGGTGATGGGGAACAGGATCGCGTCCCAACGGGGGAACCCGAGGTATCGGCTGGCCAGACGAGTCAGGTTCTGCTCGGAGCTCTCCTCGGTGGAGCCGATGGGGCCGCCCGCCAGAGTGCTGGCGAAGGCCTGCCAGAGGTCGGTGCTGCCGTCGCCGATCTCGGCGGCGATCGCCACGCGGTACTTGCCGACGAAGTCTTCGATCATCGCAGATTCGCGCGCTGCCCACGCGGCCGGATCCTCGAAAGGTGCCGATGCTCGCCGGCCCTTCTGCACTGCGGTCACGAACCTACTGAGCGTGGCGACGAGGCCGGAGTCCGCGAGCTTCTCGACCACAGTGTCCGGCGCCGCCTTGGTGGCGGAGAGTTTCTCCCAGGCCTGCGCCTTCAGCTTGTTGAGCACATCCGCGGGGGCGTCGGTGCCGTAGAGCTCGTTGATCCCGGCGATGATGAACAGCAGTCGTCGTTCGCGGTAGGGCGTATCGAGCGCCTGCAGGAACTCGCCGAGATCCTTCTCGTTGGACTCGCGAAACGCGGGGAGTTGATGAACCCATTCGGTGATCACCGCGGTCACGAAGGTCGCCGTGCTCGATTGCGGAGGCAGCTTCTGACTCTTGTTGATCGCCGTCGCGATCCGATGCGCGATCGACACGGCCTTGAGACGCTGATAGGTGTTCCAGGTTGCGCCCATGGCCTTTTCGTTCTTGCAGTGCAGGCGGTCGGAGATCTCTTTGGCCAACGCCTGATTGCCGAGCTTTTCGACAAAGCCGGCGTCGGCGACGTTGTTGTCCTGCGCGACGTCGTCGATCTCGGCGACGATGTCGGTGGTGATCTCATCCATTTGCAGGTCGGCGATCGTGCCGATTTCCACGATTTTCCGGTTGAGGTCACGCAGCGCGATGAGCTCGCCGGCGAAGCTGTGACTGGTCGCCGGAGCCTTGAGGGCGAAGAGATTTCCGAAGAACCCGGACTTGGCGCCGCTGGAATCGTCGACCGAACCGTCATCGAGAGGTCGAGCGGGATCCGGCTCGATATAGACCAACTCGCGGAGCACCTTCCGCGACGCCGGTTGTGCGGCGATCGTGTCGATGACGAGATCGAACGGCGAGTTGTTCAGGAGTCCGCCGTCGACAAACAGGCGCTCGTCGGCGGTGTAACCGTTTTCCGCATAGTCGTAACGGAACACCTGCTGGCCGTGCACCGTTGTGCACTCACCCGGCCGGCATTCGGCGATGAGTTCACCAGCGAACCCTTCGACGCTGACCGGGGCGAAGGCGGCCGGAAACGACGAACTGACGCGTCCCGCGAACGCCAACGTGCGCGTGTACTGCGCGGCGAACTGCTCGCGATCCTCGTGGGAGGCGAAGAACTGCAGGACCTGCGAGTACCACCGGTCGCGCTGGCTCGCGCCGCCGATGCCGGTGGGGACCGTGATGTCGAAACCCTGCCGATCGGTCGTCTGCACATACAGGGACAGATTGCCGCCCTTCGGAATGAGCGTCGCCGGTGAGTTCGGCTTGTCATCGTCGGGGTCCATGTCCAGCAACGCTTTTCGGAGCAGCTCGGACATGAGTTCGGACTTCAGCAGCGACTGCCCATGCCGCGCGCTGTTCCATGCCGCCCACGCGGTCTGCAGGACGAGTGGCAACCGGCGGGGCGCCCGCAGGAGTTGTCGTAGATCGCCCCCGGAGATCCACACCTTCTTCAGACCCTCCTGGTCGGCGTTGAGCGCGATGCCCTTGGCCAGGGCAACACCGTTGATTCCGCCCGCGGACGTACCGCCGACGATGTCGATACTCACCGACAACGGATGCTGCCGGTCGGCGAGTGTTTTCAGGGTGTCGAAGTAGACCGAGGTGGTGTCGTCGGAGGGGAATGGATTTTCCGCCTGTGACGGATCATCTCGAGCGTCGAGGGCGCGCGAGGCCTGCACCAATTTGTACAGTTCTTTGGTCACGCCGTGCATGTACACGGCAAGCGATACCCCGCCGTAGCAGACGAGGGCGAGACGCAATTCGGCGGTTTCGGGACGGGTCTGGGTGGAGATCGTGGACGCGGCAGTGCTCGAGGTGGAAGATGCCATGTCTCCATTCTGTGAGGTACGGCCGCGTGATACCAGAGGGGTCGATCACGCGAATAGGCCCGTCGCGTGATGCGACGGGCCTATTCGATGGATCAGCCTCGACAACCCGGCGCGGTGACCGGGCTACCGCGGGTTCAGTGTGCTGCTTCGAAGGCCTCGATGATGCTCTGCGGGATACGTCCGCGATCGCTGACGTCGTAGCCGTTCTGGATCGCCCATTCGCGAATTGCCTTGGTGGTTTCCTTGTTCCGTCCGCCGGTGACGGTCACCCTCTTCGGCACACGGCCGGAGGGACGAGACACGGTGATGTACTTGGCGAGAGTGTCGCGGAACTGTTGCGCATGCTTGGCGGAGGTGTCGAATTCGTATGACTTCCCGTCGAGCCCCCACTTGACGGTTTCGTACTGGTCGAGCACCTTGCCGTCGATGTCATCGATGACCTGGACGATTTCCTTCTTTGCCATGAATTCCTCTTCCTGAAGTACGTGAAGGGTGTTCTCCCCGGCACCCGACGCGAACAACCCGATACCCAGGGCGCGGTCATTCGCACGGATGACAGCATAGCGTCATTCAGATGAGCAATTGCTGAGAGTGGTGCCCAATTCGCGGTGATGAACGAATTGTGTTCGATCAGCGAGTGGGTGACGTGGTGGTCGTCGTCGAATCATCCGAAGGACTCGACGAGGTGTCGTCGGACAAACCGACGAGCGATTCCGGGGCGCGATCCGCGGCGAAAATCGTGTGGTATCCCGTTGTGGTGACCGAGAATCCGGATTGAGAGCGGGATTCGAGACAGAACATACCGGCCGTCTCCACGAGACAGGAGAATCGGGAGATCGAAATGGTGTGTCCGTAGTCCACGATGGTGCTGCGGTAGAGCACCGGATACTCGTTTGCACACGCTCCGTGTTCGGGACCGTCGGAGTCCAGCGTCACGAGATTGCCCGCCCAGTCGCAGTTCGATGGCGCGTCGGACGGCCGTGACCCGGCCGGATCACCGTTGATCCGGCATGCGAGTGTCGCCATACCGTTGGTTCCGGTGGAACACTGCGCGGCGCCGTCCGGAGTCGAGAAATGAAAACCTGACGTGTCCTCCAAAGCCGAACCCTCGGTGACCGCACCCTGGTGGAATCGCGAATTCTCGACCCGGGGTGCAAGCGACACGATGCGCCCGATCGTCCAATTCGGGAGATTCGCGGCCCGCTCCTCGCGGCTGGTCGTCGTCGTGCTGGTCGTGGAGGGGGCCTCGGTCTCGGTCGAGAGCTCATCGGTCGGCGGCAGCACGATACGGGACGGGTCGGTTCCGGTGGACAGGCCGCACGCCGACAGGGCCAGGCCGGCCCCGACGCATGCGCCGAGGAACCTCGCAGCGACGGTCGGCCGCAGCCGTCGACGACCCGACGGGTGTCCGTACCCTTGCACTGTGTCGACCCCCAAGATCGTGTTGTTCTACGTGTTCGTGCCGCTGCCCGACCCAGAGGCGATCCGGCTATGGCAGCTCAGCGTCTGCTCATCGCTCGGTGTGCGCGGCAGAATCATCGTGTCACGTCACGGGATCAACAGTACGGTCGGCGGCGACATCGGCCAGGTGAAACGGTACGTCAGGGCCACTCGCGAATATCCGGGGTTCGCTGATGCCGACATCAAATGGTCCGACGGAACGGGTGACGACTTTCCCCGACTGAGCGTGCGGGTGCGCCCCGAGATCGTCACCTTCGGCGTGCCGGACGAGGTGAAGGTCGACGATGACGGCGTGGTCGACGGTGGAACAAAGCTGACGCCGGCGCAGGTGCACGAACTCGTCGAGCGCCGTGACGACGTGGTCTTCTTCGACGGGCGCAACGAGATCGAGGCCCGGGTCGGCCGGTTCGCCGGCGCGGTGACCCCGCCGGCGCAGACCACCCGGGATTTCGTGCCGCTCCTCGACAGCGGCGCCTACGACCATCTCAAGGACCGCCCGGTCGTCACCTACTGCACCGGGGGAGTGCGCTGTGAGGTGTTGAGCTCGCTGATGCGCCTCCGCGGGTTCCGGGAGGTGTATCAACTCGACGGCGGCATCGTCCGGTACGGGCAGGAGTACGGCGACGACGGTCTGTGGGAGGGATCGCTCTATGTCTTCGACAACCGGATGAGCGTGGACTTCTCCGATCACGCCAAGGTGATCGGGACGTGTTCGGAATGTGGGGAGCCGACCTCGCACATCGCCAATCATCCCGATCACGTGGGACGTGAGCTGGCGGTGATCTGCCCGGACTGCTACGCCCGATGACGTCGTCGGTGCCGGTGGTGGTGATCGCCGGATATCTCGGCTCGGGTAAGACGACGCTGCTCAACCACGTGCTGCGGTCGGCGCGCGCCGAGGGCACACGGATCGGGGTGCTGGTCAACGACTTCGGCGCGGTCAACATCGACGCCCTCCTGGTCGCCGGGCAGGCCGACGGGACGGTGAGTCTGGGCAACGGGTGTCTGTGCTGCGCGGTCGACCGGGACGGACTCGCCGATGCGCTCGCCACCCTGGCGCGGCCGTCGGCGCAGCTCGACGCGATTCTCATCGAGGCGAGCGGGATCGCCGAGCCCAAGGCGTTGATCGGCATGGTTACCGGACTCACCGACCCACGTCTGCGCTACGGCGGGCTGGTCTACGTGGTGGACGCGGTACACGCCGATGCCGCCCGCGACCGCCACCCGGAACTCGGCGGGCACGTCGCGATCGCCGATCTGGTGCTGCTCAACAAAGCCGATCTGGCCGATAGGTCGACCCTGGACCGCCTCGGGGCCGAACTGCGCGCGGTGAACCCGTCGGCGCCGCTCGTCGCCACGGTCGACGCGGCGATCGATCCGGCTCTGCTCTTCGACGTGACCGAGCGACGTGCGGACGCCGACGGGCCCCAACAACTGGCGCTCGACGAGCTGATCGTCGACGAACACCGCCATGATCATCTGCACGCGGACTATCAGTCGGTGAGCTTCGAATCCCGGGTGCCGATGAACGCGCGCCGGCTCGCGGCGTTTCTCGAACGTCCGCCGTATGGCTGTTTCCGCGTCAAGGGAATCGTGCATTTCGATGTCCCGCGCTATCGCCAGAAGTTCGTGGTGCATGCGGTGGGTGGCTTCGTGCGGGTCCACCGCGAACGATGGGAAGGTGAGACGCCGTCGTCGACGCTGGTGGCGATTGGGAGCGGACTCGACCCCGACGAGGTTCGGCGGCGGCTCGAGGACGTTGTCGTCGGCCCCGACGACCCCGACGACGAGCACGGCATCCTGTCGATCGCGCGGTATCTGCCCGCCTGACGCGACCGCAGGTCACATCTCCCTAACGAAATCCCGTTGTGCCTGGTCGACGATTCGTCAAATCTGACACGCCCTGTTTCACTGTTGATTCTGTGGCTAGAGTGGCCCATGTTCTTGATGTGAAGGGAGTGGGGCGATCCAGGGGCGTAGCCGTGCCCGTCGCCCGATACTGCGATGACCCAGAAACGACGCACACGCCGACTCTCGCTCGCCGCCGCAACCGTCGCGTTGCTGACCGGTACGACGCTCGTCGCGTCGGTGACCGGTGCCTCACCGGCGCATGCGGCCCCCGACCGGGGGACCGCGCTGGCCGGCAAGACGATCTTCCTCGACCCCGGCCACCAGGGCTCGGCCGCCGGACACAACCTCAGCGCCCAGGTCCCCGACGGACGGGGCGGTAAGAAGGACTGCCAGACCAGCGGCGCGACCGGGGTCAACGGGGCCAAGGAACACACCGTCAACTGGCAGATCACCCAGCTGGTCAAGGCCGGCCTGGAGAGCCAGGGCGCCCGAGTGGTGCTGAGCCGGCCCGACGACACCGGCTGGGGTGGTTGCGTGGACCAGCGGGCCGCGGCCGCGAGCCGATCCGGCGCCGTCGTCGCGGTCAGTCTGCACGCCGACTCCACCGCGGTGGGGGCCGACGCCGGGAAGAAGGGCTTCCACATGATCGTGCCGTCGTTGCCGATCCCGGATGCCACGGTCAACCGCGTGCAGTCCGGCGAGGGACGCAAGGCGTCGACGACGATGCGTGACGCCTTCGTCAAGGCGGGTTTCCCGCCCGCCAACTATGCCGGTGTCGACAACGGAATCCAGACGCGCTCGGACATCGCCGCGGTGAACCTCACCAAGGCGCCGGCCGTCTTCATCGAGATGGGCAACCTGTCCAATCCGACCGAGGCGGCGAACCTGTCCAAGCGCGACGGGCAGGTGAAGTACGCAATGGCGATCACCGACGGCATTCTCACCTACGCGCGCGGCGGGGCGGCGCCCGCGCCCGGCTCCACCACGACCCCGCCATCCACCACCACCCCGCAGGCCGACGACGGCAACGGGTTGGCCTCGGTCATCCCGTTCATCCAGCAACTGCTCGCCACCAAGGACCCGGCGGCCATCATCGCGCTGCTCCTCGGACAGGGTCAGGACGTGTCCGCGCAGGTGCTCAAGGCGATGCTCACCGTGGTGTACGGACTCTTCGGCGGCAAGCTCCCGATCGGCTGATCGGCCGGGCATCGAGGCGATAGGGTCGGGCCATGCGACTGCGCGATCTGCATGTGAGAGATCTGTTGGTGATGGACACGCCGGTGCCGACACTGCGTGGCCGCAAGGTGCTGATCACCGGTGCGGCAAGCGGAATCGGCGAGGCCACCGCGCGCGCGGCGGCCGCCGAAGGTGCCGAACTCGTGCTCACCGACCTGCATGCCGACCGGCTCGACGAGGTGGTCGCCGACATCAACCGCTCCGACGGCACCGTGCTGTACCACCTCGCCGGTGATGTGTCCGACTACGACTGGGTCCGCAACTTCGCCGCACAGGTCGACGCCGAGGTCGGCACGATGGACGTGGTGATGAACATCGCCGGGGTGTCGGCGTGGGGCACGGTGGAGAATCTGCAACACCGGCACTGGCGCACCATGGTCGATGTCAACCTGATGGGTCCGATCCACATCATCGAATGCTTTGTGCCGCAAATGGTTCGACGCGGACACGGTGGACATCTGGTGAATGTTTCGTCGGCGGCGGGACTGCTCGCGCTGCCGTGGCACGCCGCCTACAGCGCCAGCAAGTTCGGCATCCGGGGCGTCTCAGAGGTGTTGCGCTTCGATCTGCGGCGCCACCACATCGGGGTGTCGCTGGTGTGCCCGGGCGGCGTGGACACCCCGCTGGTCAACACCGTCGACATCGTGGGCGTGGATCGTGAGGACCCGCGCGTCAAGAAACAGATCGACCAGTTCCACAAGGTCGCGGTGAGCCCGGACAAGGCCGCCGAGGCAATCCTCAAGGGCATCCGCAAGAATCGGTTCCTCGTCTACACATCCTTCGACATCCGGTTCGGCTATTGGTGGGCAAGGAAATTCGCGTTGCCCTACGAGATCGTGATGCGGATCGCCAACGACCGCTTCGACCATCTCGCCCGGGTGACGGGCCGGGCCATCGAGGCGCGCGCCGCGCGGACCGCCGACGACACCACCCCGACGGACGCGGGTTGAGCGAACCCTTCCGCAAGTCCGGGCGGCCCGATGCCGATCCGGACTTCTTTGCCGCCGAAGCCGCCGGTTTGCGGTGGCTGGCGCAGGCCGGGGCGCCGGTGGTGGAGGTGCTCGCGGTCACCGACGACTCGATCGAACTCGTGCGGTTGTCGGGGGCGCGGCCGACCGTCGATGCCGCGCGACGGTTCGGGGTTTCGCTGGCCCGGATGCACGATGCCGGGGCGGCGCGGTTCGGTTCGCCGCCGCCGGGTTACCACGGCCGGCAGTTCATCGGCCGGCGTCGGCTCAGCTCAACCGAATACGACAGCTGGGGGGCGTTCTACGCGAATGAGCGAGTCCTGCCCTATCGCGAGCCGGCGGTGCGGGCACGCAACCTCACCGCAGCCGACGACGACGATGTGCGGGCCGCGTGCGAGCTGATCGCCGCCGGCGTCTTCGACGACGACGACCCACCCGCCCGCATACACGGCGACCTGTGGAGCGGGAACGTGATGTGGACGCCGGCCGGCGTGGTGATGATCGACCCGGCTGCCCACGGCGGGCATCGCGAGACCGACCTGGCGATGCTGGCCCTGTTCGGGTGTCCGCTGCTCGAGACCATTCTCGACGCCTACACGTCGGCCCGTCCGCTCGTCGACGGGTGGCGCGGCCGCGTGCCCCTGCATCAGCTTCATCCGCTCGCCGTGCACGCTGCCGGTCACGGACCGTCCTACGGAGTCGAATTGGGCCGTGCGGCGCGGGCCACGCTGGAACTGGCCGGGCGCCGCAATTGACCGACGGCAGGCGATAATCGGCCGGTGTCTGTCAACAGCGTCCTGATCGTCTCGGCAACCCGCAGCGAGGCACGGTATGTGCCCCCCGGTTCGCGTCTGCTCATCACCGGGATCGGCAAGGTCCGTGCCGCGACGGCGCTGGCCCGTGAACTGTCGGTCGGCGACCCGGTCCGCGAGGTGATCAATATCGGGACAGCGGGCGCGCTGCACGACCATCACGCGGGGCTGTTCCTACCGTCGGCGGTGATCGAACATGACATCAGCAGCGCGGCGCTGCGTGCGATGGGCTACGAGATGACCGACCGCTGGGAGTTACCCGACGGCGACGGGACGGTCCTCGCCTCCGGCGACACCTTTGTGGCCGATCCCGCCCATCGCGCGGTACTGGCCCGCAGCGCCGACCTCGTGGACATGGAAGGCTGCGCCATCGCCCATGTGAGTGCCGAATTCGGGGTGGGGTGCCGGCTGGTCAAGGTCGTCACCGACAGTGCCGACGAGGGTGCGATGCAGTGGCCGGAACTGGTGGATGCCGCCGCCCGTCGACTCGGGCAGTGGCTGGCCGGGCGGTGAGCGGCGCCTGACTCCCGCTCAGCTGCTGCGGTTCCGGGCCCGGGTATTCGGGTATCCGCGCGCGGCCTCGGTGCTCGATTCGTAGGGAGCAAGGTCGGCCGCAACCGACGGACGGGCGTTCTCGCCCTCGATCTGACGGCCCGCCTCGCGCAGCACCTGCCCGGCGGTCGCACGCTTGGGACGCGGGGGAACCGGCGTGCCGGCCGCGGTCGTGTCCTCCGGCCGACCGGCGCTCGGGGCGTCGGCGGCTTCGGTGCGAGGCGGTATGCGTTTGGGGCGCGCCGCGCTACGTGGCCGCTGCGCGGTCGATGACTTGGCGCGGGTTCCCGGCGCCGGTCGTTCCCCGGCACCGCGGGTGCGCGAACGTGGACGGCTCTTACCGGCGGTGGTCTCACCGTCGGACTCGGCGGTCGTCGGCTTCGACCTTTTCGAGGCCCGACGGGTGCCGGGTCGTCGGCGGGCCCGTTCGGCCTCACTACGGGTCAGGTACCAGCGGGTGAGCACGAGGGCGAGGGTGATCAGGAAGGTGACGGCCATCCAGGGGAAGTTCGTCGCGATCGGGATGAGCACCTTGACGATCAGACTGCGGGTGTTCGACGACGCCTGCTGCGAATGCAGCTGATACAGCGTGACGATGCTGACCACGAACGCGATCAGCGGCGGCTGCGCGGCGGCCGTGAACAGTGCACGGCGCCGGACTGCGAGCGCAGCAGCCACACAACCGACGAGGTAGAAGAAGTTGTACGTGGCGCCCAGGCTCTCGTTCCTGGTCGCGTCGATCACGGCGCCGAGTGCGGTGGGGCCGGTGGCCAGCAGAACTGCGCCCCACCAGGGCAGGCCGCGCACGGTCGGGAGCACCGACTGCTGATCCAGCGGCAGCGATGCTCCGGCTCGTTGTGGGGAAGGCACATGGTCACGCTACCGGTTCGCGCGCGGAAATCCTTCAACGCCCGACGATGGTGTCGGGTCCGGCGTCGTGCTCGGCGACCGGCACGTGGTGTGGATCACGGCCGGTGCCGGTGGCTCGTCGTCACGTCCGAGCCCCTCGAGTTCGGCCAATCGGCGGGCGGTGACGCCCAGCCGGTTCTCGACAACGCCGACCGCACTGTTGTAGGACTCGACGGTCTTACGCAGTGACGAGCCGACACTCTCCAGGTGGCCCAGGACGCTGTGGAGGCGCTGATGCAGGGTGAGACCCAGTTCGTGGATGACCGCGGCATCGCGCGCCATGGCATCGTGCCGCCAGCCCAGCGCGACGGTGCGCAGCAGGGCGACGAGAGTGGTGGGGGTCGCGATGACCACGTTGCGTCCGAAGCCGTACTCGATCAGCTCGGCGTCGGCGCGCGCGGCGGCTTCGAGTACCGCCTCGGCCGGCAGGAACAGCACCACCATCTCCGGGGTGTTGTCGAAGGCGGTCCAGTACGCCTTGGCCGACAGTTTGGTGATGTGGGAGCGCACCGCCCGGGCGTGGTCGGCCAGCAGACGCTGTGCCTCGGCGCGGTCGGTGACCTCCGCGGCACGCAGATACGCGTCAAGGGGCACCTTGGCGTCGACGACGATGGTCCGGCCCCCGGCGAGGTGGACCAGCAGGTCGGGGCGGACCGTTCCGGTGGCGGACTGCGCAGACACCTGCGTGCTGAAGTCGCAGTGCCGGGTCATCCCGGCCAGTTCCACCACGCGCTCCAGGGCGATCTCACCCCACCGGCCACGCGCGTGCGAGCTGTGCAGCGCGTTGGCGAGTTGGCGGGTCTGGTCACCCAGGGCCATCGACGCCGCGTGCATGCCGCGCATCTGCTCGGTCAGCCCGGCGTAGGCGCCCACTCGATTGTGTTCCACCCGGCGCAGTTCGTCAGCCAGCGCGGTGAGCGTTGATCGGAGGGGCTCGACGATGTGGTTCACCTGCGAACCGATCGCCGACGACTGCCTGCGGGCGGCGTCCTCGGTGGCCCAGGACAACGACTGCGCCACGTCCTCACGGGACTGTCGCAGTGCGTCGGCCTGGGCCTGCGCCGCCGCGACGGCGCCGTGGGTTCGGGCGGCATGCACCGACCAACCCACGACGGCGCCGAGCAGAACACCCACCACGAGAGCCACAGCTGTTGCGATCACATCTGTAGATGGTGCCGTCGACCCCCGACAGTTTCGGTGCCGAGGGCCGCGGCGAGCGGTCGGGCGGGCTCACGCCTCCCGGTCCAGCGCCTCCCGGTTCAGCAGCGACTGCTTGATCTCGAGTCCGTACCGGAAGCCGCCGAGGGTGCCGTCGCTGCGCAGGACCCGGTGGCAGGGGACGAACAGCGCCGCGGCGTTGCGGGCACATGACGAGGCGGCGGCCCGCACGGCCAGCGGCCCACCCGCCAGCGCGGCGAGTGCGGTGTAGGTGACGGGTTCACCCGGGCGTACCGTCCGCAACGCCTCCCACGCCCGTTCCAGGAACGGGCCCGACCGCTGCACCACCTCCACGGCATCCGGTGCTTCGTGGTCGCCGTCGTAGTAGGCGGTCACGGCGTCGGTGATGGCGCTCAGATCACGTCCGGCGCGCAGGGTGGCGGGGCGCAGCGACGGGCTGACGAGCACCGCGAGATAGCCCGGGTCGTCGGTCCAGCCGGAGGCCAGAACCCGTCCGGCGTCGTCGGCGATGACGGTGAACGGGCCGTCGGGGGTGGACAGCGTCACCCAGTCTGCGGTCCGGGCGCGGGTGTCCGATCCGGTGGCGGTGTCGTCGAGCTCGGTTGCGGTCATCTTGGTCTCCTCTGGGGGGATGTTGGTTGTCGGTGTGCCCGGTCAGATCACGGCGCCGGAGCCGGCCAGTCGGTGGCGCCACAGATGCATCGATGCGTAGGACCGCCACGGCGACCAGCTCGGCACCGACCGGATGTCGATGCCCAGCTCGGTCATCGCCTGCTTGACGACGAGGTCGTCGGTGAGTGCGATGTCGGGATCGCCGGTCACGCGCATCGCGACGAGCGCCGCGGTCCAGGGGCCGATGCCGGGTAGTTCGAGTAGTTGGGCACGTAAGTCAGACGCAGCCAACCCCGGATGCGGTTCCACCGTCTTGTCGGCGAGTGCCGCGGCCACGGCGACGATGGACTCGATCCGCCGCCGCGGACCGCGCAGAACCTGATGGCCGTGTTCGGCGATGGCGGTGGCAGAAGGGAATGTGGCAGAAGGGAATACGGCCGATGGGGGCAGGTCGGCTTCGTCGGGCCAGGGCACACGAGTGCCGAGCCGGGCGACGAGGGCGTCGATGTGGGTGCGTGCGGCGGCCACGCTGATCTGCTGGCCGATCATCGTGCGCAGGATCGTCTCGGCCGGATCGAGGCTGCCGGGCAGGCGCAGTCCGGGTGCCGCATCGATGAGCGGACGCAACGCCGGATCATGCCGCAGGGCGTCCTCGGCGGTGGCGACGTCGGCGTCGAGATCGAGGTGGCGTCGGATGCGGTTCACCGCGACACCGAGATCGCGCATGTCCATGTGGTGCAACGTGAGTCGGACGAAGGGCGGTCCGGTCTCCTCGGTCGACGGTTCGACGACGGCCAGGGCGGGCCCGTGCGGCAGATCCAGCACCCGCCGATAGCGCCACCGCGTCGCCGGTGTGATGGCGTCGGGATCATCGTCGATGACGGATTCGACGCCGGCAGCGGCATGCGATCCGAGGAACCAACGCATCCACGACCACCGATACGGCGGACGATAGACCAGCCGCAATGTGATGCCGTCCGCGTCCGGTCTGGCGATCGGCGCGGCGGCCGAACGCGTTGCGGCCCGCAGACGCCGAAGTTGCGTGGGGGTCAGGCCGAAGACGGCGCGGACGGTGTCGTTGAACTGGCGGACACTGGCGAACCCGGCGGCGAAGGCGACATCGGCCATCGGCATCGTCGTGCACTGGATGAGGATGCGCGCGTTGGTCGCTCGATGTGCGCGGGCCAGAGCCAGCGGTCCGGCGCCCAGGTTGTCGGTGAGGACCCGCGTCAGGTGGCGCGGGGAGTAGCGCAGGCGTCCGGCCAGTCCGCCGACTCCTTCGCGTTCCACCACGCCGTCGGCGATGAGCCGCATCGCCCGGGATGCGGTGTCGGCGCCCGCATTCCAGCGCGGCGAACCGGGCACGGCGTCGGGGGCGCATCGGCGGCAGGCCCGGAACCCGCGTTGTTGCGCGGTCGCCGTGGTGAGCACGAATGAGACGTTCTGGGGCCGGGGGGTCTGTGCCGGGCAGGACGGCCGGCAGTAGATCCCGGTGGTGGACACGGTGACGAAGAACTGTCCGTCGAATCGTGCATCACGTGCGCACAACGCGCGGTAGCAGCGGTCGAAGTCGAGGTCCGTGGTCGGCGCGACGCTCTCGGTGGTCTCCAGATCGATGGTCACGACTCCACTGTGTCAGCTGCCGCGCCTGTGTGCTGGCGGGAATCGGACATCGCCGCGAGTCCCACCGAGTGGACGAAAATCGTGACGCAGATAACATTCGCTGGCACCATATGATGCCCGATTTTCGGGGCGAATCACCACGGCGGCCGCACGTCGGACCTGCCTTTGTCCGAGTTCCCGGCGTGGGGGCTGGAGTTCATGATGGGTCTCTACGGGCCCGACACCATCAGACGAGCGTGCGCGGACGAGCGCGCCGACGGCCGGCTGCAGCGGCGTCGACTCGTCGCCGCACCATCGGGCTCCGGCGCTGTCGTCGAGGATGCGCCCGGCGAACCCGCACCGACGGCCCACCGGCCCGAGACGGAGTCGGTGGCCGACGCGACTCCGCTCGTGCTGGAACTCGAGGCGATGAACGCGCTGGTGCGCTACCTCGAGAAGCGCTTCCGTCGTCACTGATCGTCGCGTGTTCCGCACCTCGTAGTAGATGGTCACGCCATGGATGACCTTCTACTACGAATTCCGTGATCGACCCGGGTGTGTGAGGATCGAGTCGTGACAGACACGCCCGCCGGTTTCGGTTCATCCGAGAACCCGGACAACGCGCACGCTCCCGATTCCGCCACCGATTCCGTCGGCACACCCGACTCCGCCCGCACCTACCCGTCGCGGACGAGTGTGATGATGGCCGGTCTGCGTTCGAGTGCACTCGTCGGCCTGCAGATCATCCTCGTCGTGGCCACGCTGTGGGTGGTGATGTGGCTGCTCGCCAAGCTGTGGGTGATCCTGTTGCCCATTCTGTTGGCCATCATCGTGTGCACCATCCTGTGGCCACCGGTGCGCTGGATGCGCAATCACGGGGTCCCGCCCGCAGCGGCGTCGGTGGTCATGATGCTGGTCGCGGTGGGCGTGTTCGCGGGAGTGATCGGCGCGATCGTGCCGTCGGTCGTCGACCAGGCACCGGACCTCGCGAACCGGGCGACCGACGGTGTCAAGAAGCTCCAGGATTGGGTGCAGGGTCCGCCGCTGAACGTGCGCGACGAACAACTCGACAACGTCGTGCACACCATCACCGACAAGCTGCAGTCCAGTTCGTCGACGATCGCGCAGGGCGTCTTCAGCGGCGTCGGTACGGCGACCTCGCTGCTGGTCACCATCTTCAGCGCGTTGGTCTTGGTGTTCTTCTTCCTCAAGGACGGGCCGAAGTTCGTACCGTGGCTCGCCCGCAACCTGGGTAAGCCCACCGGATCGCATGTGGGCGAGGTGCTCAACCGGATGTGGGCCAGCCTCGGTGGCTTCATCCGCACCCAGGCGCTGGTCAGCTTTGTCGATGCCGCGCTCATCGGTATCGGCCTGGTGATCCTGGACATCCCGCTGGCTGGAGTGCTGATCGTCATCACGTTCCTCGGCGGGTTCATCCCGATCGTCGGTGCGTTCGTCGCCGGGGCACTGGCCGTGTTGATCGCGCTGGTCTCCAATGGGCTCACCTCGGCGCTGATCGTGCTCGCCATCATCCTGGCCGTGCAGCAACTCGAGGGAAATGTGCTGCAGCCGTGGCTGCAGTCCAAGTCGATGGATCTGCACGCGGTGATCGTGCTCCTGTCGGTCACCTTGGGCGGCACGCTCTTCGGGATCACCGGGGCCTTCCTCGCCGTTCCCGCGGTGGCGGCCATCGCGGTGGTCCTGCGCTACCTCAACGAGCAGATCGCCGAGCGCGCAGGCGAAACCCTGCCGCCCGAAGGCACTCCGGTGACCGCCCACGCGGGTGAGGTGCGCGACGAGGACCCGCCGGATGAGGCTCCTCGTAGCGACCCGGGCACCGCCGAACCGGCCTGACGCCGACGTCCCCGGAAGTCTCCGCGGCCCCGACCGATAGACTGGGCGCCCGTGAGTCTCACCCTCGGAATCGTCGGCCTGCCCAACGTCGGCAAGTCGACCCTGTTCAACGCGCTGACCCGTAACGACGTGCTGGCGGCGAATTACCCGTTCGCCACCATCGAGCCGAACATCGGGGTCGTCGAGCTCCCGGACAGCCGTCTCGAGCGGCTCGCCGAGATCTTCGGTAGCGAACGCATCCTGCCCGCGACGGTGTCCTTCGTCGACATCGCCGGCATCGTGAAGGGCGCCTCCGAGGGCGAGGGGATGGGCAACCAGTTCCTGGCCAACATCCGTGAGGCCGACGCGATCTGTCAGGTCGTCCGCGTCTTCGCCGACGACGACGTGGTGCACGTCGACGGCCGCGTCGACCCGCTCTCCGACATCGAGGTCATCGAGACCGAACTGATCCTTGCCGACCTCCAGACCCTGGAGAAGGCGCTGCCGCGGCTGGAGAAGGACGCCCGCAAGAACAAGGACCTCGCCGAGACCGTGGCCGCCGCGCAGAAGGCGCAGGAAATCCTGAACTCGGGCAAAACCCTGTTCTCGCAGAAGGATTCGTTTGACCACACGGCGGTCCGCGAACTCCACCTGATGACCACCAAGCCGTTCCTGTACGTTTTCAACTCCGACGAGAGCGTGCTCACCGATGATGCCCGCAAGGCGGAGTTGAAGGCCGCCATCGCACCCGCGGACGCCGTCTTCCTCGACGCCAAGGTGGAGAGTGAACTGCTCGAACTCGACGATGCAGACGCGCAGGAACTGCTCGACTCCATCGGGCAGGACGAACCCGGACTCCGATCGCTGGCCCGCGCCGGCTTCCACACCCTCGGGCTGCAGACCTATTTGACGGCCGGCCCCAAGGAATCTCGCGCGTGGACGATCCATCGGGGTGACACCGCGCCCAAGGCTGCCGGGGTCATCCACACCGACTTCGAGAAGGGCTTCATCAAGGCCGAGATCGTCTCCTTCGAGGACCTCGACGCCGCCGGGTCGATGGCCGCCGCCAAGGCCGCGGGCAAGGTGCGGATGGAGGGCAAGGACTACGTCATGGCCGACGGGGATGTTGTGGAGTTCCGGTTCAACGTGTAGTTGACCTCGGTTCAGCGTCGGCGCACTATGGCGCGGCGGTGGGCTCAATCAGGCTGTACACATACATGTCTCGCCGACTCGGGCACGCCTGCCGACGGTTCCCAGCGCCTTGCGGGCATAGTAGGCCCGTCCAGCGTGGGATTCCCGAGCGGCAACGGCACGCGAGCATGATCAGGTGCCGACTCCCACCACGAGAAGTATATACTTCGATATATAAGATCTGGGGAGGTGTCACATGGCGGTTACAAGTGTCGATCTGGACCCCGCATTGATCGAGCGGGCCAGGGAGCTGACGGGGGAGCGATCCAATCGGGCTGTGCTCGACCTTGCGCTGAGGAGGCTCATCGCGTCTAAGCAGAAGGGGACCATGATCGAGGGTATCGCCGCGCTCAATGACTTGCCGGAAGGACTAGGGGCGCCGGTAATTCCACCGGACGAGCCCGAGCATTGATGACCGACTACCTCGTCGACAACTCCGTCTGGGCGAGATTGGCCACCGGTGACCCGAAGATCACGGACCGGTTGCGGCGCATCGAGCGTGCGCCCGCGGACTTGTTCGTCACCTGCCCGCCGCAGGTCCTAGAGTTTTGTCATAGCGCCCGTACGCCCGAGGATCATGCTCGGTACCGTGAGCAGATCTCATTGGGGTTCCCCCTGGAACGCGCCCCTGACGAGTCACTGGTACTGGATATCCAAAGCGCGCTGTGGAATGCGGGGATGGTTCGTGCGGCCGGATCGTTAGACATCATCATTGCGGGGTACGGCATCGTTAACGACGCGACAGTCCTGGCGGCGGACCATGACTTTGGCTACATAGCGCGGGTGACAGACTTGCAGTTTGAGTACGTCGCGCCGACCGCATGAGGCTGTTCGGCTGCGGAACGCATGGATTCCGGTTGCGACCCATCGACGAACTCGCAGCGGGTATTCGCGCAGCGGGTTTTCCTCAGATCGACGACAAGCGCGGGGGGACGGCGGAGGCGCCTTCCATCTTCTGGTGTGTGATCTGCCGGGCTGATGTCCAGGCGAGGGTCGCGATCGGTGGCCGGCGACCCCTCACGCCGTGCTCACGGTGGCGATCACCAGGTCTTCGCCGCCGACCGGACTGAGCTGATCGCCGCGCTCGGCGAAGTAGCGGTCGTGCAGATCCTGCGAGGTCACGATCGCCACGTCGCCGAAGCCGGCTTCGTACGCCAGCGCGGCCGCGTGGTCGGGCGACAGCAGGCTGAGCCACGGGTGTCCGGACGCCGCCGCCCCGTCTGCTGCGCCCTGCAGGATCGGGCGGATCTAGGCCGGTGCCATCTCGATCGGGCGCGAGTAGCTGAACACCATCGTCGAGCCCGCGGCCAGCGTCGCGGCGGCGCACAACGTCGCCGATATGGCCTCCCGACTCAGGTACATCGTCACGCCCAGCATGGACACCACGGTGGGTATCGCCGGATCGAGGCCCGCGGTGACCACCTGGTCCAGCCACGACTCGCCGGCCTCGAAATCGACGGGCACCAGGTGTAGCCGTTCCGCGGCGCGCAGTCCGAGTGCATCGAGCCGGTCCCGCTTCCAGGCCGAGGTGGCGGGCGCGTCGATCTCGAAGACTTGCGTCGGGCCGTCGTGCCGCTGTGCGAAGGTGTCCAGCCCGGCCCCCAGGATGACGTATTGCGTTGCCCCCGAAGCGCTTACCACATCCTTGGCCAGCCGCGAGCGGGCCACGATCGACGCCCGGTTGGTACTCATCCGGACCGGATCCATATCCGGACGCTGCCTCCACGAGTCGTCGACATCGGCGATCCGCAGCCCGAGCGTGTCGGCGAGGACGGGTGGGGACTGGTCGACCAGCATGTGCAGGGCGCGCCACAGTGCGGTGCGTACGGCGGTCCCGATTATCGGGAGGGTAGCGAGCTCACCTATCTGTTCGGCGTGGCGGTCGGCGCCGACGCCGAGGTTCCCACCGATCTCGACGTGATCGACCTCGATGCCGGGGCATGGGTCGCCTTCCGCACGTCGGGGCCGCACCCGGCCGGACTGCAGGAAGCGTACGCGGCATCGGCGACGGAGTGGTTCCCGTCCAACCCATGGCGACTGCGCCCGGGACCGTCGATCGTGGCGATCCTGGAGCGTGCGGAGGATTTCAGTACGGCCACGTGTGAGCTGTGGTTCCCGATCGAGCGGGCGTGAAGACGACGTGGACGCTTTGCGTGACGAGTTGAACTCCGAACTCGAGCACCACGGGTCAGCGGCCGACCCGACTGAGGGCTTGACCTCCTGCTGGTTGAGCTTGCCGTCGAGGCCATGAACAAGCCCTGGTGATAAGTCTGGTAGACGCAGTCGTCTACCAATCGGTAGACTGTGCGGCATGGCGACGACGACCATCAAAGTGTCGGTTGAACTGCGTGATCGCATCAACCGTGACGCCGAGGCGCGTGGGATGACGGCAGCCCGGCTGATCGAGAACCTGCTCGATGGATACGAACGTCGTCAGCGAATGGAAGCTTTCGGTCGCGCATTTCGCGGCGCGGACGCCGACTACTGGGACGAGTTTCGCCGCTGGGACACCGCGCTGAGCGCCGACGACGATGTCCGCTGAGCTTCGGCGAGGAACGGTGTGCTGGGTCGAACTCGATCCCGCTCGTGGGCGCGAGCAGGCCGGGCGCCGTCCCGCGCTCGTAGTGTCCAGCGACATCTTTCTCGCCCAAGCCGATAGTCTTGCGATCATTCTTCCCGCAACCACCACGGACCGCGGATGGCCGAATCACGTGCGCCTGCGTGGGAACGAGTTCACGCCGCAGCGGCCCACATTCGCTATGACCGAACAGCCGAGAACAATTGCGCGCGAACGGATTCACGCGATCATCGGTGTCGTGGACAGCGACACGATGCGAGAGGTCGATCAGTGGCTGCGAGACTTCCTCTCACTGCCGTGACCCGGCGATCGGCGCCGACGCGTGGCGTCGAGCAACGCGGTCTCGTGTGTGCCGCGATCACCCTGGACGTGAACTGGTGGCCACGGCAGACGCGGGGGCGACGGCAGGGGACGATAGATTGATGACCTCGATCCAGACCCTCGACGATGCCGAGCGCCGCGTGCTCGCCCGGTGGGCGATCGCCTGTGCCGAGCGGGTACTCCCGCTGTTCGACGGCGACGCCGGCGCGATGGCCGATATCCGGGATGCGGTGGCACGCACGCGCGACTACAGCGCCGGGCACAGCACCGCCGCCGCCGAGATCGGCAAGCGAATGATCGCGGTAAAGGCCGCCGGGGCCGCCACCACCGCGGCGGGAGCAGCGGCAGCACGGTCGGTGGCCCAGGCGTCCGCGGTCGCGCACATGGGTGCGCACGCGCTCGGGGCGGCGGCCTACGCGGTGAAGGCGGTGTCGCTGGCCCACCCCGGTGACCGGGAAGCGGTCGAAGCCGAGATCGGGTGGCAGCTGGCCGAGTTGACCGACGACGAACGGTCGATCCTGCAAACGCTCCCGCCCCTGGGCGCCGATTCCGCCGGCCCACTCAGCATCGGCCTGCTGTCGCGGGGCATCCTGGGCACTGCGATTCGGGAGATCCAGGCACAGATCGGTGTCGACGATCGATATCACGCCCTGCTCGTCGATGACAATCTGGGACTCAAGTGGCAGAAGTGATGGATGATACGCCTGATGTCGGCCATACTGCCCGCATGAAGTTCAACAGGCGTGTCGTTTTCTCCGTCGTGATGGTTGCACTCCTGGCTGCCGCCGGACTGATGATTCCCGCCCAGGGGAGCGGCGCCGCCGCCCCCACGGGCTGGCGGTACACCATGGTCGCCTTCAGCAACGCCAGCGATCGTTCGATGGATGTCTACGAGTCCGACGACGGTACCCACTACCGCGTGTTGCGGAAGAACGCCTACACGCCGCCGTCGGGGCGGGTGCGTGACGCGAGCATCTTCCACCACACCGACGGGTGGTACTACATCACCTACACCACGGTCGACGGCGCGAACATCGGCTTCGCGCGCAGTCGGGATCGGGTGAACTGGACGTTCCTCTATAGCTGGCCGGTGCCGCTGTGCTGCGCCTTCCTGCCGGGTACGGGTGACGGACGGGGTCTGGGCTCCTCGAGCGGGCCGGGTTCGTCGGGGTCGGCCGGTTCCAGTGACGGACCGTCGCTCTCACCGTTCACCACCAAGGCGTGGGCACCCGAATGGTTCGTGGAGGGTGGCCGGGTCAGCGTCATCCTCTCCATGTCGACGGGCGGCGGCTTTGTTCCCTACGTGATGACGGCTCTGGACCCGGGACTGCGGATCTGGGGTCTGCCGGTGCCGCTCGGCGGAATCTAGGCCGACCACATCGACACCACCATCGTGAAGGTGGGGCCGACCTATCACGCGCTGCTCAAGAACGAGACAAAGAAGACCATCCAGCACGCCGTCGCGGCGTCGTTGACGGGACCCTATCGCTTTGTGGCGCCGGGTAATTGGGGCCACCTGGTCGAAGGCCCCGCGGTCGTCCAACTGCCCAACGGCAGCTGGCGGATGTATCTGGACGCCTACACCCGTGGCAAGTACCTGTACTCCGACAGCGCCGACGGGTTGCGCACCTGGACGACGCCGAAGGAACTACCCGGTCTTTCCGGCACCATTCGGCACGCCGGGGTGATGCGCGAACGCAGTTGACACCCGCCTCACCGGCACGGGCTGCCCGGTGTGCGGCCGGCGGCGATCTGCACCAGCGTACGAACATGAACATCACGCGCCTGCCGCCGGGCCGCGACGGCCCGGTTACCGGCCGGGACCAACAGCCGTAATCCCTTGGGATGGCTGCGAAAGACCAGCGGAGTATCGAGTTGCACCGCCTCGCCGTCGATCCCGGCGTCCGCGCGGCCGCCGCGCGAGCGGATCTCGAATGCTCGCGCGGTGAACTCGTGCCAGAACGGACTCGAGCGACGCAGGCCGATCGCCGACAGCGTCATCAGCGCGACCGCGTCGGCGCCGGTGGCGCTCGACACGGCGATCACCCCGAGCCGACCGGTGTCGAGGCGGTGCCGCGTCGCCGCGTCGGGGGAGAAGCTGGTCGCATAGGGGTTGTTGGACACCAGGATCACGAACGCCCCGTCGACCTCGTCGCCGGCCGGCGTCGTGAACTGGAGATCAAACGGCCGGGCATCGCGGCCGAGGAGTTCGGGCAGCATCGAGGCCGCGGTACGTGCTTTGTCGGCGCGGTAGGACTCCTGGGCGACGACGGTCGCGTACACGCCGAGTGACACATTGTTCACGAACAGCCGGTCGTTGACCGTCGCATAGTCCACTCGGCGTTCGACGCCATCGGCGAAGGCGCGCAACGTCGACACCGGATCGTCGCGGTCCAGCCCGAGGTCGAGCGCGAAGTGGTTGCGGGTGCCAGTGCTGACGCAGACGAACGGGAGGTCGTGTTCGACGGCGACCGACGCGACGAGGGCCTGCGAACCGTCACCACCGGCCATCCCGAGGCAGTCGGCGCCGTCGGCGACCGCGTCGCGGGCCAGCTGTTCCAGATCGTCGCCCGCCTCCAAGACGATCGTGCGCACGCCGAGTTCGGCTGCGGCGGCGATGATCCCGAACTTGCCGACCTTGCCGTCGCCGGATCTGGGGTTACAGATGAGAACCGCTTTCGACGGCGGCCGAGCGACGCGTTCGGCATCCAGTGCGTGCAGATCGGGAAGCACGGCGAACCGCGCGCACGCCGTAGCACATGCCAGCAGGACCACCGCGATGCCCAGTCCGATCAGCAACCGCTCGGCGCCCGTCAGCACGAGCGCCAGCGCCCCACCGATGATCGCGACCCCGGCGAGCCCGGCGATGATTCCGACAGTGCGTCGGGAGGTGCGCTCGGTGATGGCCCACCAAGCACCCGCCACGGTGAGCGCAAGGCCACCCAGACCCAGGAGAATCGAAGGCCACCACGGAACAGGATAACCACCAGCAGAACCGTCAGAGCGGTGACAGCGAGCAGCGACAGCACTGCGCTGAGACGACGTTCGATTGCCACCGCCGCACTTTCTTCGGACTGCTCCGGTCATAGTGATGGTGACACATCCGCGCGGGTCTGCGCGTTCACCTGCCCGGACCGGGCATCGCCCGTCGAGCGTGACGGTGCGGCGATATTCGCATCGGCGTGCGCGCAACCCAGCGTCCCGGCGCTGGACGGTGCCGGCAGCCGCAATACTGGTGGGATGAGTTTCGAAATCCCTGTGCTGGCCGGCTCGACGAGACATCGATACGACGAGCTCATCGAGTCCGCCCAGGCGCTGGTGGCCGGGGAGACGGATCTGATCGCGAATGCCGCGAACGTCTCTGCACTCGTGTATCACTCACTGCCGCAACTCAACTGGGTCGGCTTCTATTTCTTCGACGGTACTGAACTGGTCATCGGACCCTTCCAGGGCAAGCCGGCGTGCGTCCGCATCCCGCTCGATCGGGGAGTGTGCGGTGCCGCCGCACGCACCGCCACCACCCAGCGGGTCGACGACGCCCTGCCGTGCCCGACCACATCGCCTGCGACGCCGCGAGCCGGTCCGAACTCGTCGTGCCGCTGATCCGGGACGGCGAGCTCTTGGGGGTTTTCGACCTCGACAGTCCCGTGCCCGCCCGGTTCGACGACGCCGATCAGGCCGGCATCGAGGCGATCGCCGCCGTGCTGCTGGATTCGGTGTGCCGCCGAGACCATTCCTGAAACTGAAAGCAGAACCAGTAACCCTGTCCTACACTTCGTCAGCAACGGTGTGACGACGCACGCCGCCCGCGGATGGTTGGTCAGATGAGCGAACAGACGGGGTCCGACGCGGACCGGGGACTGCGCAGTGCACTCACCCGACGCGCGCTGCTGCAGGCAACCGGGGCCGCCGGGGTGCTGGCGGTGGTCCCGGGTGCAGCATCGGCTGTGCCGCAGCCATATTCGCCTCCGCTCAACCACGAGCAGCCGATGGTTCCCGGTATTCCGTTCTTCACCTACCGCTCGCCGCCGCTGACGCGCGTCGTCGACGAACTGCCGCGTCTCCCGCGGATCGAGTCCCCGCGACGACTGGTGGCGGCCGGCGCGCTGCACCGCTTCCATCGTGATCTCGACCCCGCGCCGAGCGTCGGATTCGGCGGGCTGCCCCACCACGGGCCGACGATCGAGACCCGTGCCGGCGAGCAGCCGCAGATCACCTTCGTCAACCAGATGCGCACCCATCCCATGGCCATCGACGTGGACCCGTCGCTGCACGGGGTGTCCGAACTCGACCGGCACCGCCCACCGCTGGTGCTTCATCTGCACGTTGCGCCGAATCATCCTGCCCAAGACGGGTTTCCGACGTCGCCGTTCCGGTTGGGCAGGTCGGTGACCTATCCATTCACCAATCCGCCGCATGCGGCTCCGCTCTGGTATCACGACCATTCGATGGGTACCACGCGGCTGTCGATCTATGCCGGGCTGACCGGGCATTACCACGTGCGTGACGAGTGGGACACCGGCGAGCCGGGCAACCCACTCGGTCTTCCGGCCGGCGAGTACGAGACCGCACTCATCATGTGCGACAAGCTGTTCTATCCCAACGGGCACCTGCGCTACGACAACACACCCACCGTCGCACCGGGCCACTGGTCGGGCGGTATGTGCGGTGACACGATGGTCGTCAACGGAAAAGCCTGGCCGCGGATGAGTGTCGACCGCGGCCTCTACCGGTTCCGGGTGCTGAGTGCGAGTCAGCTCAACGACTACCGCCTCGCGCTCTCCGATGGCTCTCCGTTCTGGGTCATCGGCTCCGACGGCGGACTGCTGGACGCGCCGATTCTCGTGCGGGCGCTGAACGTGGGGGCTGCCGAGCGTTACGACATCCTCGTCGACTTCGGCGCCAAGGCGGCGGGGGAGCGGGTGGAGCTGATCAACACGATGCCGATCTCGTGGGCCGGACAGGTCAACGGCGCCACCATGATCCGGTCGGTCATGCGCTTCGACGTCGGCCCGCGCCGGGGCCGTTACCGCCACGTGCCGCAGCGCCTGCGGGGTGGACCGGCCCGGCCGGCGGTCCTGCCGCCACGACACACCGGCCACGACCGGCACCGTGTGGCCACACTCAACGTGACGCTCAATCCCCGGAATCTGTCGTGGCTGAGCGTGCTCACGATGAACCTGAACAACGTCGGGTTCCACACCCGCGACTTCGAGCACGCCGAACAGGGCACCACCGAATGCTGGGATCTGGTGAACGCCGACGCCACCATGCAGGCCCACGCGATGCATCTGCACCTCGTGCAGTTCCGCGTCGTGGGCCGCTGGGATTTCGACAAGGTGCGCTATCTCGCCGAGAACCCGCCACCGCTGTTCGGCACACGCTGGACGCCGGACCCCGACCGGTACCGAACGAGCCCCATGTTCGCCCCCGCCCCTTACGAATTCGGCTGGAAGGACACGGTGCGGTGCCCGCCCAATCAGGTCACCCGCATCGTCGTTCGATGGCCGCGGGCCGATGAGATCGGGTTCGACCCGGACGTTGTGTTCACCGGTCTCAACGGGGAGAAGCTGCAGGGATACGTGTGGCACTGCCACCTCACCGACCATGAGGACAACGAGATGATGCAGCGTATCCGGGTGGTGCGGCCGGGAGCCGGTCACGGCCCCGAGGTCCCCGCGCCGGGTTCCCACGACCACGACCATCATTGAGCCCGGCGCGGCGCCGTGAGCGGTGACACCACCCGTCTGCGACGATGTCGCCATGACCTCCGCACAGCGACCGGCCACCATCGCGGCCGGCACTGTCGTCGCGCTCGGTGCGCTCTACTTCGCGCAGGGGCTGCCGTACGGCTTCTTCACCGGGACCGTGCCCGTGGTGTTGCGCCGCTCGGGATACTCGTTGACCGAGATCAGTGCGACCGGCGTGCTGTTCGGGCCGTGGGCGCTCAAGTTCATCTGGGCTCCCTTCGTCGACCGGCACGGCACCCGCCGACAGTGGCTGATCGTCCTGCAACTCGCCTCGGTGGTGGTCGCTCTGGGGATGGCGATGCTCGACCTCTCGTCGACGATGACATGGTTGTTCATCGGGATCGCGGTGATCAACCTGCTCTCGGCGACGCAGGATGTCGCGACCGACGGCCTTGCCGTGCAATTGCTGTCCGGGGCACAACGCGGGCTGGGCAACGGGATTCAGGTCGGGGCCTACCGGATCGGGATGATCGTCGGCGGTGGCGGACTGCTCTGGCTGTTCTCGCTGGCCGGATGGCGAGTCCTGTTCATCGCGATGGCGATCCTGCTCCTGGCGGCCACGATCCCGGTGTGGTGGCTACGCGGGCTGACCTCGATCCGCGGTTCACGCCGACCGCAACCCACGTCGTCGGGTCGGCCGGCGTGGTGGGCCCGGCTACGCCGGCCCGGGATGCTGGTGTTCATCGTGCTGGTCGGGGGATTCAAGTTCGGCGACTCCATGGGATCGGCGGTGGTCGGCCCGTTCATGGTCGACGAGGGACTCACGGACGGCCAGATCGCGCTGATCAAAGGTGCGTTGAGTTCGCTGGGGGCGCTGGGTGGGGCCTAGGCGGCTGGCTGGCCTACCGGTTCGGTCGGCGCCGAGCACTGCTCATCGGTGGTGTCACCCAGACGGCGAGTATCGGCCTGTATCTGCTGGCGGCGTCGGGAGCCGGTGGTCTCGGCCTCATCGTGGCGGCCGCATTGTCCGAGCACCTCCTCGGCGGTGCGGCCACCGTGGCGGTCTTCACGCTCATGATGGATGCCGCCGAACGCGACCACGCCGGCGCCGACTACACATTGCTGGCGTGCGCTGTGGTGGTGGTGCAGGGGATCGCGGGCGTCGCCGGCGGCATTGTCGGTGATCTGGCGGGCTATCCGGTGCTGTTCGCGTCGAGCCTGGTCCTGTCTGGCATCGGATGTGCCGCACTGATTCTCGCGATCGATCGGGGCGTGGGACCGACCGGGGTCCGGGAACTGGCCAGGGTGCGCCCGCCGGCCGCCTGAGCAGTCAGTCGAGCAGCAGGCGCAGCGCGACGTCGACCACCGCGTCGAGATCGTCGCCGAGATTGCCGGCCAACCATTGCTGGGCGAGTTCGGCCATCGCTCCGGTGAACAGGGCGGCCCGCACGCTGCTGGTCATCGGATCGGCCTCATGGAGCCGATTCTCGGCCAGGGCGAGTTCCCGCAACAGATCCTGGGTCTGCGCACGGCGCTGTGCCAGTACCGGATTCGCGCGGGCCTCGGTGAACAGGATGCGGCCGCGGCGGGGATCGGCCGACCCGAACTCCAGGACGCCGCGGATGCCGGCGCGGGTGCGCGAGCGGACCGTCCCGTCGCCCGAGCTGGTCTGGCGTTCGATCTCGACAGCCAACTCGGCGGCGGTCTCGTCGTACACCGCGCCGAGCAACTCGTCGGTGTCGCGGAAACTCTCGTAGAAATAGCGCGAGTTGAACCCGCATGCGCGGCAGACCGAGCGGACCGAGAGGGCCGACACGCCCGAGGTGCCGAAGAGGTCGAAGGCCGCTCTGATGAGCGCGGTGCGGCGCTCGGCACGACGATCGGCCATCCGGACCCCGGCCCACCTGGAGGTACTGGGCACCGCCGCATCGGCTCTCGACGACATCGTCCCAGCATACGGCTCATCCGGCACGCCACCAACAAAGTCTGGCCACGGGTGTACCCAAAACGGTACTCTGGAGACACCCGTCACCAGGAGGTGTCCGATGTCGTTGACCATGCCGGTCGTGAGAATCCCGTCCCCCCGGCTTCCCGTGTCCCATATACCCGCGCCCCGAATTCCCGGACCCCGAATCCAGCTGCCGTTCGACCTGCCGCATCAGTACATCGGCAAGTGGCTCAACGACAAGTTCGACGAGCACGTGAAATCCAAGTTCTTCCGCGGGATGAGCTTCGACGACCCGGTCGGCGATCCGGGCTGGTTCGGCCCGGACTCGGCGACCTGGTACGTGCATTCCCACACGCCCGCACTCATCTTCGGGCTGCAGTGCGCGTCGTACATGGAACGTCTGGACCCGAGCATCTTCTGGATGGGCATGCATCATTCGCGCCTGGTGGCCAAGACGCCGGTGGATGGTTCGGGCCGGATCGAGACGATGGGGCGGATCGACCCGGCGGGGGCCAATGTCCGCCTGGGCCATTCGCTGGCCTTCTTCATCGGCACCGCTTATGGCACCACCGACACCGCCGATCGTCTGGCCCGCACGGTGCGGGCCATGCATCACACCATCAAAGGTGTTCGGCCCGACGGACTTCCCTATGACGCCGACGATCCGCACTGGTTGCGCTGGAACTACGCCACCGTCGTCTGGGGTATTGCCACCGCCCACGAGATCTATCACCCGAGGCCGTTGCGCGGCGACGATCTGGACTGCTACTACGGCGAATTCGTCCGCGTCGGACACGCTCTGGGCGGTACCGATCTCCCCGCCACCAAGGCCGAGACACTCGAATGTCTCGAAGGTTACCTCCCGCGCCTGGCGCTCACCCACGGCAGCGCGATGGCCACCGGCGCCAATCTCACCAATCCCGCTCAGGCCGCGGTCGATTGGGCCATCCGCGACACCATGCCGTGGTGGGCCGCCCAGCTGGTTCAGTACCGGCCACCGAACCCGGTGGAACGACGAGCCCGGCGCAGTGCGGTGTGGAGTGCGATCAACGGTCTGCACGCGAGTATGGGTGAGGCACCCGAATTCACTGCGGCCAGAAGACGTGTGGCCGATGGTACGTCCGTGCCGCATACGCTGCCGTCGTACGTGCTCGGAAGCGACCCGCACCGCAGTCGCGCCGAGGTCGAGTCGACGATGGCCTGACCCGGGCGACCCGCGGTCACCGGTGCACGGCGACCTCGTCGCCGAGCCGGAACGGTGCAGCCAGCGGAAGGCGATCACCGCTCCAGAACCGGCCCGGGTCAAACCAATTCGATTCCTTGTCGGCGTCGAGCAGGCCCATCTCGGTGTAGGTGATCGCCACGACCTCCGCGCAGTAGGCGGCTTCCAGACCCACCTGTTCGCGTTCGGCGCCGGCCTTGCGGGCGCGCCGTTCGCGGGCCTTGCGGTCGAGATACGGGATACCGCGTACCACATCGACGCTGGTCGGAATCCGGCCTCGAAACCAGCGGGCGGCGAGCCGCGCGGTGGACGGAAACGGCGTCCCGTCCAGGCGGGCGATCACGCGCAGCAGATCGTCCTCCGCGGCCGCGGACACCTCCGGCGTCAGCTGCCGGATCCAGCAACGTTGCTCGTAACGGATCATCCACTGCTCCAGCGCCTCTCGGGCGTCGTGTAACTGAACGCCGCGATGATTGGAGCCGGTCCACACGTCGGTGAGCCGATCGCCGAGTTCGGCGTGCCAGAGCAGCGGCGGCAGGTCATCGAGCCCGACCGTCATCGCCACATGATTGACCGGCGAGTTGGTGAGCGTCCGGATGGCCCGGTCGGGACCCGAATGTCCGCGGAACAGCCAGATGTCGCCGGTCCGCGTCGCGTCGAGGGCTTCGTCGAGCGTGATACCGGCCGAATCGCGGGTGGGATGCACGGATGCAGCGTAGTCCACCGGGATAGGCTCGGTACATGCGCAACGTGTGGAAATGGCTGGGACTCGCCGGCGCGGTCGGGGTCGCCACCGGAGGAGCCCTGGTGGTGCGCGATCAGCGACAACGCAACGCCTACACCGCCGACGACGTCCGCGAGCGGCTGCATCGACGATACGAATCCGCCGGCAGCACATCCGAGGAGCACAGGACGCAGGAATGAAGCCCCTCGACCCGCTCACCGCGCCGGTCGACCCGGTGACGGCGCTGACGCGGATCGCGTGGCTGCTCGAACGAGCACGGGAAAGTACCTATCGGGTGGAGGCATTCCGACGCGCCGCCGCGGTGGCCGCGGCGATGGACCCGGAACTACTGCGGCAGCGGGCGCGTGCCGGCTCGCTGACCGACGTGCGCGGGATCGGGGACAAGACGGCGCGCGTCATCGTCGAGGCCGACGCCGGTGACCTGCCGTCCTACCTGGCGGTCCTGCAGTCCGACGCCAAGCCCGTGACCGAACGTGGGCAGGGTATCTACACCGCGCTCCGCGGTGACCTCCATGCGCACACCGATTGGAGTGACGGTGGCGCGCCGCTATGGGAGATGGCTTCTGCCGCAGCTGCGTTCGGACAGGACTGGCTGGCGATCACCGATCATTCGCCACGGCTGACGATCGCGAACGGACTCAGTGCCCAACGACTCGAACAGCAGATCGCCGACATCGGGGCCCTCGACGACCAACTCGACGAGCTACGGCTCTTGACCGGCATCGAGGTCGACATCCTCGACGACGGTTCCCTCGATCAGTCCGACGAGATGCTGGACCGGCTCGACATCGTGACCGCGTCGGTGCATTCGAAACTGAAGATGGAGCCGGGCCCGATGACGGCGAGAATGACTGCGGCGGTGAGTGATCCGCGCGTCAACGTGCTCGGTCACTGCACCGGCCGACGAGTGCTGAGCGGTCGCGGGGCGCGGGCGCAATCCCGGTTCGACGCCAGGCGGGTCTTCGAGGCCTGTGCCGAACACGACACCGCTGTCGAGATCAACTCGCGGCCGGAACGGGTCGATCCGCCCGACGATCTCATCGAGCTGGCCCGCGACATCGGCTGCCTGTTCGCCATCGACTCCGATGCCCACGCCCCGGGGCAACTCGAGTTCAAGGTGCTCGGTGCCGAACGCGCCGAACAGTTCGGGATCCCACCCGAACGGATTGTGACCACGTGGTCGGCGGAGCGGGTACTGGACTGGGCGGCGGGCCGAGAAGCCTGATGCCGTTCACGGATTGGTGAACCGGGCGAGGAACTCGGTCAGCATCCGGGCGGTCACCGCTCGCGGCAGCGTCGCCACCGCCGCCATGATCGTCGACATGTCCAGCTCGCCGGTGTGATCGGCCGGGTCGATCCCGGCCGCGACCAGCGCGGCGCCCACCTCGTCACTGCTCAGTGCCGCGACGTCGGCCACCGTCACCGCACCGGAATCGAACGCGGCGGCCAACTCGGCCAATGCCGTGGGCGGTGGAGCCGCCGGCACACCGCGTACCTCGTCGGCCGCGGCCCGGCACGCGCCGAGGAGTTCGTCAGCGACCGTGGCGGTCACCGGTGTCATCGTCAGGTGTGTGGTCGGTGGCAGCGCGGTCCCGTCGGGCTGGACGAAGGCCGGCTGCATCTGCAGGGCGAAACCGCGACGGGCCACCGCGGCGGCCCATCGGTGCGGATCCACCGCGTCACCGCCACCCGGATCGGCGGCCACCGCGAACACCGGTCCCGTCGGCGCACCCAGGACGCGCAGACCGTCGATGGCGGCGATGGCGGCACCGATGCGTTCGGTCACCGCCCGCGTGGTGTGTACGAGGGACGCAAAGCCTTCGGTACCAAGGTATTCGGTGATGGCCCACGACGACGCCACCCCCGCGGCCGAGCGCGAGCCGAGCAGTGTGGGATTCACCACCGGGTAGCCCGGCCAGTCGGTGGTCGCGAAGTACTGGGCGCGATGCCGGTCGGCATCGGCATGCAACAGCAGCGACGCACCCTTGGGTGTGTACCCGTACTTGTGCAGGTCGGCCGACAGACTGGTCACGCCCGGAACCCGGAAGTCGAAGGGCTCGGTGTCCGCGCCCCACCACGGCAGGGCGAAACCGCCGAGGCACGCGTCGACGTGCAGCGCGATACCGGCGTCGAGGGCGACCCGACCGAAGACCTCGATGGGATCGATGCATCCGGTCGGATAGTTCGGGGCGGAGGCCACCAGCAGGAAGGTGTCGTCGCAGACGGCGGCGGCCACCGATTCCGCTGTGGGCGTGGTGGTGTGTGGGTCGACGCTGAGCCGGATGAGCCGGACACCGAGCAACTCGGCCGCTTTGAGAAAAGCGGCGTGCGCGGTGGTCGGCACCACCATCGAACCGCTACCGGGGGCATAACCGGCGTGGTCGCGGGCCGCCCGCACTGCCAGGAGACAACTCTCGGTGCCGCCGGAGGTCACCGTACCCACCGCGTCGGGAGCGTGAAAGACGCTGCGGCCAAAGGTGATCAGATCTGATTCCAGTGCCGCGACGGAACGGAAGACGGTGGGATCGAGGCCGTTCACGGGTTGCACGCGCGCGATGGCGGCTGCGGCGAGTTCATCGAGTTCGGCCCGTCCCGAATCGTAGACGTAGGACAGCACGCGGCCGCCGTGCGTGGGGGCGTCTTGCTCACGCAACGTGTCGAGTGCGCGCAGGATGTCGCCGGGTGTCCGTCCCGAACTCGTCTTCGCCACCGTCACAAGGCCTTCCGTGCGCCGGCCCGGATCGTCCGCATCAGCAGCAGTGATGACGCGACGAGTGCGGCCGGGACCAGCGAGAATCCCACCACCACGCCCACCAGCGCCGATCCTGGTTGATCAGCCGCCACCTCACCCGCCGATGACACGAACCCGGTGGCCGCGAGGATCAGCAGATACACCGCGGGCCCGAGTGCCAGTCCGACTGTCTCACACGCGGTCCACAGGCCGGACATGGCACCGCCCCGGTCGGAGCCCACACGCTGCGCGTGCTCGTCGATCACGTCGGGCAACAGGGCCAGTGGGAAGGTCTGCATTCCGGCGTAACCGACGCCGGCCAGGGCCACCGCCGCGAACACCCACCATCCCGGACCCCAGGCGGCGCCGATGGCGCCGGCCGCACCCACGATGAACAGACACGACGCCACGGTGAGTCCGGTCTCCTTGCCCCGTGACCGGCCCAGACGTGACCACAGCGGCATCACCACGATCGCCGGGGCCACCAGCGCCACGAAGAAGACGGTGAGCACGGTCGCGTCGTCGAAGATGTAGGTCGCCATGTACGGGGCGCCGGCGAGCATGATGGCGCTGGCGAGCGCCTGGATCACGTAGATCACCAACAGGTTCCGGAACCGCGGCGTCTCTCGAATCGCCGCCAGCGCGTCCCGGTGACCGCCCGACGACGGGCGCGCAGTCACCTGCCGGGAACGGCGTGCCGCACCGAATCCGGTGACGAGCATTCCGCCCGCGATCACCGCGACGGCGGCGATTGCCATCGCGAGGTACCCGACGGCACCTCCCACCGCGTCGCGGATCGCGGGACCGCCCGCCCCGATGACCAGGATCGTGGCGGCCAGCACCACGATGCGGGTGGCCACGAGCCGGGTCCGTTCGTGATAGTCGGGGGTGAGTTCGGCGGGCAGCGCGACGAACGGTACCTGGAACAAGCTGTAGGCCACCGCGCTGAGCGAGAAGAAGATCAGTACCCATGCGGCGGCGACGGGCATGGGCAGCGCGGTGGGGGCGGCGAAGGTGAGGATGAACAGGGGCACGAGGGCCATCGCGCCCGCGATCATGCCGGCACTGCGGGTTCCGCTGTGCGCCAACGCCTGATCGCTGCGCGCGCCGATGATCGGATTGATGGCGACGTCGATGATCTTCGGGATCAGGACCACGATCGCGGCCAGCACGGCCGGAACCGCGAGGGTGTCGGTCAGGTAGTAGGCGAGTACGAGTCCGGGCAGTACGCCGAAACCGCCGGTCCCGACGCTGCCCGCCGCGTACGACGCCACGGTCGCGGTGGGCAGCCGCGCCGGCGACGCGCCGTCGGCGGATGACTGCCGACCCGTCCCGGTCATGTCCCTGCCCGCCACGGACGTCCCTCCTGTCGTCATCGGGTCGGACCCCGGTAGGCCTCGACGCGGGCGAACATCCGCACGTAGGCCTCGGCCGCCCGGAACAGGTCCGACATCAACTGCGGACCGTCGGGTCCCGCTTGAATCCGTAGGCTTTCGATCCAATCAGGCAGCAGGCCGTAATGGGCCGTTCCGTCCCGATTGACGTCGAAGACGCGTGTGCCGGTGACCTGCCGGCCGATTCGGGTGTGTCCGTCGGCGCCGGTGAACGGGTAGCGGACCGGATTGCTCGACGCGGAGGGTCGTGGATGCGCCTGCTTTCCGAGTCCGCCCATATCGGGCCCGAATCCGACACCGAAGAAGAAGCGTGGATCACGTTGGTCACGAAGGTTTTTCCATGCCGAGATGAAATCGGGTGGCATGTCGCCGTGGCGGCCGACCTCGCCGGCCTCGGCCTCGGCCGGCGTGGCGAACAGACCGACGATCCCACCGGCGGCCAGGATGCGACGGTAGTTGCTCTTGTCGGTCCAGGTGTGCGACGACACCACCCCCGGATACCCTTGGCGGGCAACGATGTCGAGGACGGACGTCGCGGACTTCACACTCAGGTGGTCGACATCGATCACCATCCGGCGGGCGATGATGCCGCGCACCGTGTACGCGCCGAGTTCGGTCAGGCCGTACACATTGCAGACGCCCCGCCGATAGCCCACGACCGGATTGTCGTGCTGATGCGTCGGACACGGTTCGACGGTCCACGGATGTCCGGTGGACAGCAACTGGCCCGCGTTGAGCGCGACACCCGTGGCGCCCTGATCGAAACGCGTTCCGCCGAGCGCGTTGTCGAACTTGTGCGTCAGGATGACCTGCCGGATACCCATCCGGTTCAGCTCATCGAGACCGCGATCGATGGCGCCACGGTCGCAGCGCGGCCGGCCGTCGACGGACCGGCAGCCGAACGGCTCGGACACCTCGATACCGAGGGTGACGGCGAGTTTCCCCTGCGCGATGACCCGTCGCGCGTCGGCGGCGGTGGCGACGATGCGCAGAAAACCCCGACCCGGTCCGCCGGCCTGTGCGTCGATGTAGTCCTGCAGTCCGAGGAGCATGCGGTGCTGGATGCGGATCGACGTCATCTCGTCACACGGCTGATCGCGGAGCGGATAGTTCTCGCACAGCACACGGTTCTGGACGTAGTAGTTCTGGATCATCCGCAGACCCGAGCGCCACGCGCGTTCGATCCACCGGTAGTAGGTCTGCTCGTGGGTCAGGGAATCCCACCGCGGCCAGTCCCGGAAGGTGGGCCAACCCACGGTGTCGTGCGGGCCGGGACGACTCAAAACCTGTTCGGAGACGGCGAGCACCCCGGCGGGCCCGTGGTCGGGGCAGTCGCGCAGTGCAACGTCCACCCCGAGCGGACTGTACGGCGCGCCGCAGTGCAGTTCGCCACCGAGAAACTGCTCGGCCATGAGATGGGCGTGCGCGTCGACGCAGCCGCGCAGGTTGCCGTCGGGCCCGGTTCCGGTGAACGGTGCGCCGACGACCCCGAGTTCGGCGTCGGGGAACGGCCGGCACCCACGGGCAGGGGTGACGCGGACGCCGACCAGGGTGCGCGGCCGCGGCGAGGCGGAGATCAGGGTGACGCCGGACGCACCGACCAGATCGCGGGGATCGTCGGGGTCCTCACGAGGGTCGGCGGGCCCGACGGGGTGGCCGTCAGCAGCCGGGCGTCACGCCCGTAGAACAGGAAACGACCACCGCCGGCGGCGCGCACCGAGAACGGCGCACTCGCGTCGCCGAGGGGCCTGCCGTCGGGCAGATGCAGCGACACACACGTGCCCGCGAGGGCGTCGATGCGCTCGCGTGTCGTCGGCGCCGCGGCCGCCGGTGACCAGGTCGCCGACGTGACGACGGCGGCGAGGACCGACAGCACACATGCCACCGCTGTGACGACCCCGGCACCACGAACCCCCGTATGCACGCGGGGAAGAATGCCAGACATTCCTCGCGGTTGCCGGGTTTCTCCCAGGCTGGGTGCAAATACGACACCCGCGCCGAATGGGTGGACGGTGCAGGTGGGCGGTGGTGGGTGGCGCACAACCCGCATTGTGGGGACACTGGGTTCAGCGGTATCCGAGCACGACAGACAGGTAGACCGATGGCAGACAACAGTGGCAGTCCCGGCGGGGGTCCGTTCAACTTCGGGCCGGAGGATTTCGACCGATTCGCACGGGAGGCGTCCGACGGTCTGCGCGACGTGTTCGGCAAGCTCTTCGAGGGACAGGCGGGCGCGGGTGCGTGGTCGGCGCTCTTCGACGACGGTCGCACCCGCACGCGGCGCCGAGCCGAACCGGAAACCACCGGCGACACCGGCTCGGGAGTATGGGCGGTTTTCGTCATCGACGACGACGGTGGCGCCCGGGTGGAACAGGTCTTCGCGACGGAGCTCGACGCCCTGCGCGCCAATCAGGCCAACACCGATCCGGCACGCCGCGTGCGATTCCTGCCGTACGGCATCGCGGTGAGCGCCCTCGACACCCCCGTCGCCAAGACGGACGAGGGCGAGACCGACAAGGGCGAAACAGACACGCACTAGTGCTCTGACACGAGCCGGCGGTGTTCGGCACGTGCGAGCGGCCCGCTAACCGTAGGATGACTCGCGCCGGCGGTGCGCTGCACCGGGGTGGAGCGGGAGGTCGCGTCGTGTCGCAGGGGTTGTTCGCGGGGTTGTCCCGCCGTGAGTTCATCGCCCGGTCAGTGCCGCGGGCGGCGGTGCGCTGTTGACGTCCTGGGCTGCGCCGATCATCGACAAGGCCTACGCGTCGGCCGACCCCGCGGGTACCGGATCGCTCGCCGACATCGAGCACATCGTCCTGTTCATGCAGGAGAACCGGTCCTTCGATCACTACTTCGGAACCTATTCCGGCGTCCGGGGTTTCGGCGAGGAGTCGCCGGCGTTCAAGCAGTACGGGTGGGCGCCCGGCAAGGGCCCGACCCGCAGCGGGTACACCCTGCCGTTCCGGCTCGACACCCGCCACGACGCCAACCTCGACGGGGACTGCATCAACGACCCCGACCACTCCTGGGCGGGCATGCACGCCGCCTGGAATCACGGCCGCAACGACGGATGGCTGCCCATGTCGGTGCGCTCGGTGGGCCCGGCCAACGCGCCCGCCTGATGGGGTACTACGAGCGCGCCGACATCCCCGTGCACCGGTCACTGGCAGAAGCGTTCACACTGTGCGACAACTACCGTTGCTCGGTGCTCGGGCCCACCGATCCCAACCGGCTGTACTGGATGAGCGCATCTATCGACCCGGACGGTCACCACGGTGGACCCCTGCTCGAAACACCAACGCTGATACCGAAGTTCGTGTACTCGTGGCGAACCATGCCGGAGAATCTGCGCGACGCCGGGGTGAGCTGGAAGATCTACAACAACCGCGACATCGGTCCGGTCTCGTCGGTGATCCTGGACGGGATGATGGGGTGCTTCCGGCAGGCGCGCGACCCGCGGTCGGAACTGGCGAGGCGCGGCATCGACCCGGTCTACCCGCAGGGATTCGCCGCCGACGTCAAAGCTGACCGCCTGCCCAAGGTGTCCTGGGTCATCCCGTCGGCCATCACCTGTGAACACCCGGCGCTGCCGGCGGCACTCGGGGCCGTCGGGGTGGTCCAACTCCTCGACATCCTCACGTCCAATCCCGCGGTGTGGGGGAAGACCGCGCTGATCATCAGCTACGACGAGAACGGCGGCTTCTTCGACCACGTGACGCCACCGACGGCGCCGCCGGGAACCGCGGGGGAGTACGTGAGTGTCCCCAATATCAACGCGGTGAAGTCGTCCAAGGGAATTCGCGGGCCGATCGGCCTCGGTTATCGTGTGCCGTGTTTCGTCATCTCGCCCTACAGCCGCGGCGGTCTGGTGGCATCGGAGACCTTTGACCACACGTCGCAGTTGAGGTTGATCGAGAAGCGGTTCGGGGTCGAGGTCCCCAACCTGACACCGTGGCGCCGGCGCGTCGTCGGTGATATGTCCTCGGCCTTCGATTTCGCGCGGCGGCCGAATGCGGCTCGTCCGCGATTCGGCGATCCGGTTCCGGCCGCGAAGAATTCGCTCCTGGTCTGTGGACCCAACGTGGCCACCGGGACGCTCGGTCACGGGGTGCCGTATCCGGTTCCGCCGAACCGGATGCCGCGCCAGCAGCCGGGATCGCGGCGATCGCCGAGCGGCTGATTCCGCGCCGCCGTGCTCAGCGTGCCGATCGCAGTGCATTCCGGCGTTCTTGCGCCTGTTGGTAGCGCCGCACCTCGATGTCGTTGCGCGGCAACAATTGCGGTACCGGATGTGGTTTGCCGTCGTCGTCGGTGGCGACCATCGTGAAATAGCAGCTGTTGGTGTGGCGGCGCACGCCGGTGTGGATGTTCTCGGTCTCCACCCGAATGCCCACCTCCATCGAGGTGCGACCGGTGTAGTTGATCGACGCCGACAGGATGAGCAGTTCACCGACCCGGATCGGTTCGCGGAAGATGACCCGGTCCACCGACAACGTCACCGCGTAGCGCCGCGAATAGCGGCTCGCGCACGCGTACGCGACCTGATCGAGCAGTTTGAGCAGAGTGCCACCGTGGACATTGCCGGCGAAGTTCGCCATGTCCGGTGTCATCAGAAGCGACATGGACAAAGTGGTGCGATCGGCCTCGGTGGACGGGACCGCCCCGTCCTCGGTGGTGGCAGCTGCCGTCTCGTCGGTGGTGTCGGTCGTGTCGGTGGTGTCAGTGGTGTCCATGGCGCCCGCGCTCCTGACGTTTCGCCCCCTCGATCGGGACCGATGATAGGCACAACGCCGACGAGCGCGCCCGACTTTTGCGTCCAGGACGGGCTGTCGGTACCCGTCGGTCATGTCAGGATGACCCCATGACGGTGCTGGCCGAGGCGACTGCGGCGACGGCCGACGGCGCGGCGATCGAATCCCTCTTCTGGATCGCACTCGTCGCGGTGCTCTCACCCGTCACGGCCCGGCTCACGCGTGGCTACGTGCCCGACACGGTTCTGCTTCTGGTGGCCGGGATGGTGATCGGACCGCATCTTTTGGGATGGGCGTCGGGCGACGGGCTCTCGATCCTCAAGGAACTCGGGCTCGGCATGCTGTTCCTGTTGGCCGGTTTCGAGCTCGACGTTCGGCTGCTCGGGGGTCGCCCCGCCCGGGTTGCCGGTCTCACGTGGCTGGTGAGTCTGGCACTCGCAACGGGATTCGTCGCGCTGTTGGTCTCCGGGGCAGAGATCACGACGGTCGCGGGGTGGCCATCGCGATGACCTCCACCGCGCTGGGCACTCTGCTGCCGATCATCAAACAGCTCGGTTTGCTGAACCGGCCGCTCGGTCGGGCGGTGATGGCGAACGGTGCGGTGGGGGAGTTGGGCCCGATTCTGGCGATGTCGCTGCTGTTGACCAGCCGCAGCATCGGGGCGGCCGTGGTGGTGCTGATTCTGTTCGGGCTTGCTGCGGTGGTCACAGCGTTGGTGCCGGCACGTCTGATCCGACGCATCCCGTTCCTGGGTGAATCGCTGACCGAGATGAACGGCGGGACCTTCCAGCTCCCGGTCCGCGTGGTGTTCCTGCTGCTGGTGGCGCTGATGGCGGTGGCCGCGGTGTTCGACCTGGACGTGGTGCTGGGGGCGTTCGCGGCCGGGATCATCCTGCGACGCCTGATCGGTGAGCGCGGCCCAGAGATGTCCGAGTCGCTGGAGGTGATCGGCTTCGGGGTGTTCATCCCGATTTCTTCGTCATGTCCGGCATGGCCATCGACGTGCATGCGGTCCTCGCCAAACCCGGGACCTGGGCCGGTTTCGTTCTCGCCATCGCGCTCGCGCGCGGCGTACCCGTGTGGTTGAGCGAACGATTCGTCACCCACGGCGCGAATCTGGCGTCCCCGCGCGAGCGGGTGCAACTGGCGCTCTATTGTGCCACCGGATTGCCGATCATCGTCGCCGTCACCGATGTCGCGGTTCGGGGGAACCTGCTCGACGCCGAACTCGCGTCCACGATGGTTGCCGCCGGTGCCACCACGGTCTTGCTGTTCCCGCTACTGGCCCGCGTCGTCGGGTCCGGCGCGGCATCTCCATCCGCTGCCGGGGATCGCACCCGCTGAAGCGACGACAGCCGGTGCACCGCGGGCTGGCGGTGCACCGGCTGGTGTCAATCCGAGGTGGTCGTCCTCAGTGCTGTGCTCGTGCGAGCAATGCTCAGAGGTACTGGCCGCAGACGGGCCATGCGCCCGGTCCCTGGGTGGCGAGAACGTTCTCGGCCACCCGGATCTGCTCCTCACGCGATGCGTTGCTGGCGGATCCACTACCACCGTTGGCTTCCCAGGTGCTCTGGGTGAACTGCAGGCCACCGTAGTAGCCGTTGCCGGTGTTGATGGCCCAGTTGCCGCCGCTCTCGCACTGGGCGACGGCGTCCCAGTTGTGGGTGTCCGCCGAGGCGGTGGTGGCCAGCAGGCCGAACGGGGCAGCGGTCAGCGCGCCGACGACGGCAGCGCGAGCGACGAGTTTCGTCATGCTCATGGTCTTCGTTCCTCCTATCTCCACCCGGCGGGTGCCGGGCAATCGATCTTCGGACCGAGGGCGACGCTAGCGATTGGTAACGGAAAGGTCACGTCGCATCCGTGACCTGGGCCGAATTTGTAACGCTGTGATAACGCTGGCAGGTTTCGGCGAATCGCCTGCGCACGGCGGCGTGTCGGGCCGTTGACTCGCGGTCATGCGGGGGATGCGTCAGATGACGAAGGTCACACCGAGAATGTGCGGTGCGTCACGTGAAAGTCGGGCCGAGTCCGGCTTTGCGACCGTGCCGGGGCTTGCGAGAAGGTGCGTCGACGGCGCGACCGGGTCAGCGGCGCCGGACGGCGATGCGACCGCCCCGGCGCGGGGCGTAGGCGACTCCGCGGGAATGCCAGCGTTCCGAGCGTGCGGTGGTCGGTTCGACCACGAGCTCACGCATCACCGTGCGCAGCACCACCTCCATCTCCATCGTGGCGAACGCGGCGCCGATGCACCGGCGCGTCCCGCCGCCGAAGGGCAGCCAGGCGGCCGACGGTGTGGCGTCGATGAACCGGCTCGGATCAAAGCGTTCCGGATCGGTGAACACCCGGCTGTCGTCGTGCAGCAGGGAGATGGCGACGATGACGTTGCGACCACGCGGGATGCGCCACGGACCGAGTTCGAGCGCGTCGGCGACCACGTGCCGACCGGCCAGATCGATGACCGGCCGGGAACGCTGCACCTCGGAGATGACGGCATGCCGCCATTGGCTGCCACCCTCGTCGACCTCGGCCACCAGGCGGTCGAGTGCGCCGGGATTGCGGGAGAGTCGCTCGAAGGCCCACGCCAGTGTGGTGGCCGTGGTCTCGTGCCCGGCGGCGAGCAGGGTGAGCAACTCGTCGGCGATGTCGGCGTCGGACATCGGGGAACCGTCGTCGTAGCGGCTGCTCACCAGGAGGGCGAGGATGTCGTCCCGGTCGGCGAGATTCGCGTCGTCGCGTGAGCGGGCGATGAGGTCACCGATGACGCGCTGATACTCCGTCCGGCGGATGGCGAGCCGGTGATAGGGATCGACACGTCGCAGCACCGGGGGCAGCGGCGGTAGGGTCGCAGCCCGCGATCCGGCTTCCACAAGCGGTGGGATGATGCGGCGCAGATCGTCGAGATCGGTTCCGGCAGCGCCGAATACGGCACGCAGGATCACGTTGAGCGTGATCCGCATCATCGGCTCGAGAGTGGCGAACGTGCGGTCCGTCGGCCAGGTCGAGATCTCGGCGAGGGTCTCCTCCTCGATGATCGACTCGTATGTCCGGATCCGTTTGCCGTGTAGGGGAGGCGTGAGCAGCTTGCGGCGCAGCCGGTGCTGATTGCCCTCGAGAGAGAACACCGAACCGTCGCCGAGAACGCGGCCGAGGTTGGGTTGCACGTTGTGCACCTTGTCGCCCGCGGTGAACAACTGCTTGGCCAGTGTCGGATCGGAGATGATCACGCAAGATCCGAAGATCGGGAGGTCGAGGGAGAAGGTGTCGCCGAGGCGGCGCTGCCAGAAGCGCAGCACGCGGCGTCGGGAGGCGATGAATCCGACGCCGGCGATCGCCTTGGGGAGCCGGACCGCCGGCGGCGCGGCGGTGGGCGGGGTCTGCGGACCGGCCGTCGATGTGCTGGTGGTCATCGGGTGCTCTCCTCGTGGCGGGGCGCGAGACACGCGGTGCGACGGGCGCTCGGGGACCGCGCACCTGGTACATGGCTGTACCAGGGACGGTACGCTCATGTACCACCGCAGACAAGGCCTTATCCTCGAGGCATGTCGAGTATCGAGTCAGCCGCCGCGCCGCTGGATCTGGCGACGGATGGGTCGGTCCGTGGCCGGCTTCTCGACGCAATGCTCACCTGCATCGGCGATCGCGGGTACCGCGACTCCACCGTCGCCGACGTCGTGCGGGTGGCGCGGACGTCGCGTCGAACGTTCTATCAGGAGTTCGACGACAAACAGGACTGCTTCGTCGAACTCCTCCGCGTGGCCAACGAGGCGACGATCCGCCACATCGTCGACAGGATCGACGCGGCGGCCCCCTGGCGGACGCAGATCCGTCAGGCGGTGACCGCCTACGCGGCGATCAACGACAGCCGGCGCGCCTTGACCCTCAGCTGGATTCGGGACCTACCGGCGCTGGGTGCCGCGGCGACGCCGACGTCTTCGGTGCAGCAGATGAAGGCCGAGGCCATGGAATCGTGGATCACGCTGTTCACCGACATCACCTCGACCGAGGTGATGCTGGCCGCCGGTATCACGCCGATGTCGCGCGAGATCGCCGTCGTTCTCTGGGGCGGCATCCGGGAGTTGACGGCCAACGCGGTGGAGGCCGGCCAACCGCTTGCCGCCATCGTCGAACCGGCGGTCACGGCATGCGTCGCGCTTGTTCGTGCCGAGCGTGAGAGTGCCTGAGTAGCAACAGGATTTGCAGCCCGATCAGCAGCATCGTCCCTGTGGCGACCGATCCTGCGCGGCGTGCCGGGTGCGCCAGTACTCCCGCTCGGACATCGGCGGATCGTCGGGATGGTGACGACGATGATGCTCGAGGTAGTACTGGTAGTGCCGGTCACCCATCAGATCGCCGATGTAGCGCCCGATTCCGGCGACGTGCCGGCGCACATTGAGGCTCATCCGGATTCTCCGGCGGCGGACTCGGCGTGCGGATCGGCACCTCGGGTTCGTTCCCGCGCATGATGAGCGGCCCACTCCTTCTCGATGGCACGCTCCGCGGGAGTCTCGATGAGACCGCTCGGTGCGAAGATCCGCGACGGAACGGGCTCGTCCTCGGTGGTCGGTAGCCCACCGGCACGAATCGACTTGACACAGAGTGCGGCACCGGCGATCGCGACGATCAGGACGAGCACCGCGAACACGATCGACAGGGTTCCCTGCACAAACGTGTTACGGATGACGGCGTCGATCTCATCGGCGTTCTTGGCGGTCTTGAAAGTGGTGAGTCCCTGATCACGGGCATCCACGAAATCGCTGTGCTGTGCCCAGTAGCCGATCGAGGGGTTGGCCGAGAAGATCTTCTGCCACGACGCCGTCATCGTCACGATCAGATCCCAGACGAGAGGTACGGCCGGTATCCAGATCCATTTGTAGAGCGTCTTTTTCACCATGATGACGGTGACAACGGTGAGGGCCACCGCGGCGAGCAACTGATTGGCGATGCCGAACAGCGGGAACAACGTGTTGATGCCGCCGAGCGGATCAGTGACACCCATCAGCAGGATGGAACCCCAGGCGGCCACCACGATCACGGTGCACAGCCACGCCCCCGGGCGCCAGGACGGATCCTTGAATCGCTTGGCCCCGGGCAGGTTACCGAGACCGTCGGAGAGCATGAATCGGGCCACCCGGGTCCCGGCGTCGACCGTGGTGAGGATGAACAGCGCCTCGAACATGATCGCAAAGTGATACCAGAAGGCGCGCAACGACTCTCCGCCGATCGCCTGCTGCAGAGTGTCCGCCATGCCCATCGCGAGGGTCGGGGCACCACCGGTCTTGGACACGATGCTGGCCTCACCGACACCCTGTGCGGCCTGCTCGAAGTGTTCGGCGGTGATGGGTTCACCCGACACGCCGAGACCGTTCACGTAGTCGGCGGCCCCCTGCGCGGTGCCCTGGGTGAGGTTCTTGGGGGCGTTCATGCCGAAGTAGACGTGCTGATCGAGAATGCACGCGGTGATCAGCGCCATGATCGCCACGGACGACTCGGTGAGCATGCCGCCATAACCGATGATCCGCGCCTGTCCCTCCTTGGCCAGGAGTTTGGGCGTGGTGCCCGAGGAGATGAGCGCGTGAAAACCGGACAGGGCACCGCAGGCGATGGTGATGAACAGGAAGGGGAACAGCGCCCCGGAGAACGCCGGACCCTTGCCGTTCCACGCGAATTCGCTGACCGCGGGAGCCTTCATCACGGGCTGCACGATGAGGATGCCGATCGCCAGCAGCGCGATGGTGCCCACCTTCATGAAGGTGGACAGATAGTCGCGCGGGGCGAGCAGCAGCCACACCGGCAGGATCGCCGCGGCGACGCCGTAGAGGATGATGCACCAGCTGAGCACCACCGGGGACAGACTGAACCAGTCGTGGCCCCACGAGGATTCGCCGACGTATCGGCCGGCGACGATCGCCGCCAGCAGCAGGACCACGCCGATCGCCGAGATCTCGCTGACCCGGCCGGGACGGAGAAAACGGAGATAGACGCCCATGAACAACGCGATGGGGATGGTCATGGCGATCGAGAAGACGCCCCATGGGCTGTCCGCGAGCGCGTTGACCACCACCAGGGCGAGGACCGCGATCAGGATGATCATGATGACGAAGACGGCGACGATCGCGGCCGTCCCACCGATTGCTCCGAGTTCGTCGCGGGCCATCTGGCCCAGGCTGCGGCCGCGTCGTCGCATCGAGATCGACAATACGAGGTAGTCCTGCACACAGCCGGCGAGGACGGCGCCGATGATGATCCAGATGGTGCCCGGCAGATAGCCCATCTGCGCGGCGAGCACCGGCCCCACCAGCGGGCCGGCGCCGGCGATCGCGGCGAAGTGATGACCGAACAGCACGCGCCGGTCGGTCGGCATGTAGTCCTGCGCGTTGTCGAGCACCTCGGCCGGCGTCGCATGGTCGTCGCGCGGCTGCACGATCTTCATCTCGATCAGCCGCGCATAGAAGCGGTAGGCGATCACATAGGTGCAGATCGCGGCGACCACGAACCAGACCGCGTTGACCGACTCGCCCCGGACGAAGGCGACGATCGCCCAGGCAACCGCACCGATGAGAGCGACGACCGCGAAGATGATCTTCTTGGTCAACGTCATCGGGCTGCGATCGATGATGGCGACCGGGGGCAGGTCGGGATCGGTGCTGACGTAAGAGATGTCGGCGCTGTCCGGTCGCTTGGTGGTGACGGTCATACGCGGTGGCCTTTCGTCGCTTGTGGTCGTCGAGTGGCCCGCGTCACTCTACTCCCGTCGCCGTCGGATGCGGTCGGGATGGGGTGCACGGAATCGGCCACGCGGGCCCGCCGGGTGGGCCACAGTGGGATAACGGCCGACATCCACTGGAAGGACTCGCGATGAGTGACAGCGAAGCGGGCGACACGGCGAACGGCGAACGTGCGGCGGTTGAGTCGGTGGTCGACGGCCCGCTGGGCGTCATCACGCTGACGCAGGCCCGGCGGCGTAACCCGCTGTCCTCGGCGGTCATGCGCGAGATCTCCGCGGCGCTGACCGGATTCGACGACGATCCCGCGGTGCGGGTGGTGATCATCCGCGCGCTGGGACCCGCGTTCTCCGCGGGACACGACCTGACCGAACTCGTCGACCGCACCCTCGACGACGAGAAGGCCGTCTTCGACACCTGTGTCGAGATGATGCGGACCGTCCACCGCATCCGGCAACCCGTGATCGCGGAGGTGGCGGGTATGGCGTTCGCGGCCGGATGCCAGTTGGTGGCCACCTGTGATCTCGCAATCGCCGGTCGCTCAGCGCGGTTCAGCACACCCGGGGTGCGGATCGGGCTCTTCTGCTCGACTCCGATGGTCGCCCTGACCCGCGCGATCGGCCGCAAGCGGGCCATGCACATGCTGCTCACCGGCGATCCCATCGATGCCGAGACCGCCGCGGACTGGGGACTGATCGGCAGCGTCGTCGACGACGACGAGCTGGAATCGACCGTGCGCGAACTGGCCACCCGGATCGCATCGTCGAGCGCGTCGACGGTGTCGATCGGTAAGCAGGCCTTCTACCGGCAGATCGAGCTCGACGAGGATGCCGCGTACGACCTCATGTCGGACACCATGGCGACCAATGCGGTGACCTGCGACGCCCAGGAGGGAATCGGGGCGTTCCTCGCGAAACGAGAGCCGGTGTGGCTGGACAGGTGAGCCCGGGCGTTGCCCATTGACTCGCCAGGCGAGTCAACGGGCAACCTCAGCGGGCAACCTCAGCTCAGGAAGACGCCGCGAACCTCGCGAGATGTGCGTCGGCGGTACCGAACTCGTATTCGACGGCGGTGAGGCGCTTGAAGTAATGCCCGATGGCCAGTTCCTCGGTCATGCCCATGCCGCCGTGCAACTGCACCGCGTTCTGGCCGATGAAGCGGGCCGCGCGGGAAATGGTGGCCTTCGCGGCAGAGACCGCAGCCGCACGTTCGGCGGGCGCGTCGTCGAGCGACAGGATCGCGAAATACTGTGCCGCGACCGACTGTTCGAGCTCGAGGTGCATGTCGACCATGCGGTGCTGCAGCGCCTGGAAACTGCCGATCGGCACGCCGAACTGCTGTCGCTGTTTGGCGTACTCGACGGTGTCGGTGAAGACCTTGCGCATCAGGCCGACGGCCTCGGAGACCACCGCGGCGGTCGCCTCGTCCCAGGCGCGTTCGAGAAGGTCGATGGCGCTCTCGGCGATCAGCGCGTCGGCGGGTACCCGGACATCGGTGAACACCAGGTCGGCGGCCACCCGATCGTCGATGGTGCGCAACGGATGTGAGGTGAGGCCGGCCGGGGCGTTGTCGCCGAGTTCGAGTAGGAACAGCGAGACACCGGCGGGGTCATCGGGTTCGCCCGCGGTGCGTGCGCTGACGATCAGGTAGTCGGCGATCGGTGCGGAGGTGACGACGGCCTTGGTGCCGTTGATGACCCAGCCGTCGCCGTCGCGGTCGGCGCTCGTGGCGATGCGGGAGAGTACGCCTCCGGAGGAATCCTCCAGTGCGGCAAGGGCACTCACGGCCTCGCCGGCAGCGATCCGCCGGGCCGCGGCCAGGGCGGGCTCGGCGCCGGTGGCGTGCAACAGGCGTGCGCCGAGGACCACCGAGTCGACGAACGGTTCGACGACGAGGGCATGGCCCAACGCCTCGGTCACCACCATCAGCTCTTCGGGTCCGCCGTCGTCGCCACCCACGGCCTCGGGCAGGCAGGCCCCGATGACGCCGAGTTCGTCGGCGAGTGCACGCCAGATCTCGGGCTGCCATCCGGCTCCGACCTTGACCGCCTCACGGCTGGCCTGCAGGTCGTAGCGGGCGTCGAGGAACTTGCCCAGCCCGTCGGCGAGGAGTTGCTGCTCGGGTGTCAGTGTGAAGTCCATCAGTCTCGTCTCCTCTTACAGACCCAGAGCGGCTTTGGCCAGGATGTTGCGCTGGATTTCGTTGCTGCCGGCGTAGATCGAGCCGGCCCGGTCATTGAAGTAGTGCAGGGGGGCGACGGCCTGCCACGCTTCGCCACTGACGTAACCGTCGGTGGGGGCGGTGTACTGGAAGATCGGGCCGCCCGGACGTGTGGCATGCGGCTGGAAGACGCGACCGTGTGGTCCGGCTGCCTCCAGCGCCAGGGTGGTGATCTCCTGGCTCAGTTCGGTTCCGAGGATCTTGAGCATCGACGCGATCGACCCCGGATCCTTGCCGGAACTCATGGCGGCGAGTGCCCGGTACTCGAGCACCTCGAGGATCTTGGCGCGCACCTTGAGGTCGGCGAGCTTGTGGACGAAGGCAGGGTCCTCGGACAGTGGACCGCCGTTCGGCGCAGTCACATGTGCCGCGTCCTGTCCGAGGGTCTCGGCCATGACCTGCAGGGCCGGAGCCGCAGCGCCGCCACCACGCTCAAAGACCAGCAGATACTTCGCGACGGTCCAGCCGTCGTCCATCTTTCCGAGCACGTTCTTCTTGGGGACGCGCACACCGTCGAAGAAGACCTGCGCCTGCACCTGCTCACCGGACGCGAACACCAGCGGCTGCACCTCGACCCCGGGGGAGTTCATGTCGATCAGCAGGAAGGTGATGCCCTGCTGCTTGCGCTCGAGTCGTGAGGTGCGGACCAGACAGAAGATCCAATTGGCCTCGGCGGCGTGGGTGGTCCAGATCTTGCTGCCGGTCACCACCAGATCGTCGCCGTCGCTGACCGCGGCCATCGACAGCGAGGCGAGGTCGGAGCCGGATTCCGGCTCGGAGTAGCCCTGGCAGAAGAACACGCTGCCGTCGAGGATTCCGGGTAGGAAGAAGTCCTTCTGCTCCTGGGTGCCGAAGGCCATGATGGCGTGCGACACCATGCGAATTCCCATGGGGGACAGGGCAGGAGCGCCGGCGAGGATGGACTCGCGGCTGAAGATGTAGTGCTGGGTGAGCGACCAATCGCAACCGCCGTACTCGACCGGCCAGGCCGGTGCGGCCCAGCCGCGCTCGTGCAGGATCGCCTGCCAGGTCATCGACGCCTCGTGGTCGGCGTAGACACTCGTCCGGAGGGTGCCCGCGGCACGCAGGTCGGGCGTCAGTTTCTCGTCGAGGAAGGCGCGGACCTCGTCGCGAAACGCGGTGTCGGCCTCCGACCAGTTCATGTCCATGGCGGGCGATGCCTATCTGTAAACGGGTGTGATCAGAATGCTGTGGTGAGAAATCTACCCAATGTCTCCCCACAAGCGAACCCCCGGGTCTGCTCACCGTCAACCAGGTCACCGGCGAGCGTTCACGGCGTCGAGGCCACGGTCCCGGGCGGCACGTCTGGATCGCCACCCGGTGGATCGTCAGCGGTGGCCGTGCTCTCGGCTGCGTCGTCGTCGGGCTTTCGCGGACTCGACGACGACAGCAGGACGTCGGCCCATCGGGTGGCCGGATCGATGTCGATGAGCAGTGCCTTGGCCATCATGGTCAGGGGCACGGCGAGGATCGCGCCGAGCGGGCCGATCACCCACGACCAGAAACGGAGCGAGACAAACGTGAGCGTCGTCGACAGCCCGACGGCGTCGCCGACGAACTTCGGCTGGATCACCGACTGGATGATCACGTTGATCACGCTGTAGACGATGATGACCAGCAGCATCTTGTCCGGCCCGCCGTCGAGCAACGCGAGCAGTGCCGGCGGAATCACCCCGATGACGAAGCCGATATTGGGAATGTAGTTGGTGATGAACGACAGCAACCCCCACAGCACCGGCAGCGGCACCGACATGAGCGCCAGTGCACCGGTGTCGAGGACCGCGACGATCAAGCCGAAGACCGTGGACACCCACAGGTAGCTGCGCGTGCCGCGGGAGAACGACGAGAACGCGGCCGCGATGTCGGGCCGGGTGCGCCGCAACGTCTCCATCCGGTCGTCGTAGCCCACGGCATCGGCGGCCATGAACAGCAGCAGGGCGAGGATCAGGATCAGTGCCGAGGTGATGCTGAGCGTGCTCGACAGCAGGTCGGTGACCACCGAGATCACCTTGCTGGAATCGACGTTCGACAGGATGGCGTGCACCTTGTCCTCGCTGACCCCGTGCGAGGTGAGGAAGCTCTTGAAGTCGCCGACGAGATCGTTGAACTTGGCGCTGTAAGTGGGCAGGATCGTCGCGAGCCGGGCGACCGAGAACACCAGAGATGCGAACAGACCGATCAGAATGCCGTAGACCAGTGCCAGTGTGACGAGGAACGACGCCCACGTCGGCCAGCCCTTGCGGCGCAACCACGACGGGATCGGGGCCACGGCAACCGTGAGCATGAGCGCGAGGAACAACGGGCCGACGAGCGACGCAACGGACTTGATGCCGCCGCAACGAGCCATAACCACCCGGGACAGGTGAGCGGAGGAGCCGCCGAAGGCGTGGTCGGATTTCGCGCCGATCAGCCAGTAGGGTCGGATCGGAGATGACGATGCGTGACGAGGCAACCCGGTTGGCCGAGGCGCTCGACGGCTTCGTCGCCGTCGTCGACGTGCTCGACGACTGCGACTGGCCCCGACCGTCGCGGTGCGCGGGATGGTCGGTGGCCGACGTGGTCGGCCACATCATCGCCGTGACCGACAAGTTCACGTCGTTCGCTCGTGCCGAGACCGATACACCGCGCACAGCGCCGGCGCCGCGCGGTGATCCGGCCCCACTTCGACGTGCGTTGGCCGAGTCGGTTGCGGCGAGTGCCGACGCGTGGCCGTCGTGTGATGGATCGCGCAGGTGTCGGTTGCCGTTCGGCACCTTCAGTGCCGTCCAGGCGGCATCGATCAACATGATGGACGCGCTGGTACACGCCTGGGATATCGCGGCGGCAAACGGTATCGACTATCGGATGCCTTCGCGCGCAATCGGTCCGGCGATCGTCATCGCCCGGCGGCTCGTCACGCCGGAGGCCGTTGCGGGGGGTCAGTACGCATCCGGGCACCTACTCCCGGAGCCGGCAGCGGACGCCGAGGCATTGCTCCTGCGCCTGACCGGGCGCGACCCGGCCACCGGGCCGCGTAGATAGCGTCGCCGCTCAGGTCCCCGACCAGTTGGGCGTTCGCTTCATCACGAACGCGGTGATGCCCTCGAGGGTGTCCTTACTCGCGATGAGGTCGTCGAGCACCGCGGTGCTCGCGCGAATCGCCTCGATCGGGTCGGCAATGGTGGCGGTCTTCTCCATCGTGGTCAGGGATCCCCGAACGGCCGCAGGCGAACCGGCGAGGATCTCGGCGGCCACGTCCCGCGCCACCTCGAGTGTCTTGCCCGACGGCGCGACCCGACTGACGATGCCGGCTGCGGCTGCCTCGGTCGCGGACAGCCGGCGACCGGTCAGGATCATGTCGCGGGCCAGCGCCGGGCCGAGTGCGCGCGGCAGACGGACGAGTCCACCAGCGGCTGCGGCGAGCCCGACCCGAACCTCCGGCAGCCCGAAGGTGGCGTCGTCACCGGCGACCACCAGGTGACACGCGAGTGCGATCTCGAAACCGCCGCCGAGTGCGTACCCGTTGACGGCGGCGATCACCGGCTTGGGCAGGCTCTCGCGCGACGTCAGACCCGCGAAGCCGTTCTTGGGGACGGCGAACGCGGCGCCACTTGCCGTGGCGGAGAGGTCATTGCCCGCCGAGAATGCTTTGTCGCCCTTTCCGGTCAGGATCGCGACCCACAGGTCGGGGTCGGCGAAGTAGGCGTCGAAGACGGAGTCGAGTTCCTCGTTGGCCGCCGGATGCAATGCGTTGCGCGCCTCCGGACGGTTGATGGTCACCTCGAGCACGTGTCCATCGCGGCGGATCTCGATGTGCTCGTAGTGATCCCGGAACGCCGGCGGTGTCGGCGGGTGCAGACGGCGCAGTGTGTCGCGACTCGCGTAGACCCGGTTCCCCTCCGGCGTCGACCGCGCGACCATCGGCATCCCGATCGGGTCGCCGGCGGCCAGGATGTCGATGAGTTCGGTGTCATCGGCGTCGGTGTTGGCAACAAAGCGCTCACCGACGGCGCCGGTGGCGTCGACCAACCGGCCGATGACGATGCCGGTGCGTCGTCCGTCCTTGTGCGGCACCACGGTGAACGTCTCGATGATCGCGTCCCCGTCGGCGTCGTCGCGGCGACGGACGGCCGGGCGGGCGTCGAGGCGTTTCTGGATGCCGGCGCTGTCGTCGTGGCGCCATCCGGTGGGCGTTGTCGAGTAGACGCCGACCGCGTGCTTGCTGAGGATGCCGCCGTTGGCGACGACGACCCCGTAGTCGCCGGGAGACTGCCGCACCCGGGTGACGATCTCGGCGATCGCGTGCATCGAGTAGTTGTTGCCCGGGCCGCCGAAGAACGGCAGGCCGCCGGTGACGGTGAGGCCGCGGGGGTCGTCGGGCCGCAGGCCGGTGGCCTCGCAGATGTTGGACACCGCGATCGGGAAGCAGCTGTAGATGTCGAGGTGGGCGACGTCGTCGAGGCCGATCTCCGCGACCGCGAGGGCATGGTCGAGTGCGGCGCCGGCGACGGGAGCAGTGCTGAGATCCGGACGTGCCATCAGCGTCTGTTCCTGCAGCGCGGCGTGCCCGTGCAGGAAGACCCATCGGCTCGGGTCGATACCCGCGGCCCGGGCGGCCCGCACCGACATCACCACACACGCGGCCGCCTGGTTGACCTGATCGCGCGCGACGAGAAGGCGGGTGAAGGGGTCGGCGACAAGCCGATTGGAGTCGGTGACGGTCACGAGCTCGTCCGCCGAGCGCTCGGTGGGGGCGGCCGCGTGCGGGTTCGCGGCCGCCACCCGCGTCATCGGCGCGAAGAGCTCGCCCATGCTGCGGGCGTAGGCATCCCGGTCGAGGCCGAGGCGATGGCGGCGGGCGTTCTCCAGCAGGGCGTACTGCGGCATCGGCGTGCGCAGGCCGTGACGCGCCTCAGGCAGACTCGTGATGCCGCGCAGCCCGAAGCCGCGATCCTCGAGCGGCCCGCCGATCTGCTCGCCGAAATCGGGGCGCTGGTCGGCGGGCTTGGTCATCAGGTCCCGGACCGTCGAGATGACCTCGGCGCCGAAGATGACCGCACCCGATGATCGTCCGGCGGCGATCGTGCCGGCCAACTCGACGAGCATGGTCTGTGGGGCCTGTCCGCCGGTGATCGACTGAATCGCCTTCCGCGGGTCCAGTCCGGTGCGCGCGGCAACCGCCCGCGGCATATTGTCCGGACGCCCCAGGGGTGAGGCGGACAAGGGGCTGGAGATCTCGAAGGACCGGATCGCGGCCACGGTGTCCACCGCGTTGGCGATTGCGGCGGTCGACGCACCCGCATCGCTGATCGCTGCCCCGACGGCGCGCGCGGCGAGCGCGGCCTCGCCGAGTGCTTCGTAATCGGGGTCGGTGAGCCGTTCGGAGGCCTGCCCGACGCCGACGACGACCGGGGTGTCGGGGTCCAGGGAGTCGAGTTCTGCCATGTCGCCTTCCAGATGTCGACGATGCCATCCGGCATCGGCACAGTGTCGAGAGTTACCACTACATCTACCCGGTGACCGGACCACACTTCCCGCCAGCCCGACATCATGGCGGGATTCACGTTGTGATCACCCCGGTTGCAACCGTGGTCGCACGCCCGGTCCGCGACGACACTGACCGGCGACCTGACAGCGATCCGAGAGGACACCTGGTGACCGCGACCGTCCCGACCCCGCCATCCGCAGACCCCGCCATCACCGGGGTGTCGACCGAACCGGGCGGCTACTCCGACGAACGGCTCGACGAGATCTTCGCGCCCATCTTCGCGCGCATCGCCGAGGGAGCGGTGCAGCGCGAGGACGATCGCTCGCTGGCCTTCGACGAGGTGGGCTGGTTGCGCGAGGCTCGATTCGGCGCGCTGCGGGTGCCCGCGGAGTTCGGCGGGTTCGGCGCGTCGGTCCGTCAGTTGTTCCGGCTGCTCATCGACCTCGCGGTCGCGGAATCCAATCTGCCGCAAGCACTTCGGGTGCACTGGTCGTTTGTCGAGGACCAGCTGCTGGCCGAGCCCGGTGCCGATCGCGATCAGTGGCTACGCGCCGTTGCCGACGGCACACTCGTGGGCAACGCGATCACCGAACCGGGCGTCGGCGCCATCGGCCGCTACCAGACCTCGATCACGCCGGACGGGTCGTCGTGGAAACTGAACGGCACCAAGTACTACAGCACCGGCAGCCTGTACGCCGACCACATCCTCGTCGCCGCCGACAAGGACGGCGAACGGGTGTCGGTGCTCGTCGACGCAGCAGCCGACGGCGTCACCCAGCACGACGACTGGGACGGATTCGGTCAGCGCCTGACCGCCAGCGGCACAACCGAATTCAACGATGTGACGGTCACCGAGGATCGCATCCTGGGGCCGGGTTACGGCGGGGCCGGCCGTACGTATGCGACGTCCTACCTGCAACTCGTGCAGCTCGCAGTCGTCGCGGGCATCGCGCAGCGCGCCACCGACGACATCGCCGACTGGGTGCGCAACCGCAACCGGACGTTCACCCACGCCCCGGCCGACCTGCCTCGCGAGGATCCGTTGGTACAGCAGGTGATCGGACGGGCCGCCGGTGCGGCCTACGCCGCCCGAACCCTTGTTCTCGACATCGCCGACCAACTCGACCGGTTGCTTGCTACCGGTGGTCAGGACGAGGAACTGCTCGACCGCGTGGAATTCGATGTCGCCCGAGCACAGAGCGTGGTGATCCCACTGGTCCTCGCCGCGGTGACCGAACTCTTCGAGGTGGGTGGCGCGTCCATCACCTCCGAGCGACTCCGCTTCGACCGGCACTGGCGTAACGCCCGCACCATCTCCGCGCACAATCCGCTGATCTACAAGCTGCAGGCGGTGGGTGACCACGTGCTCAACGGCGCCGACCTCCCGTATGCCTGGAGTGCCGGCAAGCGCTGATGGTGTCACCGGCACCCAGCCAGACGCTACCGCGGCTGCTGGTGGCGGCCTTGGTTGCTTGATGGCGCGACGGCCGAGATGCGACGAACGCAGCTAGGAGCCTGGAAGCCTCTGGCGAAGCGAATAGGCTTGTCGCGCTGGTGGTTTCGACACGGCTCGGTCTCGCTTCGCTCGACCGTGCCGGCTCAACCAGCAGGGGGGTGGCTCGTGGTTGGCCTGGTCAGGTCAGCCACTCCCGGGTGTACACGTCCTGCCATCGCACGGTGATGTTGCGTCTTGCCGTCGTTGAGCTCTCGGAGCCGATGGTGTCGATCAGCACGTCGTCGACCACGTCGCGGATGCTGTCGGAGAGCGCGGCCAGGTCGTCGCCGTAGCGTGCGATGAGGCCGATTCGCACACCGTCGACCGTGCGGCCGTCGCCGTCGATCGACGCGAACACGACGAGCCGTTGGACGCTTCTGCGGACACCGATCGCGATGAGCTGCTTCACGATCCGGTCACTGACCGCGACGGCTTCGTCGTCGGTGTCCAGGATGCGGGCGGACCTGCGGACCCGGCCGAGCCCGGCGGAGATGGAGGTGACGAGCCGTCGCACGTCGCCTTCCGGCTCGTCGATCGAGCGCCCGGCCTCGATCAACCAGGCATCGGTATCGTCGTCGCAATCCTCGATGTAGATGTCACTGCTCACCGGGGCCTCCTCTCTCGATGGACGTGGTGTCTCTCGCGGGTTCGGTTTCGCGAGCGCCCGGTGGCGCGCCATCCGAGGGTCGCCACGGAGCAAGCCGGGTGGACAAGAACTTGCGGCTGCGCTGGAGATGGCCGCGCACCGAGCCCTCGCTCACCTGCAGCACCCGCGAGATCTCGGCGACGCTGAGTCCTTCGACATGGCGCAGCCACCACGCCGCTCGCGAGGTCTCGGGCAGATTGGGCAGTTCGGCGCGTAGCGCCTCCATGAGGGTTCGCCGTTCCACCTCGTCGGCCGGCAGCGGGGCCGTTGCTGCGAGATCGGCGAACTTCTCCTCGTCGGTGGGCACATCGTGATGCCGCCGCCGATAGTCGACGGTCTTGCGGTGTGCGATACCGAACATCCAGGTGCGGAATGTGCTGCGGAACTCGAAGTCGGGCAGCCCTTTCCACGCATCCAGGAGGGTGTCCTGGGCCAGGTCCTCGGCGATCTGCGGATCGGTCACCATCCGGCGCAGGTAGCGCAGCAGTCCGGGAGACAGCCGCGTCACCAGGATCTCGAAGGCATCCTGGTCGCCCACAGCGGCGGCGCCGGCAAGATCGTCGTCGCTCATTTCGGCGAGAACAAGCCCGCCGCTGTGGTCTGAATCACGTAAATTTACGCGTGCGCTTTTCGTGTTCACTACGACTGACTCTATACACGGACCGCGGAGGAGATGCGGGATCGACAATCGGCATGACGCCGTGTGCCGTGGAGTTCGCGCTGATGCGAACGAACAACAGAAGACGGCAAGCGAATACGACGAACGAAGGAGTTCGCAGGTGTCCGAGACCACAACCACCACGAAGGCCGCTGACCCGACCGATGCCCCTCCTGCGGGCGCGGAAGCGACCACCGCCAAGGGTCGAGCGCTGGCACGACGCGACGAGTCAGGCGCCGGTGACCGCGGGCGTACCTCGATAGCCGACACCGTTGTCGCCAAGATCGCCGGTATCGCCACCCGTGAGGTCGACGGTGTCCACGATCTGGGTGGCGCAACCGAGCGCGTCGTCGGCAAGGTGCGCGACGTGCTGCCCGGCACCACCGCCAGCACCACCCAGGGCATCACCGTGGAGGTGGGCGAGCGGCAGGCGGCCGTCGACGTCTCGATCGTCGCCGACTACGGCGTCGCCATCCACCGACTCGCTGCCGCAATCCGGCGCAACGTCATCTCCGCGATCGAGCAGATGACCGGACTCGAGGTGACCGAGGTGAACGTCACGGTTCACGACATCAGCTTCGACGACGACGATTCCGGTTCCGAGACCCCGCGCGTGCAGTGATGTCGACCAACGACGAGGTCAGCACCGGTGACGACTCCGCCTCGGCGGACGTCGCCGGTGCGGCGACCTCAGCCGACGGGGGTTCGGTGGCCGAGCAGGTGGCGGCCGCCGTGCTGGCCGTACCCGGTGTCACCGGACTACACGGGGGTCTCTTCGGCGAGGTGGCCACCTACCTGCCCGGAGGCCGGGTGAGCGGTGTGGCCCTCGACGACGAGTCCGGCGAGGTGCACATCATCGTCGACCTCACCAGTGACCTGCGCGCGGTCGCGACCGCAGCCCGCCGGGCCGGTGAGGAGGTCGCCGGCTTTCCGCTGCACGTGACCGTCGAGGACATCTCGCGCGCAACCGAGACCGCCGGCGAGCGCGATACCTACACCGCCGCCCCCGGCGGGTCGAGCATTGTCGATCGAACACGAGGTGAAAGTCGATGAACAACAACGCAACTCTAGGATTGTTGGTAGGACTGCTACTGGCGATCGCCGCCACCACCGGCGGCTTCGGCGGGTTCGTCCTGGCCGTGCTGCTCGGTGGTATCGGCCTTGCTTTGGGCCTGCAGCGCGACGGAACGATCGACCTCGGTGCGCTGTTGCGGAGCCGTAACCGTGGCTGAGCCGGCGACCGTCGAACGCGGCGTCGGCACCATCGACACCGCGACGGCCGCGACGGCGGCTCCGGCGATCGATGATCCGCGCGGGGGATTGGTGATCGCCGATCGGGTCGGCGAGAAGATCGCTGCCGCTGCGGCTCTCGACATCGACGGCGTGGTGCAGTATCAGGGCACGGTCGGTTCGCTTCTCGGGGGGAGTTCCCCCGGGCGGGCCCTGGTGGGTTCGGACTATCCGCAGGCGAGTGTCGACATGTCCGAAGCCGCTCCGCGGGTGGCGATCACGGTGGCCCTGCAATGGCCGTGTGCGGTGACCGACGTCTGTCTCCGGGTCCGGACACATGTCGCGGACGAACTGGCACGGCTGACCGGCCTTCGTCCCTCGCGCGTGGATGTGACAGTGGCGCAGATACTTTCCCGAGAAGCGAGCCGACGGCGACGGTCCGGGTTCGTTGACCTTCCGAACCCGCCCGCCGACCCGTCCACCGAGGGTGACGATGGAGAAGGGGAGAAGCGATGACGACCAGCGGATTACAAGACGATACCGACTCGACGACCTCGACAGCATCGCCCGCCGCGACAACCGAAGCGCCGACGGCGAAGCCGACGGTCGACAAGACCGCCGACATCAGCGGCGGCACGGTGTTCGTCCCGGCAACCACTCCCGGTGCTGCGGTCGCCGGAACCTTCGTCGGCGTCGCGCTGTTCGGTGTGGCGGTGATCGCGGTCCGCGACCTGCTGGTGCACATCGGGTGGCTCGACGGTGCCGAATGGCTGCACAGTGCCGCCGACTGGATCGCCGATATCTCCTGGTGGGAGTGGATGTGGCCGGCAGCGATCGGGCTGGTGGTGGCGGGCCTCGTGATGCTGTGGATCGCGGTCAAACCGCGTCGCCGCACTCACATCAGTCTCGCCGGCTACGAGGTCATGTGGACCCGACCCGGCGATGTCGCCCGACGCTGCAGTGCCGTGGTGGCCGACCTGCCCGGCGTCGAGAATGCGACGACGGTCGTCGGTCGCCGGCGCGCCAGGGTCACCGTCACTACCCGGGACGACGCGGTGAGTCGAGCCGACGTCGTGCATGCCGTCGAGCATGTACTGGCCGGAGTGGATCGACGGATGACGGCCAAGGTGCGCCTGACCCGCCGTCGGCGCCGCAGTGCCCACAACGTGAAAGGGGTGGCCGCATGAACCGGATACCTGCGGTGTGGCACCGTGTTTCGGTCGCAATCGTCGGTCTGCTGTGCCTGGTCGTGGGGTTGGGTGCCATCCTGTGGCGGGCCGACGTCGCGCCGGTCGCCGGCTGGGTCGAGCGTATCGACGCCGGTGCCGTGCTTCGATTCGTGGAGACCGACTGGTGGCCGTGGGTGCTCGTGGCAGTGGCGATCATCGCCTTCTGTTGGGGCTGGCGGCTGGTGACCTCGGTGATCCGGCCCGGTCGGGTCGACGACCTCACGCTGGACGGCAGCGGTGCCGGCGGCACGCTCACCGTGGCTCCCAAATTGATCGCGGCCGCGGTGGCCGACGACCTCGCCGGCCACACGATGTTCGACCAGGTGTCGGTCAAGGCAACGGACGATCGTGCGCGCAAACTGATCCGGCTGACCGTCACGGCCCGGCCGACGCGCTCCTATGCCGAGATCGCCGGCGTCCTCGGCGATGCCGTGGAGAGCATCAGGAAGGCCGTTCCCGGCTCGGATCTGCACGTCCAGGCGCTCGTACATCTGGAGAACCGGCGAGGCTGACCCGCCTAAGTCGCGGCCGAAAGCTTTTCGGGTCCATCAGGATCCGAATGGGCGTCGCGCCCCGCTGGTGTGGCGCGGCACAACCGAAGAATGAGAGGAAACAACATCATGGGACTCGACGACAAGATCTCGAACAAGGCCGAGGATCTCGGCGGCAAGGCCAAGGAGGCCGCCGGATCGGCCACCGGCGATGACCAGCTGAAGAACGAGGGCAAGGGCGACCAGATCTCCTCGGCGATCAAGGATGGCGTCGAGGACGTCAAGGACGCCGCCGGCAAGATCAAGGACAAGCTCACCGGCAACTGAGTTCGCCTCGGCGACACGCGGCGCGGGAATGGACGCTTCCCGCGCCGCGTGGTCGTATGCGGCGCATGGTCTGATGGTGTGATGCAGCGACTCGCCTTTGCCGACGCGATGTCGTACTGGACGGCGTCGGCGATTTCCAACGACCAGTTCGTGGTGTATTGCTTTGCCGAGCCGCAACTTTCACTCGACGCCATCGCCGAACGGCTGCTCATGCAGGCCCGGCACGTCGACGACCTCCGCCTGGCTGTCCTGGACCTGCCCGGCACCATCGACCGCCCGTACTGGGTTCCCCGCAACCCCGACGCCGGCCAAATCCGTACCCACACCGAGGTGTCGACGTGGTCCGAGTGCCTGACGCATATCGCCGGTCTGATGGCCGACCAACTGGTGCCCAGTGCCGCGGCCTGGCGTCTGCACGTCTGCGGTCCGCTGACCGGCGCGCCGCGGTGTGACGGCGGAGCCGTTGTTGTGGTGTTGCAGATCGCACACGCACTCGGCGACGGTCGTCGCACCGCGCAGATCGCGCGCCGGTTGTTCACCGCGCCGCCCGAGCCGATCGGCGCCCTGCGCCGCGACTCCGGTGTGCATCGTGGGGTCACGTGCATCGCCGCAAGTGTCTGGGGATTGTCACGAATTCCGTTGCAGGTCACCGAGATGGTCGCTCGCGGCCTGTACGCCTGGCGGTTGTCGACCCGTTGGGGGCCGACGGCACCGGGCTACGCGCCGAGTCCACTCAACGAGCAGCCGGACGCCGGACGAGCGTTGCGCGTGCTCGTCGTCGACCGGGCGGACCTGACCGGTGGTGGCGTCAGCGTGACCGTGGCCGCTCTCACCGCGATCTCGATCGCCCTGCCCGCCTATCTCGACGACCCCGATCGGTCCTATGGCGTCGAACTCACGATCGGCGCTGACACAGAGACCGAGGCGCGCAACAACTTTCGCAACACCGGTGTCGACCTGCACACCGATGTGGGCGATCTGCGCGACCGTGCCCGCCGGATCGCCGATGGGATCGCCGCGGCCCGGCGGGCCGGCGCCGATCCCGCCCGCCGTGCATCGCGGCAGGCGAGCGCGGCGACGCCCCCGCTGCTGACGCACTGGGGACTGCGCCAGTTCGATCCGACCCGCCGGCCGACCACGGTCATCGGGATCACGGTCGTCTCCTCCGTCGACCGCGGTGCCGCCGACTTCGCGATCGGCGACGCCGAGGATGACGGAAAAGTGTTGTTCAGCACCGGGTTTCCGGCGCTGTCCCCGGCTCAGGGGCTCACCCACGGTGTGCACGGCCTCGGCACCGCGGTCGCTCTGTCGGTGACCACGTCACCCGCGGTGATGCCGGACGTCGATCGCTACGCAGGGCTATTGGCCGACGCGATCACTGACGTGGGTGCCGCGCTGCGGCCCGGTTCAGGCTCGGAGACGTAGCGTCCACCGATTCGAGCTCAGTGGTCCCACCGGAGCAACCACTTAGGACTGCGGATAACCGTTGCGCTCGCCCGGCGGGAGTTCGCCGTGGCCGGCGCCGCCCGACCCTTTGGCGCGGGTGAGGCGCTTGGGCAGCCGGTCGGCGAGGCCGCCGAGCGGAGCGACGGTCTGGTTGAGCAGGTCGACGGTCTCACCGAGTTCGTGGACGGTGTCCTGCATGGCCAGCAGCGTCGGTGCGAGCTGGCCGATCACCTCGGTGAGTTCGCTGATGCGATCGAGGGGGCCGCCGGGCGCGATCGCCCGTTCCACGGCGCCACCTTCGCCGACCAACTGGTCGAGCAGGCCGCCGTCGTCGGCGAGGCGGTCCAGGACGCCGCCGGGGGCGGTCACCTTCTCGAGCACGCCGTCGGGTGCGGTGAGCTTGTCGACGATCCCGCCCTCGGAGGTCAGCCGCTCCAGGATGCCCTCGTTCTCGGTGAACTGATCGACCACCCCGCCCTTGCGGGTGAGGCGGTCGAGCGGGCCGTCCTTGGCGGTCAGCCGGACCAGGATGCCGCCATCCTCGGCCATCTGATCGAGGAGACCGCCCGGCTCGGTCAACTTCTCCAACAGGCCGTCCTTGGCGGTCAGGCGATCGATCACCCCGTCCGGGTTGAGCAGCCGCTCGAGTGGCCCACCCGCGGCGAGGATGCGACCGAAGGGACGGTCCGGGCCCAGCAGCTCGGCGAGCTGGCTCAGCAGGGCCAGCGGGGTGCGGGCGCTGCCCAGCTCGTCGCCCTCGAGGCCGATCGCCTGATTCAGTTCGTGCTGAACGCTGTTCGCGGTGATGCGGGCGATGGTCACCGCCGACTCCGCGGCCGTCAGGACGACGCCGGTGATCGCAAAACCCAGTCGGAACGGAACCTCGACGAGGGCACGCCCGGCGTCGGCGCCTTGGCGGGCCGCAGGCAGGTGCGACGAACTCTGACTCATGAGCCGACCCTAGGTTATTTGCCCACCCGCTGGGAACCGGCTTCCTTGGCGCGGGCCTTGGCCGCCTTCTTGAAGTCCCGCACCTTCTGCAGGGATTCCGGATCGGTCACGTCGGCCACCGACCGGTAACCCTTCTTGCCGTAGTCGCCGACCACCTTGGTCCAGCCGGCCGGGGTCACGCCGAGTTGCTTGGCGACCAGCGCGGTGAAGATCTTCGCCTTCTGCTCACCGAATCCGGGCAACGCCTGCACCCGGGCCAGCAGATCGGCGCCCGAGGTGGCCTCGGTCCAGATACGGGATGCGTCGCCGCCGTACTCATCGGTGACGACGCGGGCCAGCGCCTGCACCCGACCTGCCATCGACCGGCCGTACCGATGGATGGCGGGCGGGGTGGCGCACAGGTCGGCGAATGCGTCCGGGTCGGCGTCGGCGATCTCGGCGGGGTCGATGTTGCCGAAGCGGTCCCGGATCTTCGCCGGCCCGGCGAAGGCGCGTTCCATCGGGAACTGCTGATCGAGCAACATGCCGGTGAGCAGCGCGAACGGGTCGGTGGACAACAGCTCGTCGGCGGCTTCGTCCTGGGCAATCTGCAGTTTCGCCATGGGCCAAGTCTCCCAGACCCGGCCCGATCCGCGCCTACGACCTTCTACACTCCTTCCATGGTTCACGGGGTGGATAGCAATCGTCGGATGCGGACACGATCGATCGGGATCGTGATCGGTGTGCTGATCGCGGCCGTCGCCGCCCTTGCGGGAAGCGGGCAGGCGCGCGCGATCCCCGAGTACACCGAACCCAATCTGGTCACCACACTCAAGTGCGGCAGCGCCAATCCGTGGCCGCTGGGGCCGCTGCCGGTGCGCGTCGACGTCTTCAACCAGATCCGGTTCCCCGCCGACGGGCTGCCCGGGCCGGCCATCTCGCTGATCGGCTACAGCCTCACCAAGCCCCAGGCGCTCGAGTACAGCGCCGAGGTCAGGGTCACCTGGCGCAATCTGCGGACCGGACGCACCGGCTCGGTGACGGTCCCGGGTCGTGCGCCGTCGGTGCGCTGGCAGGCAGATCTGCATCCCGGCTCGGGTCCGGTGGTCTTCCGCATTCACCAGAAGATCGGCGCGATGGCCTTTGTGCCGATGGTCAATCCGCAGTACTCGACCTGTGGGGGACGGGCGACCGCCTGAGCTGCGCGACCTCGTCAGTCGGCCGGCGAAACGCCGATTCGCAAGGTCGCCATGACGACGACGCGGCGTGAGTAGCCTGAAGGGCACTGCGTCTTTCCGGTTCGCGGGAAGTCCGAGACCGCGGACGGCGAGGTCCACGTCATGTCGGAAGCACATCAGCGTGAAGTGGCCGAACAACATACGGCCAAGGTCATCGGCGTCAGTATCGCCGCGGTGGTCGGCGGATTCCTGTTCGGTTTCGACAGTTCGGTGGTCAACGGAGCCGTCGATTCCATCGAGGACACCTTCGGCCTGAACAGCTTCTTCACCGGCTTCGCGGTGGCCATCGCGCTGCTCGGCTGCGCGCTGGGTGCCTGGTTCGCCGGCCGGCTCGCCGACGTCTGGGGCCGCAAGCGTGTGATGCTGCTCGGCTCAGTGCTTTTCGTGGTCTCGGCGATCGGAACCTGCTTCACGGTGACCGTGTGGGACCTGCTCCTCTGGCGCGTGCTGGGCGGCATCGGTATCGGCATCGCGTCGGTGATCGCGCCCGCCTACATCTCGGAGATCGCCCCGGCCCGCTATCGCGGTGCGCTGGCCTCCATGCAGCAACTCGCCATCACCCTGGGAATCTTCGCGGCGCTGCTCTCCGACGCTCTGCTCGCCGACGCCGCCGGCACCGCGTCGTCCGAACTGTGGTTCGGACTCGAGGCATGGCGCTGGATGTTCCTCGTCGGCGTCATCCCGGCCGTCGTATACGGCCTTCTGGCACTGACGATCCCGGAGTCGCCGCGATACCTGGTGGGCCGCAACCGCGACGAGGAGGCGGCACGCATCCTGCAGGAGGTGACCGGCGAGGCGCATCCGCTCGAGCGGGTCAAAGAGATCAAACTGACGGTCAAGCGGGAGTCGTCGGCATCGGTGCGCGACATCCGCGGCCACTCCTTCGGTCTGCACCCGTTGGTGTGGATCGGCATCTGGCTGGCCATCTTTCAGCAGTTCGTCGGCATCAACGCGATCTTCTACTACTCGACGACGCTGTGGCAGTCCGTCGGATTCAGCGAGAGCGCGTCGTTCCAGACCTCGGTCATCACCGCTGTCATCAACGTCGCGATGACCTTCGTGGCCATCCTTTTCGTCGACCGTATCGGCCGCAAGAAGCTGCTGCTCGCCGGGTCCGTCGGCATGTTCGTCGGGTTGCTCATGGCCTGTGTGGCGTTCACGCAGGCGACCTACAAGCAATCGGGCAGCGTCGGCGATGTCATGTGCACGGCGGGCAACACCACCAAGGAATGCCTGACGCTGGCCGACCCCTGGGGTGTCATCGCGCTGATCGGCGCCAACCTGTTCGTCGTGTTCTTCGCCGCGACCTGGGGGCCGGTGATGTGGGTGATGCTCGGTGAGATGTTCCCCAACCGCTTGCGCGGCGTGGCGCTCGGCGTGTGCACCGCGGCCAACTGGATCGCGAACTTCACCATCTCCATGCTGTTCCCGCCGGTGTCGGAGAACCTCGGTCTCGGAGTGGTGTACGGCTTCTTCGCCTTCTGCGCGGCGGCATCGTTCGTGTTCGTGTTGCGCAAGGTCGAGGAGACCAAGGGGCTGGAACTCGAGGAGATGGACGGCGTCGCCGACCGATTGTCCGCGGTGCTGCCCGGTGCCGGTGGCCGCAAAGCCGGTTGAGCCGGCGCGTCACGCCCGACGCGTGAGCTGATCGAGTCCGGTGACCAGTAGTCCCTGAGCGGCGAAGTAGCTGGCCAGCACCCAGGCCTCGGCGACCGTGCGCGAACGGGGATCGTCCAGCAGATGGCGGCGGTTGAGGATCGTCAGGTCGGAGGCGAGGAACAGCCAGCCACCCGCCCGCATCCGTGGCTGTGGCCGATCGAGGTCCGCGGCCAGCGCCGACATCGTCGCCAGCGTCTGACCGTACGGTCCCAGGACGGGCAGGAGTCGTGGCCGATGGCGCGCCATCACGACGGCCGATTCGCCGAGCAGTGCCAGTCGCGGTGCCAACAGGTACACGTCCGGCCGCGCACCCGCCCGCCACATCGACGCGATGTAACAGAGCTGTGCGGCGGCGAACAGCGTTGCACCCCAACGAAGATGGCGGTCCTTGGCGTCGGGTTCGGTCTCGAACTCCTCGAGCAGCATGAGGCGGTCACCGGCGGCCGATGCGCCGATCACACCGGCCAGCAGGAGGCTGTCCGCGGCGCGGCGTTGCCGGGTGCCGCGGGCGACCTCGAGGGCGAGCAGCGCGATCGGGATCGGCTTGGTGATCTCCGCCGCTCGCCGCGGTCCGCGGGCTCCGCAGATGGTGGCCGCCGCGGCGGCGACCGCGAACGCGGCGACCCGGCCCGTGCTCGGCCGACGGCCCACGGCGATCACCCGGCGTAGGCGTCCTCGCTCTTCGCTGTGACCGGACGCAAGCCTCACGCAGTGACCACGCCGACGGCGGGCAGGAAGACGCAGGTGGCCGAACCGACCTGTGCCGTACCGAAGACCGCGGACAAGATGGTGCCGCTTCCGGTCTTCACCGGCGCCAGTCGCACGCCGGACAGCAGGGGAAGGACGGTGAGGGTGCGTTTGTCGGTCACGGGTGCGAGGTCGGCGAAGCCTCCCTGGAGCGTGGTCGTGTTGAACCACGCCACCTGCATCTTGCCCCCGGTGCCCAAGGTGGTCGTCGCGGGGACGAAGGCGTAGGCGGTTTCACCCTTGTCCACCAGGTTGAGTTTCTCCGGCAGCTTGACCCCGGGGATCAGGGTGAGGATCGGCGCCAACTGCTGCAGGGGGTCCTGCTTCATCGGCCACGGTCCCGATACGGCACCGGCGCCGCCGGTCACCAGGCCGAGCGGGTTGTCGGCGGTGGGGGTGGCGCAGAACGGTGCCACCGACGGTGTGAGGGTCTGGATGCCGAGCGCTTTGAGCAGTGCGGTCGGGTCGGTGGTGGCAACCGGACGGGTACGCGCTGCGCTGGAGAGCGGCAGCTGTCCGACGCGGTCGACGATGTCCTGCGGAGACAGCTTTCCGGTGGCGTCCAGAACAGCCTGTGCCGCCTGCATCGCCATCTGGTCCACGCCCGCGGCCTTGAGCATGCGGACCGCTGCGGCGAGCTCCGAATCGAACGGGATGCCTTCCATCGTCAGGGAATTGGGTGGGATCAGCGGTTCGGCATCGGCGTCGGAAACCCCACCGGCAAGCGGCAGTACGACGGTGGCGGCCACGGTGAGGGCCAGCCCGGCCACGCCCGTGCGCACGGCACGGCGACGCCCGACGGACCCGATGTGCGATTCTCTCCCCGACATGAATCGGCGCGACCAGCTGTACATGACGTCTCCTTCAACCAGACAACCCGCCCGTGACCCATGGGGCGGGTGTGACAGATGTTGTTCAAGTTAAAAGAAGCACGGCCGCACGGTGCGCGGCAAGTCGTGAGTCCGAGCTGTGACATGCGTGCGACCGTCGGGAGATCACCGAGCCATCATCCTCGGTCCCGAAGCGTCGCCCTCCACCAACAACAACGACACCCCGACCGTTCGGCCGGGGTGTCGCGATGGAGAAAAGTGTCAGACGATGGCCAGACCGATGGTCGGCACGATGCCGCAGGAGATCACGCGACCCTTGGTCTTGGTGGTCACGTCGCCGTAGATGGTCGAGATGACGCGACCCTTGCCGGTGCGGGCGATCGCGGTGAAGGTGCCCGGACCCTCCTTGACGTTGATCTTGGGGTTGCGCTTGAGCTGCGTCTGGCCGGTGCGGCCGGTGTCGATGTTGAGCCAGCTCACCCAGAGTTTGCGCGCCGGGTTGGTGATCGCCGGGCCGGTGCCGAGGCTGGTGTAGACGTATCCGGCCTCGCCACGGCGCGGGCCGGGAGCCGGTGCCTGCTGCGGGCCGGCGGTCACCAGGGCACGGCCGAGAGAGTTGCCGCCCGGACCCATGCAACCGAAACCGAGTGTCGGATACAGGAATTCCTGAATCCGCGGCTTGTTGGGTCCCTGCGGGATCTCCGGATCGCCTGGCTTGCGCTCGGCGGCACGGAGTTCGCGGGCCACCACGCGTTGTCCGGGTTCGCCGAGGAAGTCGATGACCGACTGCCAGATCGCGGTCACCTGCGGCGGCAGGCCCGGCGTGGCGGCCATGGTCTTGGCCTGCTGCAGCAGCCCGGCATTGATCTTGCCGTCCGGGCCGGGTGTGGCAACCGAACCGATGATCGCCGGTGCGAAGGCGCCGAGGGAGTCCAGGACGCGCTGGTCCACCTTGGGTGTCTGGGGCGCGGGCGCGGCGTGGGCGGCGGCCGGCAGGACCAGGGAGAACGCGGCGGCGACTGCGGCGGTTGCGGTGACGATCCGTGCCCCGCGGGACCGGTTGACGCGGCCGGTTCGCAGGCTGGGCAGCCCGGGGAAACGCACTGGTGTCTGTCCTATCGGTCGGGGCACCAGACCTGCTCGAGGTCGATCGGCGCCGGACGTTCGGGGGAGCGTCGGCTTCGGTTCGCCTGACATGGCGGACCCGGCCGAGGGTTGTCGCGAGTCATTGTATGCACCCGCCGACGCTCACTGTCCAGAGAGGTGCCACGTTGTTGCTGTGATTATTGAGGTTATTGATGCAATTGTTACTTATGTGACCGGGCTGCGCCTAGGTCGTGCAGGTAGCCGCACGGCTGGTTAGATCGGTAGACGGTGGGGGCACGTTACGTGGAGGAGTCTGATGAGCGACGGGTACATCCGGGTTCGCGCCGGTCGGGCCGCGCGCGGCGCGATGATCATGGCCGCGACCGCCGTGCTGGCCGTGACCGGCCTGACGGCTTGCGCCGACGACGCACAGTCGGGTGCGGAGGTCACTCTGCTCACCCATGACTCCTTCGCACTCCCGGAGTCGGTGTTCGACACGTTCCGGCAGCAGACCGGGCTCACTCTCAAGATCATCAAGTCCGGGGATGCCGGCCAGCTGGCGTCCACGGTGGCGCTCACCCCCGGCTCGCCCAAGGCCGACGCGGTGTACGGCATCGACAACACCCTCGCCTCCCGCGCGATCAACGCCGGGGCGCTGGAACCGTATGCGCCACCGGCCGCCGCCGACGGTGCCGCCCGGTACGCGATACCGGGTGCCGCCGATCAGCTGACCGCGGTGGACCGGGGCGACGTATGCCTCAACATCGACGACACCTGGTACGCCGACCGTCGCGCCACACCGCCCACGGGCTTCCGGGATCTCACCAACCCGACGTTCGCCGCGCAGTCCGTGCTCCTCGACCCGCGGACGTCGTCGCCCGGTATGGCGTTCCTGCTGACCACGATCGGTGTGCTCGGCGACGGATGGCAGAACTACTGGAAGACCGTCGTCGCCGGCGGGGCAACGATTTCCGGTGACTGGACCGACGCCTACGAGCACCAGTTCTCCGGCGGAACCGGCCACGGCCCGAAGCCGATCGTGGTGTCCTACGCGTCGTCGCCGGCCGCGCAGCCCGGCACGAGTGCGTTGCTCGACAGCTGCTTCGGACAGGTCGAGTACATCGGCATCCTCAAGGGCACTCGCAATCCGGACGGTGCGCGCAAGCTCGTCGACTTCATGCTGAGCCAGACGGTGCAGAAGGAACTGCCGAGTTCGATGTATGTCTATCCGGTGCAGAACGGCACACCGCTGCCCGACGGTTGGCAGCAGCGGGCACCGGTGCCCGCCTGGCGGGTGAGCCTGCCGCCGGAGTACATCGCGGCGAACGCCGAGAAGTGGCAGGACCAGTGGCGTACCGCTGTGGGGCGGTGACACCGGCGCGCATCGGGCGCGGCGCGGGAGCGGTGGCACTGCGGCTGGTGCCGGCGGTGTTCATCGCGGTGTTGTTCGCCTGGCCGCTGATCGCCCTGATCCGCCGGGGTATGCGCGGGTCGTCGGTCGGTGACTTGCCCGGAATGCTGCAGCGCACACAGGCTTTCGAACTTCTCGGCATGACTCTGGGGCAGGCGGCGGCCTCGACGCTGGTTGCGCTGGTCGTCGCCATCCCGATTGTCTGGCTGTATGCGCGAGTCGGTGGGACGGCCGCACTGATCCTCGCCGTCGTCGTGACGGTTCCGTTCGTGCTGCCGACCGTCGTGGTGGGCGTGACGTTCCGTGCGCTGCTCGACGGTCCGCTGGGGTTTCTCGGAATCGGATCCGGGCTCGGTGCAGTGGTGTTGGCGCACGCCTTCCTGAATGCGGCGGTGATGGTGCGCGTGGTCGGGGCGGCGTGGCGCTCACTGGACCCGCGGGTCGTCGACGCCGCACGCACCTTGGGCGCCGGGCGCCTGCGCGCGTTCCGGACGGTCGTGCTGCCCCGTCTGCTGCCGGCGATCGCGGGAGCCTGCGGGCTGGTGTTCCTGTTCTGCTCCACCAGCTTCGGCGTGGTCATCATCCTCGGCGCGGGTCAGCTGCGCACTCTGGAGACCGAGATCTACGCCCAGGCGATCGGCTACTTCCGGATTCCGGAGGCGGTGGTCCTGTCCATGTTGCAGATCGTGGTCGTCGTCGCGGCGCTGATCCTGGCCCGCGTGTTCACCGACCCGGCCGGGACGGGCTCGGCGGGTGTGTTCGGCCCGGACCGAAACATGATGCGGGGCATCGGGGTTCGGGTGGCGAGTCTCCTCGCGTGGATCTGGACGGCGGTGGCCCTGCTCGGCCCGCTGGTGGTCCTCGCGATCCGGTCGGTGCGACCGGTGGCGGGTGGCGACTGGACACTCGCCGGATATCGCGCACTGGGCCGCCCGGTCAACGGGATCACGCCGCTGGACACCCTGCGGTACTCGCTGACGACCGCTCTGCTGGCGATGGTCATCGCGCTGGTCGTCGGCGTACTGGCCGCCCTGGCGTTGCACCGGTCCCGGGGTCCGGTCCGGGCAGCCGGCAACGTCATCGCGATGTTTCCGCTCGGAATCAGCGCGGTCACACTGGGTTTCGGCTATCTGATCGTCCTGGCTTCGATGCCGTACGAGATCGCGGCGTCGCCCGCGGTCATCCCGTGCGTGCAGGCGCTGATCGCGACACCGCTGGTCATCCGGGTGATGGTGCCCGCGCTGGAATCCATTCCGCCGCGGCTACGGGACGCGGCGGCGTCACTCGGCGCCGGACCGGTGCGTGTCTTCGTCGACGTGGACCTGCCCATTATCGGCCGATCACTGGGCGCCGCAGCGGGTTTCGCGTTCGTCATGGCACTCGGTGAATTCGGTGCGGCGACCTTCCTGCGTCGCGCGGACACCACCACGCTGCCGGTCCTGATCGGCTCGGAATTGAGTCGTCCGGGAGCCGACAACCTGGCGACCGCCATGGCGGCGTCGATGATCCTGGTGATCGCGACGACGATCGCGGTGATCGGCGTCGAGGTGTTCCGGCCGCGCAACGGGGTGCTGATCTGATGCTCCTCGACCTCGACGACGTCACCGTCCGCTACGGCACCGAGGCCGCGGTCGACGGACTGCGCTGGCGGGTCGGGCCGGTGGTGAGTGCGCTACTCGGCCCGTCCGGATGCGGAAAATCGACGCTGATTCGCGCCATCGCCGGCCTGGAACCCCTTGCGCGCGGGCATATCCGGTTCGACGGGGAGGACCTGGCCGACGTCGCGGTGCACCGGCGCGACTTCGGCGTGGTCTTCCAGGATGGGCAACTGTTCGGCGGGCGGACCGTCGCGGCGAACATCGCTTATGGACTGCGGATGCGGCGATGGCCGCGGGCGCGGATCGCCGAACGTGTCGAGGAGATGCTGCACCTGGTGGACCTGCCGGGTTTCGCCGATCGTCGCGTCGGTGAACTCTCCGGCGGACAGGCACAACGGGTGGCGCTCGCCCGAGCCCTGGCACCGCGGCCGCGTCTGCTGCTCCTCGACGAGCCGCTCGCCGCCCTCGACCGTGGCCTACGCGACCAGCTGGCCCTCGACATCGCCGCCATCGTCCGGGAGACCGCGACACCCACCATCGTCGTCACCCACGACCACACCGAGGCAGCGTTGATGGCCGACGAGATCTCGGTCATGCGGGCGGGCGTGATCGTGCAGACCGCATCCCCGCGGGATCTGTGGCAGCAGCCGACCGACGAGTGGACGGCACGATTCCTGGGGTGCCGCACCATCATCGACGCGGACGTCGTCGACGCGACGGCGAGCACCGACCTCGGTTCGGTGCGGCTCGACGTCGCCGACGGACATCATCGGATCGGGCTGCGGGCGGACTCGGTGGAACTGGGCGCGGGGGCCGGTGACGGCGTTGCGGCCACCGTGCTCACCGTCGCGGACCTGCCGGCGGGTCGCCTGGCCCGCGTCGCGACCGGCATCGGCGAGATCGAGGTGATGACCTCCGGGCTGCCGGCTGTCGGTGACGTCGTCACGGTGTGCCTCAATGGTTCTCGGGTTGCCGTGATCGGCTGATGGCGTCGCAGCGGACTCCTTCGTCGGTGTGGGTCGCGCCCGCCCTGATGCTGACCGGTGGGGTGTCGATGTACCTGGGCGCCGCCCTGGCGGTGGTCCTGTTCGACCGGCTCGGACCGTCGGCGGTGGCCTGGATGCGGATCGCGGGCGCGGCGCTGGTTCTGATGGCCTGGGTTCGTCCCGGCCGCTCGGCGTTCACGGGGCACCGGCTGGCGCTGGCCGGCTCGTTCGGGGTGATCACCGCGGCGATGAACATCGCTTTCTACGAGGCGCTGGACCGGCTGCCCCTGGGCACTACCGTCGCACTGGAGTTCCTCGGTCCGATCGTGGTGGCCGCGGTGGGTTCGCGGAGCCGACGTGACGTCGCGGCGCTGGGACTGGTGATCGTGGGCGTGCTGCTCATCGTCGATGTGCGCTGGTCGGGTTCGCCGGCCGGTGTGGGCTTCGCGTTGACCGCCGCCGCGTGCTGGTCGGGGTACATCCTGCTGGGAAAGGCGGTGGCCCAGCGCGGTTCGGGTATGGAGGACCTGGCAACCGGGTTCCTGGTCGCGGCGGTGCTGACCTCGCCGCTGGCGATCGGCCTGCGGCCAGCCTTCGACGCCGACGCGCCAACCCTCGGTCTGCTCGGGATCGGCCTCGCGCTCGGCCTGCTCTCGACTGCGGTGCCCTACGCCCTCGACCAGGTGATCCTGCGGCGGGTCGGGCGGGCCCGATTCGCGATCCTGCTGGCGCTGCTGCCGGTGACCGCGGCCGTTGTCGGGTTCCTGGCGTTGCTTCAGGTCCCGCATGCCGCCGAATTCGCCGGGATCGTCGCGGTCGCCGCCGCGGTGGGGGTTCAGGCCCGCGGCGTGCACGACGAGGGGCCACCGAACCCCGGCTGACCCGCTGTCGGCGGGGAAACGCGGTGCCCTCGGCGAAGCTCAGGACGCGCGAGCCTTCTTCAACGCCTTGCCCAGCTGCTTGCGGGACATGTCCGAGGTGTCCAGCTTGCGCATCCGATTGACCACCACAGGACAGCGCACACACCGCTTCGACGAGCGACAACACTTCTTTTTGGGGGTCATCGAGCCCACCTTGGCCGGATTGACCTTGCCCATGTGCGGCAGGCTAGCACGCGCCAGAAGGGTGCTGTGATCGCGCTCTCACCGGGTGACCCGATACCCTGATTGGTTGAGAATGCACAGGTGATCGGTGGCGTCGGTACTTCATGCCGTCGACGTCATGCCGATCAGACCCCGCCACCAGTCTCCGCCACAGCCGTATCCACGAAAGAGAACCAGTGACCGCTGCCCCCAATTTCCGCAATGTCGCGATCGTCGCGCACGTCGATCACGGGAAGACCACCCTGGTCGACGCGATGCTCCGACAGTCCGGCGTCTTCGGCGAACGCGCCGAACTCGTCGACCGGGTGATGGACTCCGGTGACCTCGAACGCGAGAAGGGCATCACGATCCTCGCGAAGAACACCGCGGTGCACCGGCGTCAGCCCGACGGCACCGAGGTCGTCATCAACGTCATCGACACCCCTGGCCACGCCGACTTCGGCGGCGAGGTGGAACGCGGCCTGTCGATGGTCGACGGTGTGGTGCTCCTCGTCGACGCCTCCGAGGGACCGCTGCCGCAGACCCGTTTCGTCATGCGCAAGGCGCTCGCGGCGTCGCTGCCGGTGATCCTGGTGGTCAACAAGACCGACCGCCCGGACGCCCGCATCCAGGAGGTCGTCGACGAAAGTCAGGACCTGCTGCTCGACCTGGCCTCTGACCTCGACGACGAGGCCGCGCAGGCCGCCGAACTCGCCCTCGAACTGCCCGTTCTCTACGCGTCGGGCCGGGCCGGTATCGCGAGCACCGAGCAGCCAGCCGACGGTGAGGTCCCGGCCGGGGAGAACCTCGACCCCTTCTTCGACGTCCTGCTCGAGCACGTGCCGGCGCCCAAGGGCGACCCGGAGGCACCGCTGCAGGCGCATGTGACCAACCTCGACGCGTCGGCCTTCCTGGGTCGTCTCGCTCTGGTCCGCATCCACAACGGCACCCTGCGCAAGGGCCAGCAGGTGTCGTGGTGTCGTGAAGTGGACGGTGAAGCGGTTGTGGAGCGCGCCAAGATCACCGAATTGCTGGCCACCGTCGGCGTGGACCGCGCCCCGGCGGAGATGGCGGTCGCCGGCGACATCGTCGCGGTCGCGGGTATGCCCGAGATCATGATCGGCGACACCCTCGCCGACCTCGAGAACCCGGTGGCGTTGCCGCGGATCAGCGTCGACGAGCCGGCCATCTCGGTGACCATCGGCACCAACAGCTCGCCGCTGGCGGGACGGGTGTCCGGTCACAAGCTGACCGCGCGCATGGTGAAGCAGCGTCTGGACACCGAGCTCATCGGCAACGTGTCCCTGCGTGTCCTCGACATCGGTCGCCCCGACGCGTGGGAGGTGCAGGGCCGTGGCGAACTGGCGCTGGCGATCCTCGTGGAGCAGATGCGGCGTGAGGGCTTCGAACTCACCGTCGGCAAACCGCAGGTGGTGACCCGCAAGGTCGACGGCAAGGTGCACGAGCCGTTCGAGCATCTGACCGTCGACGTCCCCGAGGAATACCTCGGCGCCGTCACGCAGCTGCTCGCCGCCCGCAAGGGCCGGATGGAACACATGAACAACCACGGCACCGGCTGGGTGCGCATGGAGTTCATCGTGCCCTCGCGCGGCCTCATCGGGTTCCGCACCGACTTCCTCACCGAGACCCGCGGCACCGGTATCGCCAACGCCGTCTTCCACGGCTACGACGCATGGGCCGGCGAGATCCGGGCACGCCACACCGGCTCGCTGGTCAGCGACCGCACCGGCACGGTCACCCCGTTCGCGATGATCCAGCTGGCCGATCGCGGCACCTTCTTCGTCGAGCCGGGCGCCGACACCTACGAGGGCATGGTCGTGGGCATCAACCCGCGTCAGGAGGACCTCGACATCAACGTGACCCGCGAGAAGAAGCTCACCAACATGCGCCAGTCGTCGGCCGACGTCATGGAGACGCTGGCCAAGCCGATGCAGCTCGACCTCGAAGGTGCGATGGAGTTCTGCGCCGCAGACGAATGCGTGGAGGTGACACCCGAGGTGGTGCGAGTGCGTAAGGTTCACCTCGATGCGTCGACCCGGGCCCGCGAGCGGTCGCGTGCGAAGACGCGCGACGCGGCGGTGGGCTGATCGCCGCGACAGGGTCCGGCGAGGGTGTGCGAGTGCGCCGCGCACCCGAGGACCCGGGCGGCGCAGGACAGGCTGTATGGGGGTGACCGATATGCGTGCGGAGAGGTCGAGGACACGGGCGCGCCGCTCCGGGAAGAGGACCGGCGCTCGACGGTGGTGGTCGCTGGCCGTCGTGGCGGTGGCATTCTCGCTGGCGCTGTCGGCGTGTACGGCGGATCCGCCGCCGCCGGTTCGCGATACCGGTCCGTTGCCGACGCCCACCGAGTACCCGAACGCGAAGACCGTCTACGTCGCGACGGACTCCGTCGGCGCGGGGTTCAATCCGCATATCGCCGCCGATCAGAGCCCGGTGACCACCGCGATCGCCGCGATGACGCTGCCCAGCGCATTCGCGCCCGTGCAGACGCCCGACGGTGTGCGGTGGGAACTGCAGAAGGACTTCGTCACCTCGGCGGAGGTGACCTCGCAGCGTCCGTTCACCGTCATCTACCGCATCCACACCGACGCCCAGTGGTCCGACGGTCTGCCGGTGACCGGTGACGACTTCAGCTACCTGTGGCAGCAGATGTCACGGCAACCCAATGTGGTTGCGCCGGCCGGTTATCGGCTGATCGACTCGGTGCAGTCCCGGGAGGGCGGCAAGGTCGTCAACGTGACCTTCGCGCAGCCCTACCCGGCGTGGCGCGAACTGTTCACCGGCCTGCTGCCGAGTCACGTGCTCAAGGGCGCGCCGGCCGGATTCCAGACCGGTATGGACAGCGGCAAGCCCGTCTCGGCCGGCCCGTTTGCGATCGTCGGCATCGACACCACCCGCGACGAGGTGCGGCTGGCACGCAACGACCGCTACTGGGTGACGCCGTCGCGTCTGGATCAGATCGTGCTGCGCCGCGCGGGCAGTACCTCGCAGATGCTCGATTCGGTGCGGTCGGGTGACTCGTCGGTCGTCGCGCTCGGTGCCGGACCGGGCACCCAGGCCCAACTCGCCGCGGTTCCCGGCCTCACGATCCAGCGCAATCTGAGTGCGCGGTCGCTGGGCATCAGCATCAACGCCCGGACGACGACGATGGCCTCGCTGCCGGTCCGCCGCGCGATCCTCGGGCTGGTCGACCCGCAACTGACGACCTACGCCGGCGCGGGGGACTGGTCGGTCACCCAGTACGCCAACACCGTGTTCGCGCCGTCCGATCCCGGCTACACCCCGGTGAACCGACCACGGCCGACCCCCGCGCAGCTCGGCGGGCTGCTCGCCGAGGCCGGGTACCGCAAGGGTGTGCCCACTCCGAAGGGGGCGACCGAGGACGGCGAGATCCGTCCGCTGCCCGCGGGTATCGCCCCGTACCAGAAGGACGGCCGGGACCTCGTCGTGCGCGTCGGAGCGGTCAGCGGTGATCCGCGGTCCACAGCGGCCGCCGCGAGCATCGTCGACCAGCTGCGCGGTGCGGGCATCCGCGGCCAGGTGTTGACCATGCCCAACAGCGAGCTGTACGGCACCGCCCTGACCCGGCAGCGCGTCGACGTCGTCGTCGGGTGGAACGGGCTGGGTGTCCCGCCGGCCGCGTCATTGGCCTCCCAGGTGGATTGCGACCAGCCCAAGCCGGGCACCGAACCGTCGCTGAGCACGCCGCCGACCCCGACCAGCGTCGCGCCGAGCGATGCGGACGCGGACAACAGCTACGCGAGCAACATCTCGGGACTGTGTGATGCCCGGCTGATCGAGCTGGCCCGTCAGGCGCTCTCGCAGGAGGACCCGCTGGAAACGCTGACCATCGCCGAGCCATTGCTCGCCGGTGCGGCCATCTACCTGCCGCTCTACCAGGACTCCCTGGTCACCGGAACCACCCCGAGCGTCGTCGGTGTGCCGGTGTCCGGGCCGATCCAGGTCTCGATCTTCGGTACGGCCGGCACCTGGGACATCGGGTGAGCGCATCCGCGGCCGGCGATCGGCGCATGTTGCTGGTGCATGCCCATCCCGACGACGAGACGATCATGACCGGCGGCACCATCGCCCGCTACCTCGACGAGGGCGTCGACGTCCGGGTGCTGACGTTCACGCTGGGTGAGGAGGGTGAGGTGATCGGGGACCGGTGGGCGCAACTGGTCGCCGACGGTGGTGCCGATCAGCTCGGTGGTTTCCGGATCGGCGAGCTCACCGGTGCGCTGGCCGCGCTCAGCCCGCCCGGTGGTTCCCCGGTGCAGCCGTGGTTTCTGGGCGGCGCCGGACGCTGGCGTGACTCGGGTATGGCCGGATCGGCGGCGGCCCGACATCCGCGCGCCCTGGTCAACGCCGGCTTCGACGAACCGGTCGGGGTCCTCACCGACATTCTCGAGTCCTTCGCCCCGCAGGTCGTGATCACCTACGACAGCGCGGGCACCTACGGCCACCCCGACCACAAACTCGTGCACGAGGTCACCGCGGCCGCGCTCGCCCGGGTGGCGGCGTCGAGGCCGGAACAGATCAAGGTCTACGAGTCGGTCACCGAACACTCCGCTCTGCAGGCCGGGCTCGTGGCGGCGGCCCGCCGCGTACCCGATGGCTGGCGGATGCCCGGACCGGGCGAACTACCCAGCTACCCCGACGCGATGGTGACCGCCGAGATCGACGTGCGGACACAGTACGACCGCAAGGTGGCCGCGCTCGCCGCGCACGCCACCCAGGTGACCGTCGCACCGTCGGGAACCGAATACGCCTTGTCCAACAACATCGTTCAGCCGATTTTCGGCCACGAGCACTTCATCCGGGTCGATGCGGCCGCGGTGGCCGGTCCCCGCGAGACGGATCTGTTCGACGGAATCGGCTGATGCGCCCGATCGACCGGATCATGCTCGCGCTGCTCGTCGTCGACGGCGTGGTGATCGGTGTTCTCTCGCTCTCGTTCGCCTACCTGCGGTTCGGCGGGGTGGCGGTGCCGGTGGCCGCAGTGCTCGCCGGTTTGGCGAACTGTGTGCTGCTCTGGCTGGCGGCCGGGTACACGGCGTCGGCGTGGCGATTCGCACCGCTCGCCGGCTGGGTGCTCGGCGTGTTCGTCGGAGCCGTACCCGGACCCGGTGGCGACGTCTTGCTGGCCTCCGACACCGGTCTCGCGATTCCGACGATGCTGTTGTTGCTCCTGGGTGGCGGACTGCCGGCGGCACTCATCTGGTCGGGCCGGCTGCCGGCCGGCGACCGGGCGCGGAGTCCTCGGCGCTGACCTGGATCGGGTGGACTATCCGGTGACGATGACCGGTGTCATCGCTGCTGCACGGATGGTTCGGTCGCTGGTGGCGATCGCCAGTCCGCGCAGCGTTGCCAGCGCGACGATCATGCGGTCGAACGGGTCGCGGTCGTCCCACGTCAGTCGGCCTGCCAGGATCGCGTCGGCCGAATCCATCGCGAGTTCGTGCGCGGTCGTGGTGTCGAGCATGTCCGTCCAGCTCGAGAGGATTCCGGTGCCGTCGAGGCGTCCCAGTCGGGTCTTGATCGCGATCTCCCATGCCGACGCCGCGGAGACGAACAATTCGTTGACCGGATTCTCGAGCACAGACAGCGCGGGTGCGGCGATACGCTCGGGCGCGGTGACGAGCCACAGGAGAGCGTTGGTATCGAGCAGGACGGCGCTCACCCGCGCGCTTCCCAGGCGGCCAGTTCGTCGTCGGGTGGTGGCGTGTCGAAATCGTCGGGGATCGCCAGGCCTGGGAACTGTCCGAAAGTCCGTGTGCGTGGGACGGCAGGTGAGATGACCGCACCTGAAATTGAGCCGGCACGCGCAGCAGCGGCCATGCGCATCGACGAACTCAGAACGAACAACACTCCGACAGGCGCCTCCACGCAGCGGGATCGGACACGCGACGGGGCCACCGGACAATACGCCGGTCACATCCCCGGGATTCACTCATCTAGGGTGTTGAGCATGGTGCTGCGTGCGTGGGCTTCGGACATCCGCGCCCCGGTCGACGATGTCCGAAATGCGTTGCGGCGGGCACGTCAGGACCCGTCGGCGCTCGATGACGCGGATGCGATCACGCTCCTCGGTGCCGCCGAGGCCGAGCTCGACGACCTGTGCGATCTCGCCGACACCGTGCGCGCCGAGGTGACCGACGGGCGGAGTCTCACCTTTGTGGTCAACCGCAACTTCGACACCGCGGCGGTCGCCGCCCTCGGAGACGGTCTCGAGGACCTCGTCGTCGAAGCGGTCGACCTCGGTGCCACCGAGATCTGCATGCAGGGCCCGCTCCCGGCCGACGCAGCTCCGGACGGCTACCTGCGCCTCGTCGAACGGATCGCCGCTGAGGGGCCGGATCTGCATCTGCATGCGTACCGTCCCGCCGAGATCCGCGACGGTGCCGCCCGGATGGGAGTGGGTCTGCCGGACTATCTGCGTCGCGCCCGGGCGGCCGGTCTGGGTTCGGTTCCCGGGACGGCCGCGCAGATCCTCGACGACGAGGTCCGCGCCGTTCTCGCCGGCGGCCCCCCGGCGCTGTCGGTGGCGCAGTGGGTCGAATCGATCGAGGCCGCTCACCAGGCGGGATTGTTCTCCACCGCGACGATGTTGTACGGACACGTGGAGACCCCGTCGCAGCAGGTGGCCCATCTGCGCCTGCTCAACCGCATCGCCGAACGGACCCGCGGATTCACCGAACTCATCCTGATGCCGATGCTGCCCGCCAATGCCGGTCCGCATCTGGCCGGTGTCGCCGTGGCCGGACCCGGCGAACGCGAGACCCGCGCCCTGCACGCGGTCGCCCGGCTGATGACTCTCGGGCACATCGATCATCTGCAGGTGGCCTGGACCAAGCTCGACGCCCCGGTGGTGGACCGTGTCCTGCGCGGTGGTGCCGACGACATCGGTGGGCTGCTACTCGACGGTGAGCTGAATCCGGCGGCCGGTGCCGAAGCCGGCCGGGTGCTGACCGTCGACGACGTCGTGGCGATCGCCGACCGCGCGGGACGAACGCCGCGACAGCGGACCACCGGTTACGGTGATCCCGCCGCGGACCGGCTGCTGCAGATTCCGCAGGTCCGACCATGACCGCAGTGCACGTGCAGGCCGCGACCGCGACTCGTCGGCCGCCGGTGGTCGACGTCGCGATCATCGGCGCGGGATTTGCCGGTCTGGGCATGGCGACCCTGCTCGCGCGGCGGGGCCGGGAATCCTTCGTGGTGCTCGAACGTGCCGATGCGGTCGGGGGAACATGGCGCGACAACACCTATCCCGGTATCGCCTGTGACATTCCCGCGCATCTGTACTCGTTCTCGTTCCGGCCGCCGGCCGACTGGCGGTCGGTCTATCCGAGCGGGGCGGAGATCCGGCGTTACCTCGAGCAGACCGTCGACGACGAGGGACTGCGGCCCCACATCCGCTTCGGCGCCGCGCTCTGCGCCGCGAACTGGGATGCGGCAGAGCATGTTTGGGAGATCACCACGACGTCGTCGGGTTGCGGTGACGGCACCGGGGTACCGGGTACGTATGCGATCCGGGCGCGCAGTCTGGTGATGGCGGTCGGCCGGTTGTCCGAGCCGCGGCTGCCCGAGATCGAGGGACTCGGGAGCTTTCCGGGACAGGTCGTGCACACCGCGGAATGGGATGACGCGCTCGAGGTCGAGGGCGCACGGATCGGCGTGGTCGGTACCGGAGCGTCTGCGGTACAGGTCATTCCGCATCTCGCGCGGGTTGCCGAGGAACTCGTCGTCTTCAGTCGCACCCCGCCGTATGTGGTGCCGCGGGACGATCGCCCCTACTCCGACGCCGAGCGTGCCGCGATGCTCGACCCGGATACTGCGAATGCGGTGCGCGAGAACATGCTTCGCGACGCCGATCGAGCCTTCCGGCAGCGCCTCGGACTCCACCCCGACATCGATGAGATCCGCGCCCGGGCGCACACACAACTGCACACCCAGGTGGCGGACCCGCAGCTACGTGCGGCGCTGACCCCCGGCTACGAGATCGGCTGCAAGCGGATCCTGTTGAGCGACGACTTCTATCCGGCGTTGCAACAACCGAACGTCACCTTCGAGCCCAGCGCACTCGCCTCGGTCACCGAGAGCAAGGCCACTGCCCGCAGCGGGCGCCGCTACGATCTCGACATCCTGGTCATGGCAACGGGATTCGAAGCCGCCCGCCCGCCCGCCGCCGGACGTATCGCCGGCCGGGACGGCCATCTGCTGCGCGACCACTGGGCCGACGGCATGGTGTCCTATGCGTCCACCGTCGTCAGCGGATTCCCCAACTTCTTCGTACTCGACGGGCCCAATGCCGCGCTCGGCCACAACTCGGCCATCTACATGATCGAGACCCAACTCCACTATGTGCTCGGCGCGCTCGATCACCTCGACGCCGCCGGCGCGACATGGCTGGAGGTGAGCGCCGACGCCGAGGCGGCCTACACTCGGGAGATCGATGAACGCAGCGCGTCCACGGTCTGGCTGACCGGTTGCGACAGTTGGTATGTCGACCCCCGCAGCGGTCGTCTCACCCTGCTGTGGCCGGGTACCGCGGAGTCGTTCCGCGAACGCAACGGCACCTTCGATCCGGAACCGTTTTCCACCGGGGGTTCCGCGTCGGCGATCGGGTGCCGGCGACGTCGAGTCACGAGGGAGACCCACGATGACGCGTGAACAGATGACCGTGCGTGCCGCTCTCGAGGCGGCGCGTAGCGGGGAACCGATCGGGCTCGACGAGGCGACGGCGCTGCTCTCGTCTTCGGGGTCCGATCTGGTGGAACTGCAAGCGATCGCCGCCGATCTGCGTGACACCGGTCTGGCCGCGGTCGGCCGGGCCGGTCAGATCACCTATTCGCGCAAGGTCTTCATCCCGTTGACCCGGTTGTGCCGCGACCGCTGCCACTACTGCACCTTCGTCACGGTGCCGGGCAAACTGGCGCGCGCCGGTGAGGGCATGTACCTCGAACTCGATCAGGTGGTCGACATCGCCCGCCGGGGTGCGCAACTGGGCTGCAAGGAAGCACTTTTCACTCTGGGGGATCGCCCGGAGGATCGGTGGCGGCAGGCCGGCGACTGGTTGGCGGCGCGCGGGTACTCGTCGACGCTGGAGTACGTGCGGGCCGCCGCGGTGGCCGTCCTCGAGGAAACCGGTCTGCTTCCGCACCTGAACCCCGGCGTGATGAGCGCCGACGAGATGACCCGGCTGCGTCCGGTGGCGCCGTCGATGGGGATGATGCTCGAGACGATGTCGCGCCGGTTGTTCACCGAGAAGGGGCAGCCGCATTACGGCAGCCCCGACAAGGACCCGCTGGTGCGGTTGCAGGTGCTGCGCGATGCCGGCGCGGTGGGTGTCCCGTTCACCACGGGCATCCTGGTGGGCATCGGCGAAAGCCTTGTGGAGCGGGCGGAATCGTTGCTGGCCATCGCCGAGGTGCACCGCGACCACGGGCACGTGCAGGAGGTGATCGTGCAGAACTTCCGCGCCAAGCCCGACACCGCCATGCGCGGTACACCCGACGCCGAGATGAGCGAGTTCCTCGCCACCGTCGCCGTGGCACGCATCGTCCTCGGTGCGGACATGCGCATCCAGGCGCCACCGAATCTGGTGTCGGCAGCGGAGTGTGCCGCACTCATCGCGTCCGGCGTCGACGATTGGGGCGGTGTCTCGCCGCTGACACCCGACCACGTGAATCCCGAACGTCCCTGGCCCAACCTCGACGTGCTGGCCGACATCACCGCCGCGTCGGGTTTCGTTCTCACCGAACGGATCACCGCCCAGCCGCCGTATGTCCTCGCCGGCGATCGGTGGATCGATCCCGCCCTGGCACACCACGTTGCCGCACTGAGTGATCCGACGACAGGTCTGGCCGCCGACACCCGACCGGCGGGCCTGCCCTGGCCCGCGGTCGCCTGACCGGCACGCGACGGCTCCACCCGCAGGGGGATCGACCCGGCTCAATCGGCAGATGCAGTGCCCGGGGTGTCGAGTCTGCTCAGCGCCTGGTACCCACCGATCACGTCGGTGGCGCGATGCAGCCCCAGCTCCTGCAGTGCGGCGGCAGCGAGGCTGGAGGTGTAGCCCTCCGAGCAGAGGATGATCCAGCGGACGTCGTGGTCGACGGCGGCGGGAATGCGCGCATCGCTGGTGGGGTCGCAACGCCACTCGAGCACGTTGCGTTCGATGACGACGGCGCCCGGCGCCGCACCCTCCTCGGTGCGCTGCGCGGCGGGCCGGATGTCGACCAGGATCGCGCCGTCGGCGATCTCGTCGGCCACCTCGCTCGCGGGCAGACGATGGAGCCGGGCGCGCGCGGCGGCCAGCACGTCATCGATGGTCCGCGGCACGGCCGCCACCGAGGTGTGAGCGCTCATTCGGGCTGATCCGTCAGCTCGGTGCGGGTGCGGCGAAGCGCGCCGTCCTCGGTGACGTCGTAGTAGGACATCGCGGTCAGCGGCGGTGAGTACGCGTGCACGCTCAGGGTGACCGGCGACATCTCGGCGTCGGCGGGCGCGGCGTCGGCCGGCGGCGGATTACGCATCACGTCGTGCACCCACCCGAGTGGGAACGCGGCCTGATCGCCCTCGCCGAGAATGCGCACAGCCAGATCATCGCCCGTCCAGTGGTACTCGCGCAGCGAACCCGACAACACGGTGAGGGCGCCGAGCGATCCGGCGTGGTCGTGCAGTTCGGTCGACTCGCCGGGTGTCCAACTGATCAGCCAGACGTCCACGTCGTTGTCGGTGTGGATGCGGGTGGCCCACCGGTGCACCGGGTCCCATTCCGTCGGGAGGAGGGCGTCGTGCATGCCGTCGAGGACGTCGGCGACGCACTGGTCGGTGATGCGCAGGAGGTCGGCGGGCCGGAGCCGGGTGGGTAGATGGCTACGACGCCGGGTGGTGTCGAGGCCGCCGCGCAGAAGACGATCGGACGGCACACGCGAGAGGGTTGAGGTCATCGACGGTTCCTTGGGTGCGATGGGGTCGGGAGGGGGTCGGTGGGCGTCACCGACAACAGTGCGAGCCCGTCGCCGTCGCGATTCCCAGGTCGGCGTGTGCGGTCATGCCTCGACGATGAACCCCCCTGTCGCGCTGGGCCAGGGTTGTCGGCACGCTGATCGCAAAGAGCGCCGACGCCGGCAGCTCGGGCGTGCCGTGTGATCCACGTTACGAAGGCGCTGCATTCGCCCTGGTCGCGACGGGCCGATTTTTCGGAGAGCAGCCCCTGGGCGGATACTGTGGGGTGGCGGACACCATGCACATCGCTCAGAAGGGCCCGTTCGGCTCGGGCGACGTCGATGGCTGTCCGTACTGCGGCGCAATCAGCCCTTGTGTCGCGAGCGGAGCGTCGTCGCGGTGAAGAGCGCGTCGGCCTCCCACGGAGTCTTCCAGCGAAGGAGAGTGTGGTGACGTACATCATCGCCGAGCCTTGTGTCGATGTCATGGACAAGGCTTGTGTCGAGGAGTGCCCGGTCGACTGCATCTACGAGGGCGGGCGCGCCCTCTACATCCAGCCCGACGAATGTGTCGACTGTGGTGCCTGTGAACCGGTGTGTCCGGTCGAGGCGATCTTCTATGAGGATGATGTCCCCGACGAGTGGGAACCGTACGTCAGCGCGAATGCCGACTTCTTCGACGAACTCGGTTCGCCCGGCGGTGCGAGCAAGGTCGGCAAGGTCGACTACGACGCCCCGTTCATCAAGGGTCTGCCGCCGATGAACGAAGAGGACTGACACTCCAGTGAAGGCCGGGGCCGACGTGAAGGCCGGGTTCAGGGGTCGAGTCAGTGCATCCCTGCCCGATTTCCCCTGGGACACGCTCGCCGGGGCCAAGGCCGCGGCAGCCGCCCATCCCGGCGGCATCGTCGACCTCTCGGTCGGGACGCCGGTGGATCCGGTGCCCGCGCTGATCCGGGACGCACTGGCAGCCGGTTCGGGGTTTCCCGGCTATCCGACGACGATCGGCACCGTCGAACTGCGGCGGGCCGCGGCGTCGTCGCTGGCGCGTCGGCATGGTGTGACGGGTCTCGATGAGTCCGGCATCCTCCCGGTGATCGGCACCAAGGAGGCCATCGCCGGGCTGACGTCGCTGCTGGGGATCGGGGCCGGGGACACCGTCGTGATCCCCGAAGTCGCCTATCCGACGTACGAGGTCAGCGCGTTGCTGGCCGGTGCGAACGCGGTGCGTGCCGATTCGACTCTGCAACTCGGACCGTCGGCGCCGGCGCTGATGTTCATCAATTCGCCGTCGAATCCGACGGGCAAGGTGCTAGGCGTCGACCATCTGCGCAAGGTCGTCGGCTGGGCGCGCGAACGCGGCACCGTGCTGGTATCCGATGAGTGCTACCTGGGTCTGTGCTGGGACGACGAGGCGCTCTCCATCCTCGATCCGCGAGTGTGCGATGGGGACCACACGGGCCTGCTGGCCGTGCACTCGTTGTCGAAGATCTCCAACCTCGCGTCCTACCGCGCTGGTTTCCTGGCCGGCGACCCCGAGCTCATCGGTGAACTGCTGGCGGTGCGCAAACACGCCGGGCTGATGGTCCCGTTCCCGGTGCAGACCGCGATGACCGCCGCACTCGACGACGATGCGCATGTCGACGAGCAACGTGAGCGGTACCGCGCTCGGCGGGAGATCCTGCTGGGCGCTGTCACGGCTGCCGGATTCCGCGTCGACGATTCCGAAGCGGGGCTCTATCTGTGGGCAACCCGCGACGAACCCTGCCGGGACACCGTGGCCTGGCTCGCCGAACGCGGCATCCTGGCCGCACCCGGCGACTTCTACGGGCCGGCCGGGGTGCGGCACGTCCGGATGGCGCTCACCGCGACCGACGAACGGATCGCCGCGGCGCGAGACCGCCTGTCGGCCTGAGCGGCCGGCGGGAGAACGCGGTTGCCGTCGAACCAGGTGCCCGCTGACCCGGCAAGCGAGGCAACGGGCAACCGACGAGATCAGTTGTGCTTGTGCAGCATCTCGTTCAACGCGATGCCGTCGCCCTTCCACGGCACCACCTCGACCGCGCCGGTGAGACTGTTGCGGCGGAACAGCAGATTGGACTGGCCGGCGAGTTCGCGGGCCTTGATCGCCGTGCCGTCGGGACCGGTGACCTTGGTGCCCGCGGTCAGGTAGAGGCCTGCCTCTATGACGCAGTCGTCGCCGAGGGGGATGCCGCAGCCCGAGTTGGCGCCGAGCAGACACCGCTTGCCGAGTGCGATGATCTCCTTGCCGCCGCCGGAGAGGGTGCCCATCGTCGACGCGCCGCCACCGACGTCCGAGCCGTCCCCGACGACGACGCCCGCCGAGATGCGGCCCTCGACCATCGACGACCCGAGCGTGCCGGCGTTGAAGTTGACGAATCCCTCGTGCATCACCGTGGTGCCGGCGGCGAGGTGGGCGCCGAGGCGGACACGGTCGGCGTCGCCGATCCGCACCCCACCGGGCAGCACGTAGTCGACCATGCGCGGGAACTTGTCGACCGAGTACACGGTGACCGCCCCGCGGGCGCGCAGCTTGGCCCGCACCGACTCGAAACCGTCCACCGCGCACGGGCCGTGATTGGTCCACACCACATTCGCCAGCAGACCGAACTGGCCTTCGAGGCTGACGCCGTGCGGCTTCACCAGCCGATGGGAGAGCAGATGCAGGCGGAGGTAGACGTCGTAGGCGTCGAGCGGGGCGGCGGACAGGTCGCTGATGGTGGTGCGAACCGCGACGGTCCGCACGCCGCGGGCCTCGTCGACTCCGACCAGGTCACGCAGATGTGCCGGAGTCGAATCCTCGTCGAGGACAACGGTTTCCGCCGATGCGACGGTGTCGAGTTCCGGTGCCGGGAACCAGGTGTCGAGGACGACTCCGGTGTCGGCGGAGCCGCCGTTGGTCACGGTCGCGATACCGGTTGCGATGGCGCCTGTTGTAGTCACGGGTGGTGAGTCTACCGGTGGGGAATACTGGGACCGGTGACGGCAGCGCAACCCGGGGTCCCCTACCGGGAACGCCGCTGCGCCGGACTGCCCGGTGTGGCATGGACGGCATCGCGGCCGGCCGGCGTGACCAGCGTGCTGCCCGATGGGTGCATGGATCTGATCTGGACCGGCCACGATCTGATCATCGCCGGTCCCGACGTCGCACCCAACACGACACACGTCGAGACCGTCTCGACGATGACGGCGGTCCGGTTCGATCCGGGGCAGGGGCCCACGATCCTCGGTGTCCGCGCTGCGGAGTGCCGCGACCTGCGGATCCCGGTTGCCGAGGTCTGGCCGGCCGGCGACGTGCGGCGGCTCACCGACTCACTGCACGAGTCGACTGCACCCGGGACCGAACTCCTGGCCTGGTGTCGCCGACGGCAACGCGAGTCCACCCCCGCCTGGGTCGGTGGGGTCGTCGAGTCGTTGCGCGAGGGAGCGTCGGTGACCGCGGTCGCGCGGCAGGTCGCGATGTCGGAGCGAACGCTGCATCGGCGGGCGCACGAGTACTTCGGGTACGGGCCCAAGACGCTTGCCCGGATTCTGCGGATGCGCGCGGCCCTCGACCGCATCGATCGTTCTCCGCAGGAACGCGACGAGGGCGGATTGAGTGCGATCGCGGCGACGTGCGGTTACGCCGACTACGCCCACATGTACCGAGAGTTTCGGGATCTGACCGGCTGTGCACCAACGGAATTCATGAATCGGTGAGAGAGCAGTAGAAGTCGACGACGTGACCGTCGGGATCGGTGACCGCGGCATAGCGCTGACCCCAGACCGCGTCGAAGGGCGCGAGACTCGACGGGTGTCCGGCGTCGACGAGGGCGTTGTGCACGTCGTCGACGGCTGCCGGCGTGGCGCATTCGAAGGCGAGCGCCATCGTCGAGTGCCCACCCTTCGGGGGCGTCGACCCGGGCATGAACGCTTCGATACTCGCGACGGTGTCGAACATGATGCGGAAGTCGCCGGCGACGACGGTCTCGGCGTGGGGTGCGGCGTCGGCGTCGTCGGCGAAGGTGAGTCCGCAGCGCCGGTAGAAGTCGAGGGCGGCACCCATGTCGGCGACGACGATGGACAGGGCATTGAGGCGAGGCTGCGGCGTGGTGTTCATGGGCGCTGACGTTAGTCGGCCGTTCGGTGCCGCCGCATGAACGTTTCGGACAGATCTGCCTGCGGTCGTCATGTCATGCGTTCGGGCCAATCGGCTGGTCAGTGCGGCCGGTGGACCCTAATCTCGGCGTATGTCCGATTCGTCTCAATCCACGCACCAGGCCACGCCGCGCCGACGACGACGCTGGCCGTGGATCGTCGGCGGACTCGGCGCCGCGCTCGTCATCGCGCTCGCGGTGGGCGCGGTTCTCTTCCAGCCGTGGCTCATCTTCGTCGACAACGAGGTCGACGACGAGATCCCGGTGGCCGCCACCGCACCCGTGACGCCGGGTCAGACTCCACCGGCGGGCCCGGTCCAGCTGTCATCGGGGTCGCTGATCAGTCACGAGCACTCCACCTCCGGTGAGGTCTCGGTGATCGAGAAGCCGGATGGCACAAGGATTCTGGCGATCCGGGAGCTCGATACGACGACTGGTCCCGACGTGCACGTCTGGTTGTCGGACGGAGAGGTCAAGGAGGGAGTCGGTGGCTGGCGAACAGCTGCGAATGCCGACAACGTCGACCTCGGACCCATCAAGGGCAACAAGGGGAATCAGGTCTACGAGATCCCGGCACACGTCGACCTCGCACGATATCCGGCGGTGTTCCTGTGGTGTGTGCGGTTCAGCGTGTCCTTCGGCGCGGCCACGCTGACCCCCACCGCGTGAGACGGGTGCCGGCCGACCACGGTGATCACGGTGACGACCGGCGGCTACGGTGAACGTATGGCAGCAGTCCTCGACCTCACCGCCGATCCCGTTGATCTGACCGCGGCGCTCGTCGACATCGAGAGCGAATCGCGCAACGAGGGACCGATCGCCGACGCCGTCGAATCCGCTTTGCGGGCACAGACATCCGGCTTCGAGGTGATCCGGCACGGCAACCAGGTGCTGGCGCGCACCGATCGGGGCCGGGACCGCCGGGTGATCCTGGCCGGGCATCTCGACACCGTGCCGGTGGCGGGTAACCTCCCGCACCGTCGCACATCCGACGACGCCGAAGGTGACGTCCTGCACGGATGCGGCACCGTCGACATGAAGTCCGGTGATGCCGTTTTCCTGCACCTGGCCGCGACGCTCACCGACCCGGGGCCGGACCTCACACTGATCTTCTACGACTGCGAGGAGATCGCCGCGCAGTACAACGGGCTCGGGTTCATCGAACGCGAGTTGCCGGACTGGCTCGTCGGCGACGTGGCAATCCTCGGCGAGCCGACGGCCGGCCAGATCGAGGCGGGCTGTCAGGGGACGCTGCGGGTCCGGTTGTCGACCGCGGGTACGCGGGCCCATTCGGCACGATCGTGGATGGGCGACAACGCGATCCACAAACTCGGTGCCGTTCTCACCACGCTGGCCGCCTACACCCCGCGTCGGGTCGACATCGACGGATGTGAATACCGCGAGGGACTCTCGGCCGTCGGCCTCGGCGGCGGGGTGGCCGGCAACGTGATCCCCGACGCCGCCCACGTCGACGTCAACTTCCGGTTCGCGCCCGATCGTTCCGAGGAGCAGGCGGTGGCCCATGTGCGGGAGGTCTTCGCCGAGCAGCTCTCGGACGGGGTGACGCTCGAGGTCACCGACTCGGCGGCCGGCGCTCTGCCCGGGCTCGGCCATCCGGCCGCGGCGGCGCTGGTGGCGGCGGCCGACGGTCGATTCCGTGCCAAGTACGGCTGGACCGACGTCGCACGGTTCTCCGCGCGGGGCATCCCGGCGGTCAACCTCGGGCCCGGCGATCCCAACCTGGCCCATCGCGTCGACGAGCGGGTGCCCGTCGACCAGATCCGCGACGTGACCAGCATCCTGCGCGACTATCTGAGCTGAGCCGCAATCCGTCGGTGAACGCGTCCGGCAGCACGGTCGATGGATCGCGACGCCCGGCGGATGGGTGGGCGATAACGTGTGCGCCATGTCCCTCACTGATCCCGAACAGCCCGAGACCGAACTCCCCGAAGACGATGAGACCTGCTACGTCGGGCCGATCCGGGTCCGGCGCGGTCAGCGCGGCAAGACCACCGACCGGCGGCTGCTGGAATGGGTGGATCCCCGCGATTCGACGCTGCGGGCCGAACGCACGATGCGGGACTCGTGGCGGGTCCTGCGCATCCAGTCCGAGTTCGTTGCCGGCTTCGACGCGCTGAGCGACGTCGCCGAGGCGGTCACGGTCTTCGGCTCGGCCCGCACCGCGCCCGACTCCGACGAGTACCGGCTCGGCGTCGAGGTGGGGCGGGCTCTGGGGGAGGCCGGTTATGCCGTGATCACCGGCGGCGGCCCCGGCGCGATGCAGGCCGCCAACGAGGGCGCGCGGCGCGCGGGTGCGCAGTCGATCGGCCTCAACATCGAGCTGCCGTTCGAACAGCATCTGAATCCATGGGTCGATCTCGGGATGAACTTCCGCTACTTCTTCGTACGCAAGACGATGTTCGTCAAGTACGCGCAGGCCTTCGTCTGTCTGCCGGGCGGACTCGGCACCCTGGACGAGATGTTCGAGGCGCTCACCCTCGTCCAGACGAAAAAGGTCGTGCGTTTCCCCATCGTGCTCGTCGGGCGCGACCACTGGGGGCCGCTCGTCGACTGGATGCGCGAGGTCCTGCTGACCAAGCGGATGATCTCGCCCGAGGATCTCGACCTGCTGAGCATCGTCGACGACCCGGCCGAGGTGGTCGAGGTCATCGACGCCACCCGCGAGGGACGCGACAGCAGTGGGACGGTCAAACCGTGAGTGCGGTCTGTGTCTACTGCGCGTCGGGCCCGGTGGACGGGCGTTTTTTGGCACTGGCCGCCGACGTCGGGACCGCACTCGCGCGTGCCGGACATGTCACGGTGTCCGGCGGCGGCAACATCTCGATGATGGGGGCGCTGGCCGAGGCCGCACGGGCCGCCGGGGGCAGGACCGTCGGGATCATCCCGCGTGCCCTGATGGACCGTGAGGTCGCCGACCTCGATGCCGACGAACTCGTCATCACCGAGACGATGCGCGAGCGCAAACGACTGATGGACGAGCGCGCCGACGCCTTCATCACCCTGCCGGGCGGCATCGGCACCCTCGAGGAACTGTTCGAGACCTGGACCGCCGGTTACCTCGGAATGCATGCCAAGCCGGTGGTCCTGCTCGATCCCTTCGATTTCTATGCGCCGCTGCTCACGTGGCTGCGAGACTTGCAGGGGCAGGGTTTCGTGGGGGCACGGGCGCTATCGAGATTGCTCATCACCGAATCGGTGGCGGGCGCCCTCGAACTCATCGCCGACACGCCGTCCGGACCGCTTGCTACTGACCGGTAAGGTGAGCGTCACCAGAGAACAACGCGCGTTGTAACCCAACCTCGGAGAGCGAGACTCGCAATGCCCTCTCACGACACCAAGGCGGTCGTCGGCCTCACAGACCTGGTCAAAGGCGTGGTCAAGATGGCGCCGCAGGCCCATCAGATGATCCGCCACGCGCCGGGACTCATCCGGCGGCCGGCCGACGCCAAGCGCACCATCGGGCGGATCTTCCAGCAACACGCGGCGTCGCATCCGGACCGGCCGTTCGTGCGTTTCGAGGGCAAGACCACCACCTACGGCGAGGCCAACCGGACGGTCAACCGCTACGCGGCGGTGCTCGCCGACAACGGGGTCGGCAAGGGCGACGTGGTCGCGATCCTGTCCAAGAACTGCCCGACCGACCTGTTCCTGATGCTCGCCACCGTCAAACTCGGTGCGATCGCCGGAATGCTGAACTACAACCAGCGCGGCAACGTCATCGAACACAGCATGAAGCTGCTCGGCGCCCGGGTGCTCGTCCACGACCCGGACTGCGCGGAGGCCTTCGAGTCGATCCCGTCGGAGGCACTGCCCGAGCACGTCTTCGACTTCGCGGAGTTCGACGCCGCCGCCGAGGGCAAACCGGAGACCGATCCGGCGGTCACCGAGACCCTACCGGCGGCCACCAAGGCCTTCTACATCTTCACCTCGGGCACCACCGGCCTGCCGAAGGCGTCGGTGATGAGCCACAATCGCTGGCTGGCCAGCCTGTCGGGGATCGGCGGCCTCGCCGTCCGGTTGCGGCAGAGCGACACCATGTACGTCCCGCTGCCGCTCTATCACAACAATGCGCTGTCGGTGTCGTTGTCGTCGGTGCTGGCCGCCGGTGCCTGCATCGCCATCGGCAAGCACTTCTCGGCGTCGAAGTTCTGGGACGACGTCATCCTCAACCGGGCGACCGCGTTCTGCTACATCGGCGAACTGTGCCGCTACCTGCTGGCCCAGCCCGAGAAGCCCACCGACCGCACACACTCGGTGCGGCTGTGCGTGGGCAACGGGATGCGGCCCGATATCTGGGACGAATTCCAGGAACGATTCGGCATCGACCGCATCGTCGAGTTCTACGGGGCCAGTGAACTCAACCTGGTGTTCGTCAACGCCTTCAGTGCCAGCCGGACCGCCGGTTTCTGCCCGCTGCCGTACGCGATCGTCGAATACGACGAGGACGGCGAACCCAAACGCAACGCCGACGGCCGCCTCACCAAGGTCGGCCGGGGCGGCACGGGCCTGCTCATCTCCGGGGTCAACGACCGGGTGCCGGTGGACGGTTACACCGATCCGGAGGAGACCGAGAAGAAGATCATCCGGGACGCCTTCAAGGACGGCGACGAGTGGTTCAACTCCGGTGACCTGGTCCGTGATCAGGGCTTCTCCCACATCGCGTTCGTCGATCGGCTCGGCGACACGTTCCGCTGGAAAGGGGAGAACGTCGCGACCACCGAGGTGGAGGCGGGCCTCGACGGCATCGCCGACATCAGCCAGTCGGTGGTCTTCGGTGTCGAGATCCCCGGCACCGACGGCAAGGCGGGGATGGCCGCGGTCACCGTGCGCGACGGCGCCGATCTCGACGGTAAAGAGCTCGCCGAACACCTCTACGACGTGTTGCCGGACTACGCGGTCCCGCTGTTCATCCGGGTCGTCGAAGAGCTCGAGCAGACCTCGACGTTCAAGAGCCGCAAGGTGGAGCTGCGGGAACAGGGCTACTCCGACACCGGCGACGACCCACTGCTGGTGCTGTGCGGACATTCGAAGGGCTACGTCGACTACTACGATTCCTACGCCGACGACGTGGCCGCGGCCAAAGTGCCCAAGGGCTGAGGACCGGACGGGTCCGCAGCGTCCGTACCCTGGTCGCATGCTCGAGGCCGACTCCGTGAGCCCCACCCTGTGCGGACGTCCGGTGGCGACCGACCGCGCCCTGGTGATGGCGATCGTCAACCGGACACCGGATTCCTTCTACGACCGGGGGGCCAGCTTCGCCGACGACGCGGCGCAGGCCCGCATCGCCCAGGTCGTCGCCGAGGGCGCCGACATCGTCGACATCGGTGGGGTCAAGGCCGGTCCGGGGGAGGAGGTCGACGCCGAGACCGAAGCGGCGCGCGTCGTCCCGATGATCGGGTGGATTCGAGAGTCCTACCCGGACCTGATCATCAGCGTGGACACCTGGCGCGCCGAGGTCGCCGACGCGGCCTGCGCCGCCGGGGCGGACCTCATCAACGACACCTGGGCGGGCGCCGACCCCGGCCTGGTCTCGGTGGCCGCCGCGCGCGGCGCGGGCATCGTGTGCTCGCACACCGGCGGCGCCACCGTCCGCACCCGTCCGCATCGCGTCGGATACGCCGACATCGTCGGCGAGGTCGTCGCCGAACTGGGTGGGGCGGCCGAACGGGCCGCCGAAGCCGGGGTGGCCCGGGACTCGATCGTCATCGATCCGACACACGACTTCGGCAAGAACACCCACCACGGGCTGGCCTTGTTACGCGACGTGAAAGTTCTTGTTAATACCGGCTGGCCGGTGCTGATGGCGCTGAGCAACAAGGACTTTGTGGGGGAGACTCTGGGTGTGGATCTCGATCAACGGCTGGAGGGGACCCTCGCCGCGACCGCTCTGAGCGCCGCCCACGGCGCCCGGATCTTTCGCGTCCACGAGGTCGCCGCCACCCGTCGCGTGGTCGACATGGTTGCTGCCATCGCCGGGATCAGACCTCCCGCCCGAACCGTGAGGGGACTCGCATGACCGAACAGGCACGTCGAACCCGACAGAACCGTCCAGCAGGCAAGGCCGCCCGACCGGCCACCACCCGAACGGCCACCGCCGCCAACAATCGCGACCGGACGGCCATCTGGCCGACCCCGGCGCAGACCGCAACCAGCAAGCAGAGCTGGTCATGCACGCACACCTGGGAACAACCCGACTGGACCATCGCCGAACTCGTCGCCGCCAAGAACGGGCGCACCGTCTCGGTGGTGTTGCCCGCACTGAACGAGGAGGAGACCGTCGCCGACGTCATCGCGACCATCCGGCCGCTGGTCGGCACCCTTGTCGACGAACTGCTGGTGCTCGACTCCGGATCGACCGACGCGACCGCCGAGCTGGCCCACGCGGCCGGTGCCGAGGTGATCTCTCGGGAGGAGGCCGTCCCGGAACTGACCCCGGTCAAGGGCAAGGGCGAGGTCCTGTGGCGGTCCATCGCCGTCACCACCGGCGACATCATCGCTTTCGTGGACTCGGATCTGATCGATCCGGATCCGATGTTCGTGCCAAAGATGCTCGGCCCGCTGCTCATCAACCCGGAGATCCAGTTGGTGAAGGGTTACTACCGCCGTCCCCTGCGCACCGGGGGCACCCAGGACGCCAACGGCGGCGGTCGGGTCACCGAACTCGTCGCACGTCCGCTGCTGGCCTCGCAGAAGCCGGATCTGACCGCCGTGCTGCAGCCACTCGGCGGCGAATATGCGGGCACCCGCGAACTGCTGTCGTCGGTGCCGTTCGCACCCGGCTACGGCGTCGAGATCGGCCTGCTGATCGACACCTACGACCGGTACGGACTCGGCGGCATCGGACAGGTGAATCTCGGTGTGCGCACCCATCGCAACCGGCCGCTGATCGAGCTCGGCGTGATGAGCAGGCAGATCGTGGGCACCCTCATGCGCCGGTGCGGACTCGACGATTCCGGTGTGGGCCTGACCCAGTTCACCGCGGAGCCCGACGGCTCGTTCACCCCGCACACCACCGAGGTCTATCTAGAGGACCGACCGCCGATGAACACCATCCGGCCCGCCGAACTCGACGACACGGAGATGGCTTCCTGACAGCTGCGGCCGGGGCGCACCGTCGCGTCCGGGGCCGTCTGCCAAGATTGACGCATGCAGACGATCTTGCTGTATTTGCTGATCATGGCGGTCGTCGTCGCGGTGGTGTTCGCCGTCGTGTGGTTTGTTTTCGGTCGCGGTGAGGAACTTCCGCCACTCGAGCCCGACGCCACGCTGACGACGCTGCCGTCGTCGGCGGTCACCGGCAATGACGTCCGCGCACTGCGTTTCGCCCAGACCTTTCGCGGATACAAGGCGGCCGAAGTGGATTGGGCGTTGGCCCGGCTGGCCGCCGAGATCGATGATCTGCGTGGGGTTCTCACCGATCTGCATAACCGGCACGAGCGGGCCTGGCCGGCCGGTGAGACGTCCATCGGCGACAGCGATCCGACCAGCACGGCGCCCCCCGGCCACCACGCGCCGCCCGGCCCCGGGGCGGTCTCGGCGTCGCGGCCCGACGGCTCGGAGCAGGTCGGAGGCGCCGACTCGTCGCACTCCTGACGGGTCGAAGGTGCTGGGCACGTATCATGTTCCTGGCAGGGACGTCGTTGAAGGGAGCTTGAGAATGGCGGCAATGAAGCCACGTACTGGGGACGGGCCCCTCGAAGCGGCCAAGGAAGGACGTGGGATCGTTGTCCGGATTCCGATCGAAGGCGGCGGACGGTTGGTCGTGGAGCTGACCGCCGACGAGGCCGCCGCACTCGGGGAGGAACTGCGCGGGGTCACCGGCTGACCTCGCTGCACGTAGGCAGCCCGACCTGCTGGCACGCCGATGACTGAGACGCCGGGTCGGGTGGCGGCCATCGCCGCGGTGATCGACGTACTGCGTTGCCCCGTGTGTGCGGGTTCCTTGGAGATCGTCGGCGGATCGCTACGCTGTTCGGCGGCACACACTTTCGACGTCGCGCGCCAGGGTTATGTGTCGTTGCTCGACGGTCGGTCGGGGACGTTGCGGGCCGACACCGCCGAAATGGTGGCCGCGCGCGATCGGGTCCACCGCGCCGGTGTTCTCGCGAAGGTGGTCGAGACGACCGCGACGCTGGCCGCTGATGCTCTCGTTTCCGCGAACTCGGAACGGCGACCGCTGATCGTCGACGCCGGGGCCGGCGGCGGGCATTATCTACGTGCCGCTCTGACCGCCGCGGCCGATCGTGGTGTCACACCTCGTGGTCTGGGTGTCGACCTGTCCCGGCAGAGCGCTCGCGCGCTCGCCCGCGGTCCGGTCCCGCTCACCGCCGTCGTCGCCGACATCTGGCGCGGTCTGCCGGTGGCCGACGGCAGTGCATCAGTGGTGTTGTCGGTCTTCTCGCCGCGCAACGTCGCCGAGTTCGTCCGCGTGCTCCGCCCCGACGGAGTCCTGATCCTGGTCCGCCCGTTGCCCGCTCACCTCGGAGAGATCGTCGGTCCGATGCGCATGCTGTCGGTCGACGACGCGAAATCCACCCGCGTGCACGCCGCGCTGGCCGATCACGTGCAGATCATCGACGAGCATGAACTCACCCACCAGGTGACCATTCCCGCGTCGACGATCGCCGATCTCGCCGGGATGGGCCCGTCGGCCTTCCACCTCCGGCAGAGCGACTTCGCCGACCTGGCCGCCGAGTTCGCCGGCGACGGTGCGGTGAATGTGACGGTCTCGGTCGCGGTGACCGTGTGCCGACCCACCGTTGCCTGACCTCGCTGGTCGGTACCCCAACCGGTAGAGACCACCGAGGGTCAGCGCAACACGGATTCGTAGACCTCGAGGGTCTGCGCGGCGATGGCCGCCCAGGAGAACTCGCTCTCGGCGCGTTCCCGGCCGGCGATCCCCATCGCCGCGGCCGTCTGCGGATCGGCGACGACGTCGTTGACGGCCTCGGCGAGCCCGCGCTCGAAGCCCTCCGGGTCCACCGGGTCGTAGCGGACCAGCCGGCCGGTCACGTTGTCGCGGACCACTTCCGGGATACCGCCGACCTCCGACGCAACGACCGCGGTACTACAGGCCATTGCCTCCAGGTTCACGATACCCAGCGGTTCGTAGACCGATGGACAGACGAAAACAGTTGCTGCCGAGAGTATTTCGCGAATGCGTGGCAACTGCAGCATCTCTCTGACCCAGAACACGCCGGGCCGCGTGGCCGACAGCGCGGCGACAGCCGCCTCCACCTCCGCACCGATCTCCGGGGTGTCCGGTGCGCCCGCGCACAAGACGAGCTGGATGGCCGGGTCGAAGTGGTGGGCGGCGGCCACGAGATGGGCGACGCCCTTCTGCCGGGTGATGCGTCCGACGAAGGCGACGATCGGTCGCGTCGGGTCGATGCCCAGCGAGACGAGCGCCGATTCCGGGCCGTACGGATCGTCGACGCGATACCAGGCTGTCGTGTCGATTCCGTTGCGCACCACGTGAACACGCTCCGGGTCGAGCCGCGGGTAGGTCTGGCAGACGTCGTTGCGCATCCCCGCGCTGACCGCGATCACCGCGTCCGCGTATTCCACGGCATTGCGCTCCACCCAGCTCGACACCCGGTATCCGCCACCGAGTTGCTCGGCTTTCCACGGGCGCATCGGTTCCAGCGAGTGCGCGGTGAGGACGTGCGGGACGCCGTGGAGTTCGCCGGCGAGGTGTCCGGCCAGTCCGGCGTACCAGGTGTGGGAGTGCACCACGTCGGCTCCCGCGGCGCCGACGGCCATCCGGAGATCGGTGGACAGCGTGGTGATGGCCGCATTGGCGCCGGCCAGGCCCGGATCGGGTTCATAGACAAACGCGGTGTCGCGCGGTGCGCCCATGCAGTGCACGTCCACGGTCGCGAGGTCTCTGAGGTGGCGTACCAATTCGGTCACGTGGACCCCGGCACCGCCGTACACCTCGGGTGGGTATTCGCGTGTCATCATGGCCACCCTCATGCCCACGACGCTAGTGCCCCCGACGCCGGTTCGCCATCGGTGTCACAAAACATGTCGGCACTCGTGACGTGCCTACCGATTCGTCTGGCCTCGGGCATCGATCGCGGTTAAGTTTGACGGTGTGAGATCACAGCCGCACGTGCTCGGAATCGTTCTCGCAGGCGGCGAGGGTAAACGCCTATACCCGTTGACGATGGACCGTGCCAAGCCGGCCGTGCCGTTCGGCGGTACCTACCGCCTGATCGACTTCGTCCTGTCGAATCTGGTGAACGCGGGCTACGAGCGGATTTGCGTGCTGACGCAGTACAAGTCGCACTCACTGGACCGCCACATCTCGCAGACCTGGTGGACATCGGGATTTCACGGCGAGTACATCACCCCGGTTCCCGCGCAGCAGCGGCTCGGTCCGCGCTGGTACACCGGCAGTGCCGACGCGATCTTCCAGTCGATGAACCTCATCAGCGACGAGCAGCCGGAATACATCGTGGTCTTCGGCGCCGACCACGTCTACCGGATGGATCCCTCGCAGATGGTGCAGGCGCACATCGACTCCGGCGCCGACGTCACCGTGGCCGGCATCCGGGTGCCCCGGTCGGAGGCCTTCGCGTTCGGGTGCATCGACTCCGACGAGTCCGGGTTGATCACCCGGTTCCTGGAGAAGCCGGCCGACCCGCCCGGCACCCCGGACGACCCGGACGCGACATTCGCGTCCATGGGCAACTACGTGTTCACCACCGAGGCACTCGTGGACGCGATCCGCGCCGACGCCACCAATCCCGACTCCGATAACGACATGGGCGGAGACATCATCCCTGCCTTCGTGGAGCGCAACGCGGCCTACGTCTACGACTTCAAGGACAACGAGGTACCCGGGGCCACCGAGCGCGACAAGGGGTACTGGCGCGACGTCGGTACGCTCGACGCTTTCTACGACGCACACATGGATCTCGTGTCGGTGCACCCGATCTTCAACCTCTACAACCTGCGCTGGCCGATTCGCGGTGAGACGCACAATCTGCCGCCCGCCAAGTTCGTCCAGGGCGGTATCGCGCAGGATTCGGTGGTGGGTGCCGGGTGCATCGTTTCCGCTGCGACCGTCCGGGATTCGGTGCTGTCGTCCAATGTCCTGATCGAGGACGGCGCCATCGTGGAGGGCAGTGTCCTGATGCCGGGCGCGCGCGTGTGCAAGGGTGCGGTGGTCCGTCACGCGATCCTCGACAAGAACGTCGTGGTCGGGGAGGGCGAACACCTCGGCGTCGACGCCGCTCACGATCGCGAACGGTTCTCCGTCTCGGCCGGCGGTGTGGTCACGGTCGGCAAGGGTATCCGCGTCTGAACTGATGCGTCTGAACTGATGTGTCCGGTGATCGGTGTCAGAGAGCTCTCACGCCCCGACGCCGCGTGCGATCAGCGACGCCATGTCACCGGAGCGTGCCGATTCCGGTAGCGCATCCACCGGCCACCAGCGCAGGTCGACGGACTCGTCGCTACGCATGATGGCCGGCAGTTCTCCGTGGACAGTGGGCGGCGTGACGGCCCGGAAACGGATGTCGAGATGGCGGGTGGGCACGCCCAGCGAGCACGTGATCGGGTGGGTGTGCAGGTGCACTATCGGCCCGGACAGCTCGAGGTCGGCGATTCCGGATTCCTCACGGGCCTCGCGCAGTGCGGCGTCGGCGATGGTGGCGTCCGACGGCTCGCAATGCCCGCCGAGTTGAATCCACGCGCCGACCCGGGGGTGCAGGGTGAGCAGGACATGCTCTCTGGACGCGTCGACGACGATCGTCGACGCGGTGATGTGTCCGGCCTCGCAGCGGCGCAGACACGCGTCGTCGGTAGCCGCCAGGAAAGCCAGGTAGGCATGTCGCAGGGCGTCCTGCTCGGGGTCCGGGGCCGACCAGGACACGAGTGCGTCGACGGTCGAGGCGTGCAGCGACTCCCGGCTCACAGCTCCACCACCCACTCGTCGGTCGGTGCCGCGACTCGCAGTTCGGGTTCGGCTGCCGGGTAGCCGAGTGCGATGGCGCCCAACGGTTCCCAGTCCTCGGCCAGGCCGAGTTCGGACCGCACGGTGGACGCGGCGAAGATGGTCGAGCCGATCCAGCAGCTCCCGATCCCGCGCGCGGCCGACGCGATCAGCAAGCTGGCCACCGCGCCTCCCGCCGCGACGGTGAACATCGTGTGCTCGGCGGCGGTGCGCCGCGCGTCCGGATAGTCGTGTGCGCCGTCGGCGACCAGGAAGGGGATCACCACCTCCGGTGCGTCGTAGAGGATCTGACCACGACGTAGCCTGCGCTCGACGGAATCGGTTGTCTTGCCGTCGGATTCGAGGTCTTCGCGCCACTGGCGGGCCATCGCGTCCAGCAGGCGTCGTCGCCGATCGGCCGATCGCAGCCAGACGAAACGCACCGGATGCGTGTGGTGCGGGGCGGGCGCGGTCAGTGCCTCGCCGAGTGCCGCGCGGATGTCGTCGGCCGGCACCGGCGACGGGTCGAACTCGCGAACCGAGCGGCGGGCGAGCACCGCCTCCCGTCGGCCCTGCGCGATGGCCTCGGCGGTACCCAGACGGAACAGGTCTTCGTCGGCGGGACGGATGAGATCGGCTGCCGTGGTGCCGTTGTCGACCGGATCGAGTCCGCGGACCACCGCGATCGGCACGCCGGCGAGTTTTCCCTTGACCAGGTCGGCGGCAGCCGAGGCCTCGTCGGCGACGGCGATGTCGGTGACCAGCAACGGATTCCCGTGTTCGTCGACGCCGCCGGCGTAGGGATGGGAGACGGCGATGCCGGCGGCCCCGATCGCCACGTCGGTCTGGCCGTTGCGCCAGGCCCGTCCCATCGTGTCGGTGATGATCACCGCGACCTCGACGCCGAGGCGCTCGGCCAGTGCGGCGCGCAGACGCGCGGCACTACCGTCGGGGTCGACGGGCAGCAGGGCCAGTTGGTCGGCCGGCACGTTGGAGCCGTCCACCCCGGCCGCGGCCTGGACGAGTCCGATGCGGTTCTCGGTGATGAGCGTGCGGTTCTTGCGGGCCAGTACGCGTACCGACTCGTCGTCGACGAGTCGCCGGCGCAGCGCGTCGCGCTGTTCGGGGTCGCTCGGGGCGGCGACCATGCGGCCCTCCACCTTGGAGATGATCTTGCTCGTCACCACCAGCACGTCGCCCGAGTCGAGCCATGGTGCGGCGGTGGCGATCTCGTCGGCGAGGTCGGTGTCGACGGTGAACTCCGGCAGGCCGGTCACCGGCCGGATCTCGATGCTCCCCGGCGCCCGGTGATCGGTGCGCAGCCCGTTCGCCGGCGCGGGATCGGTTGCGTTCACAGCGCATCCGTCTCGGGAGTCGGTACGCCGACGAGGGCGCAGGCGGCGCGAACCATCTGTGCCGTCGCGGCCGGATCGGTCATCAGCAGAGGTGCGGCGCCGACCGCGATCCCGTCCACCCGGGCGTGATCGCCCTCGGCGATCAGCCACCCGTCGAGGATCCCGTTCCCGCTGCGCGGACCGTAGTGGCCCGCGATGCCCTCCGCGGATGACTCGACGCCGAGAACCGACAGGCACTCGTCGGCCATGCCGCGCAACGGACGGTTGTCGATCACGGGAGAGACACCGACGACGGGTGCCGGTGTGGTCCGCAGCGCCGCGCGCAGACCGGGCACGCTGACGATGGCACCGATGCTCACCACGGGATTGCTGGGCGCGATGAGCACCACGTCGGCCTCGGCGATCGCTTCGGTGACGCCGGGTGCCGCGGTGGTGTCGTCGGAACCGACCTGCGCGAAACCGAAGGTGGGGATCTGCGCGCGATAACGTACCCACCACTCCTGGAAGTGGATCGCGATGCGGGCCGCCTCATCGCCGGCGTCCGCCGGTGCCGCGGCGTCGGGCGGCGTGTTCTGGTCCCCGCCATCGGCTTTGGTGACGGTGTCGGGTTTGGTGACGATGACGTGGGTCTCGTGCCGGTCGTCGGTGGCCGGTAACAGTCGCACCCCGGGTTGCCAGCGTCGGCAGAGCGCGGCGGTGACGTCGGACAACCGGTAGCCGGCGTCGAGCATCTGGGTGCGCAGCAGATGGGTGGCGAGGTCACGGTCACCGAGGCCGAACCAGTCCGGGTCGGCGCCGTAGGCGGCCAGTTCCTCCTTGGCGTGCCAGGTCTCGCCAACCCGGCCCCATCCGCGTTCCGGGTCGATGCCGCCGCCCAGGGTGTACATGCAGGTGTCGAGATCGGGGCAGATCCGGACACCGTGCATCCACGCGTCGTCGCCGACGTTGACGATCGCGGTGATCTCGTGTGCACCGGCGGCACCGGGATCGTCACCGGCGGGAAAGTGGGTGGGGCCCAGCAATGCACGGACGCCGGCGAGGAATCGGGCACCGCCGACGCCGCCGACAAGAACGGTCACCTTCACACGGCTACTCTACTGAGGGCCCATGCGTGTGATGTTCTCGGTTCACCGACGCGCTCGTCGTGTCGATCCCGCGGATGACGGATTCTGGTGGTATTAAGGAATTTTTCTCCTTCGGCTTGACCGAGACCGCCCCGGGCGTGTGTAATCACATCAGTGTCATTCCGGGTTTGCTATCGAGAACCGCTGACGGGCAACGGTTTATCGCTCGAGTGTTCGAATTCGGCAGGCGCCTTCGCGCTCGGCGTACCGTGGGCCGCGAGCGGAGTCCCGTGGCACGTGGTGAAGATCGACATTGGTGTGGCAGGTGTGATGAGTGCGGCGCTGACATGACGGGGGCCATGGTGCCGCGACGACGAACAACAAGACAGACTACGACTTCCCAGAACCAGGAGGCGCCGACGATGGCTTTGGAAAACCCGATCGGCAATCCCCTTACATCCCACGACCCTTCGGCATCCGGCCCAGACCCGGCTGTCATCGCCGAAGCGGACAATATGTTCAACACCCTTGGGCCGGTGGATGATTCGATGATCGGTGGTACCGCGGTGCGGTCCACGCCGGTCGTCGACGACTCCTGCGAATCATCGCATCGGCGTCATCTCTCGTTGGTGCCCAACGAGTTCGACGATCTCTTCGACGAGGTCGAGGAACAGTGGCAGGAACGCGCGCTGTGTGCGCAGACCGACCCGGAGGCGTTCTTCCCGGAGAAGGGTGGCTCGACCCGCGAGGCCAAGCGCATCTGCCAGGGATGCGAGGTGAAGGCCGAATGCCTGGAGTACGCGCTGCACAACGACGAGCGGTTCGGTATCTGGGGCGGACTGTCCGAGCGGGAACGCCGTCGCCTCAAGCGCGGCATCATCTGACACCATCTGATCCGACACCGGGAATCCCGGCGCCGCAACGGTATCGGCTCGTCGGCTACTCGGGTCCGCGATCGATGGTGTCCTCGTCGACACCGAGATGGGTCGCCACCTGTTGCACGAGAACCTCGTGGACGAGTTCGAGGAGATCCGCGCCGCGCTTGGCGCGACTCTCGAGCGGCCGACGGAACAGGATGATCTGCGCACGGGTCGGCGCCCCGTGGACATCGATCCCGGCCGGCATGAGCCGCGCGAGCGGTACCGCCCCGTCCGCGGTGACCTCGTCTGGCCACTGGACGGTCTCCGGATCGCGGGGGAGCAGCCGGGGGATCTCGTCGACCGCGATGTCGAGACCCGCGATCTGATCGTGCCAACGCGCGTCGATGTCCGCGAACGCCTCGAGCGCCACGGCGTCGAATTCGTCGGATCTGCTGTTCCAGGCCGGGACGGACGGCGGCAGCAGGGGGGCCCGCAATCCGCGACCCCGCCGATCCCGATGGCTCGGCGGCCGACGGCGCGCACTCCGGGCCGAACCGGCACGGCCCCGGGGTGTGGGTGACGGCTCGAATCGCATGCCGTGAGTCTAGTGGTCCGTCTCAGGAATAGGTGGCCGCGTGTCGCCACACCCTTCGGCGTGGTGCCGGGATAATCTCGACACGTGAAGCTTCCCCGACAGTGCTGCAGGCCTGGCTGCGCCAAGTCCGCGGTGGCGACTCTGACCTTCGTGTATGCGGAGTCGACCGCGGTGATCGGGCCGCTGTCCACCGCCGACGAGCCGCATTCGTGGGATCTGTGTGACGAGCATGCGCGCCGCATCACGGTGCCGCGCGGGTGGGAGATGCTCCGCAGTGAGAGCGGGTTCTCGGCTCCGCTTCCCGAAGATCACGAACTGACCGCCCTGGCCGAGGCCGTCCGGGAGGTCGGCGTCGCTGCCGGTGGACGCCGGCCCGGGTATGTCGAACAGGGCTACCCCGATCGCGGATACATCGATCAGGCGGGCTATCCCCGGCGGCGATCCGAACAGTTCGACGGCTTCGAGGACGCACGCCCCGGCCGGCACCGGGCCACCGGCCCGGTCGACGAGTCGTCGCACAGCGGTGCGCGGACCCGGACACCACGACCGGGTCGACGCGGACACCTCCGGGTGCTACCCGATCCCGTCGACTGAGTGGTCGGCCGAGGAAGCGGGCTCGCCTCGACGGGTACGGCGCGATCGGATCGGAATGCGATGCGCGGTCCGTGCGCGCCACGATCGACGGCTGGCTACGCTGGTCTCATGCGCACCGGTACGCCCGATCTCGACGATGCCGAGCAGTTGCTCTCCGCAGACGTCGAAGGTCTGCTGCGCGGTGTCGCGCTGGCCGGCGCGCAGGTCCGCTCGATCGCCGAGGCGGCGCGCGAGGGGGTGCTGGCACCGCTGCAGGATCTGCGGCCGCGCAGCGTGGTGATCGTGTACAGCGGCGGTGGAGTCGCCGCCCGGGCGGCTGCGCTCATCGTGGCGACGGTGTCCGCGCGGATCGACGTCCCGGTCGTCACGGTCCCCGCACTGCCCGGGTGGATCGGTCCGCTCGACGTGGTGATCGTCGCCGGCGACGATGCCGGGGACATGGCCCTGTCCGATGCCGCGGCACGGGCCACGCGTCGGCGGGCGGAGGTGGTGGTGGCCGCGCCCATCGCCGGACCACTACGAGACGCTCTCGGCGGCAACGGGATCGATCTGTCACCGCGCGTCGACGTAGAGCCGCGGTTGCGCTTCGTGGGGTTCGTCGCGGCGATACTCGCGGTGTTCACCGCGCTCTCCGGGGTCCGCTTCGGCGGCGTGCCACCGGTACTCGACGAAATCGCCGACGCGCTGGATGAGGAGGCGTCGTCGGGGCACCCGGACCGGGAGAGTTTTCACAATCGGGCCAAGATGCTCGCCCTGCGGGTACAGGACCGCCCGACGGTGTGGACCGGGGACACCCCGGCGGGGGTGGTGCTTGCCGGGCACGCCTCGTCGACCTTCCTGAGTCTGGCCGGCATCGTCTGCGCCGCAGCCGATCTCGCGGATGCGGCGCGCATGGCCGCGGTCGTCGCGGCCCGAACACCCGGGGGCTCGGCCGCGGACTCCATCTTCTACGATCCCGAGATCGACGGTCCCGCGGCGCAGGCGCCCCCGCGCAGCATGGTCATCACGACGGCGACGCGCGAGTGGTACACGAGGCAGCGAGTCGCCGGCCTCGGTGATGTGGACCTCGTCATCGGCGCCGACGCCGACTCGCCCGCGGCCCCGGCCGATCGCGAGGGTCCGGCGCGGCCGATGGCCGGTGAGGATGTCGCGGACAGTCCCGGTGATCTGCCGGCTCATCTGGTCACGGTGTTACGGGTCGAACTGGCGGCTGTCTATCTCCGCCTCGTGGGGAACGCGGAGTGATGAAGAGACTGGAAGGTGTGGTACGTCCGTACGCCTGGGGGTCACGGGTGGCCATCGCCGCGATGCAGGGCCGACCGGTTCCGTCGGCCCACCCCGAGGCCGAACTGTGGTTCGGCTCGCATCCAGCGGGACCGGCGCGGTGTGTCGGTGCCGACGGTGCCCCGCACACCGATCTGTTGACCGCGATCGACGCGGATCCCGTTGACGCGCTGGGATCGTCGAGTGTGTCCGCGTTCGGCAACCGGCTGCCCTTCCTCCTCAAGGTGCTGGCCGCTGACGAACCGTTGTCGCTGCAGGCCCACCCGTCGTCGGCGCAGGCCCGCGAGGGCTTCGAGCGGGAGAACGCGCAGGGCCTCGCGCTCGACGCCCGGGACCGCAACTATCGCGATCCGTGGCACAAACCCGAGCTGATCGTCGCGATCACGCCCTTCGACGCGCTCGCCGGTTTCCGCAATCCGCACGAGACTGTTCGGTTGTTGCGCGAGCTGCAGGTCAGTGAACTCGACCCATACCTGGGAATGCTTGTCGGACAACCTGATTCGGAGGGGTTGCGGGCGCTGTTCACCACCTGGCTGACGCTCCCCGAGTCGGCGATCAAGCTGCTGGTGCCCGCGGTGCTGGCCGGTGCTGTCGAACAACTCGGGACCCGGTCATCGGACTTCGCGGCGGAGCTGCGGACGGTGCTGGAACTCGGTGAGGCCTACCCGCTGGACCCGGGTGTGCTCGCGTCCCTGCTGCTGAATCGGCTGCATCTCGAACCCGGCGAGGGCATCTATCTTCCCGCCGGAAATTTGCACGCCTACCTCAGCGGTACCGGTGTGGAGATCATGGCCAACTCCGACAACGTGTTACGCGGTGGACTCACGCCCAAGCACATCGACGTCCCCGAGCTCCTGCGTGTCCTCGACTTCACTCCGGTGGAGCCGGATGAGCTCGTCGTCCCGATCCGCACGATCGGCGCAGAGCGCATCTACCTGACGCCGGCCCCTGAATTCCGGTTGTCGCGAGTCGAATTGGACGGCACCGGGCTGCTGTACGCGTCGTCCATCTGCTTCGACATGCCGGGCCCGCAGATCCTCGCCGTGCTCAGTGGTGCGGTCGAGGTGCGCTCACCGTCGGGCACCGTGATGAGTGTGACGGCCGGTCAGGCGGCGTGGATCGCCGACAGCGACCACGACGTGGTCGTGCGCGCCGCATCGTCACGCGCGGTGTTCTTCCGGGCCCTCGTTCCGGCCGCGGTCGAACACTAGTGTCCCACGTCACAGCCGGATCGGCGCGGTGACGTTGTCGGTGACGGACCGTTCGGCGGGCGCGATGAGCCGCCACTCGTCCGGCGTGGCGACCATCGTCACGCCGTACTCCGCGGTCGTGGTCATCACGGAGATGTCTTGGGGCGCACGTGGATTCTGACGGAGAAGCAGGACCGCGTCGCCGGTGAGCCGGTCGGGTCCGGTACCCGGGGCGACGGCGGTCAGTACGGTCACCCCCGGTGTGGCGGGCGGACGGGGCGACCCGTCCACGACAGCCATGATCACCGGCCCGCGCGGGCGTGCGCGATCCGTCGACAGCGCGAGTGCACCGGGGTCGCCGACGACCGAGATCGTCGACGCCCATCGGTTGGGCCGGTCGGTGTGGATGACCACCGAGATGCCCACAGCCACCGAACGCAGGACCACCTGGATGAGCAGGGGGAGGTCGGCGGCCACCATCACCGACGGCACACCGGGCCCCGCGAGTCGCAGGGCGACGGCGCGTCCCGTGCGGTCGGCACCGATGAGCTGACCGCACCCCGCCGCCGGAACGCACAGCGACCCCGCCGCGGTCGTGGCCCGGGAACCGGTGAGCGAACCGATCGTCCGGTCCACCCGCGGTGACGTCGCGACCGGCAGGCTGCGCGTGAGCGCATCGAACTGCCGGCCGTCGAGGGGTCGTAGCGCCGGCGGCCAGGACGGCGGGGGTGTCCGTCCGTCGACGTCGGTGAAGCGCACCAGGCCACTGATCTCGAGGTCGTCGTTGTCGTTGCGCCGCAACCGGATCGTCACCGTCGTGGAGGCGGACGGGTGCGACCAGACAGTGTCGAGGGCCGTGGCGAGGGCACCGGGATCGATGGCCGCCGATCGCATCCGCAGACCACCGACCCTCACCGAGTCCCACTGTTCGGCGGCGGTGCCGACACTCGCCCCGTCGAGGAGAAAGGTGTCGACGGCGGTGATGTCGGCGGCCGCCAGGATGGCGACGCGCAGCCCGTGTTCGGTGAGGCGTTTGGCGACGCGGCGGGTGGCGATGGTCGCGGTGCGCAGGGCTCCGGTGGCCCCGCCGCCGCGGCGCGCGACCGCGTCGGGACAGTCCAGCGGGTCGAGGCGGATCACCACGAACACCGAGCGCTGCGCCGTGGCCGGCAGCGGTCCGAGCGTGCGCTGATAGGTCGCGGTGACCGGGCCGTACCCCCGTGTGCGAAGCCCGTGACTGATGATCTCGACCGAGCTCAGCCGGATGTCATAGGGGCTGATGCATTCGGCGAGAACGTCGATGGGTACCGACTGGCCCGCAGCGACGGCCGGTTGCGCCCCGGCGGGCGTGAGGAAGGTGGGGACCTCCTCGCCCGGGTCGACGCGCAGCACCGTCACCAGGGTCCGGCCATCCCAGCGTGCGCCAATCGTCTCGGCCGGCCGGCCGGTGAAGCGGGCGCGGTCGCGGGTGGCTATCGGGATGTCGAACGGGGCGGGTGCGGTCTCGGCGGCCCGGCGTCGCAGGCGGGTCCACCGGTACGAGAGCCGGCGTCCCGCGCGCGCGGCCACCGACCCGCCGTCGCCCACCGGCACGATGGACATCGACACCACCGCGGCGACCGCCATGACCGAAGCGCCCCAAGTGGTTCCGATGATCGTCCAGACGACGATGCCGCTCGCCAGGATCATCTCGATGAGCACCACCGACGCCAGGGTCATCCGCGGTCGCGATCCGGCCCCACGGCGGTGGCCGGAACGTGGCGATCCGGCGGTCGTCTGCTGTGCGAACATCGTGCTCGCCCCCTTCGATGCCCCTGGTGGATCGCCCTGCTGACTGCGGACGCCCACCGGTGGAATACCGCAGGGCGTGCGGCCGATCTTCGGTTAGGCTACTACCGCGCCGACGAGGTGGGGGCTTTGCTATCACAACCCCTCGCGACAGCGGGAGACGCCGGCGCCGGGTGCGGCGACCTCGAGGTCGGACGGGGAGGGCGGGGAAGTGCGATGGCGCGTCAGCTGACGACGAAGGCCCAGGTCAATGGGTATCGCTTCCTGCTCAAACGCCTCGAGCATGCACTGGTGAGGCGCGACGTCCGGATGTTGCACGACCCGATGCGTTCCCAGCTGCAGGCACTCATCGTCGGCACGGTCCTCGGGCTGCTGGTGCTGGGTGGCTGCGGAATCTGGGGGCTCATCCGTCCACAGGGCTCGGTCGGCGACGCCAAGATCGTCATCAGCAAGAGCACAGGCAGCATGTACGTGATCGTCGAGGACACCCTGCATCCGGTGCTGAATCTGGCGTCGGCCCGGCTGATCACCGGGTCCGACGCGTCACCGGTGTCCGTCGGCGACAACAAACTCACCGACTACCCGCGGGGCCCGCTGCTGGGCATCCCGGGCGCACCGGGTGCGCTCCCCGGACCGGCCGACCGCCAACGGTCGGTGTGGACGGTGTGCGACCGGTCCACGCCGTCGAAGTCCGCGGTGGGGGAGACGGTGGAGCTGACGGTCATCGGCGCCCGGCCCGAACTCGGTGATCCGATCGCGGCGGCCGCCACCGACGATGCCGCACTGGTGATCTCGGACGGTACGACCTATCTGGTGTACCAGGTCGAGCGCGACGGCCGGTGGATGCCGGTACGCGCCGAGGTCGACACCGACAGTGTGCCGGTGATGCGCGCACTGGGCCTCGAAGGCGCCCTGCCGCGGCGAATGAGCGCGGGACTGTTGAACGCCTTCCCGCTCGTGGAACCGCTTGCGGTGCCGCAGATCCCGGGTGGCGGGCGTCCCGGCATGGCTCCGGTGAGCGGAGTGCCGGTTGGTTCGGTGATCAAGTCCGTCGGGCTCGACGACCAGGCGACCTACCATGTGCTGTTGAGTGACGGCATCCAGGAGATCACCGAGGCGACCGCCGAGATCCTCCGCCTCGCCGACCGCAGCGGCTCGGGAACTGTCGTCACGATGTCACCTGGACAGTTGACGAATCTTCCGCCGTCACAGGCGCTTGCCGTGACGAGTTTCCCGCACCGGACACCCACTCTGCTCGGCGTCGACGCCGACCCCACCCTGTGCCGGTCGTGGAGCCGCGACCTTGACGACCCACAGGCCACGACGGCGCTGCTCACCGGCCGCGCGCTCCCGCTTCCCGACGGTGCACGGCCGGTGCGGCTGACCACCGCCGACGGCGCCGGGCCCGGCGTCGACAACGTCTATCTCCGTCCCGGTACCGGCGAGTTGCTTCAGGTCACCGGAAACGAGACCGCCAGCGTTCGAGCCGAATCATTGTTCTACATCAGCGATTCCGGAGTTCGGTTCGGTGTGCCGGACGCCGCGACCGCCGCAGTCCTCGGTCTCGGGGACACGCCGCACCCGGCGCCGTGGTCGGTGGTGTCGTTGCTGACGCCGGGGCCGACGCTGTCGCGACCGGCCGCGCTGGTGTCGCATGACGGGATCGCGCCCGACCCCGCAGCCGGGGCCTTCTCCCCGCCGCAGTGATGCTCGGCGTCAGGTCAGTGGTCCACCGACGATGTTGCTCACGATCCCGCGGATGATGTTGGTGCCGTCTTCGGTGCGCAGTTCGTCGTACCAGGCCGCAGTCTTCTCGGGGTCCTTGCCATGGGTGACGTCACACCGCTTTCGTGCGCGGAGCACGAGCTCGCGGGCACGTTCGGTGCGTGCGGCCTGATAGGCGGCCAGCGCCGCATGGACGTCGTCGGGGTGGTCGCGGAGCGAGAACTGCAGGGCCACTGCATCTTCCATCGCCGAGCAACCGCCCTGCCCGATGTCGGGGGTGGTGTTGTGGGCGGCGTCGCCGAGCAGGGCGACGCGACCTGCGACCCAGGTGTCGAAGGGGTCGAGGTCGAGGATCTCGACGCGGTTGGTGGTGGCCGGGTCGAGCGCGGCGATGAGCTTGTGGACGCCGGGTGCCCAGTCGGCGAACTCTTTCGCGAGGACCTCGCGGGCGGTACCGCGCTCGTAGGGTTTGCCCTGCAGCATCGGCACGTCGAAGAAGAAGTAGAAGCGGTTTCCGGCGATCGGCATCACCGACACGCGTTTGTGATCGCCGACGTAGGTCGTCCATTCGGTGGCCGGGCCGATCTCCTCGTCGACGTCGACGAGGCCGTTGAAGTTGACGTAGCCGGCGTATCGTCGGGTGACCTCGTGGCCGAGGACGTAGTCTCGGGTGAGTGACCGCGCGCCGTCGGCGCCGATCACGAAGTCGGCGCAATCAGTTGTGCCGTCGTCGAACTCGACGGTCGCGGCGTCGGGTCCGTCGCTGACTGACACCATCTTCTTGCCGAATTGGATGTCGTCGTAGCCGAAGGCATTCATCAGCATCAGCTGTAGTTCGGCCCGGGCGACGGGATAGGGGCGCTGGCCGACCTCGTCGATGAGTGGCTGCATGCCAAACCGGCACATCGTCCCACCGGTGAACGCATCGACATAACTCATGGAGTCGACGATGCCGCCGATGGCCGCGGTCTGCGCCTCGAGCCCGAGGTGGTTGAGACACTTGACGCCGTTGGACCACACCGAGATCGCCGCGCCCACCGGCTTGTTCTCGGTGACCTGCTCGTAGACGGCGACGTCGATGCCCAGCTGTTTGAGAGCGATTGCCGCACTGAGGCCACCCATGCCGGCGCCGATGATCACTGCCTTCACGTCTGTCAATCCCTTCGCCCACACCCATAACTCACTGCGACCAGGCTAGGGGCAGTGGTGACGGTCCGCTCGGCGAGCGCGAGCCGGAGGAGGATTGCCGACGGTCAGGAGGGGATGACGCGGTTGACCAGCGTCACCACCATGCGCTGCCATTGCGCCGTGATGGTGTCGGTGTCGAGACCGACGTCGTGCAGCAGATGCTTGACCGCGCTGGCCGACAGCGGCGCCTGCACGGCCACCGAGACCACGTCGAGCTGGTCGCCCAAACCGAGCTGCCGCAACAGGAGCTGCACGTGCTGGGTGGAGGCGCGCCAGACCGGGTGACTCATGAAATCGTCGCTGGCGGCACCTGCCTCGAGCAGGATGTCGAGGTGATCGGCGGTCAGTTTGAGCCGTGCACGGCCGTAGGCCAGCAGCCGGTCCAGTGGCGGGGCGCCGGGCCCCAGCGGTTCGGGACCGGAGAGAAAAGCCTGTTGGATCTCCGACTCGGAGTGGTCGAGCAGGGCGAGCATCAGGCCGGTCCGGCTGCCGAACCGGCGGAAGACCGTACCCTTGCCGACACCGGCCTCGCGGGCGACCGCATCCATCGTGACGGCGGATGCGCCGTGGTTGTCGATCAGGTTCTTGGCAGCGGCGAGCAGCAGCCGCCGGTTCCGGGCGGCATCGGCACGCTCGGTCTCGCCGCCGGCGAGGCGGATCGGGATAGGCGAGTGGTCGCGGCTGTTCGACACATGACGAGCCTAACTCTTGACCGCCAGGGGGAAATTAATCGGACCCTAGTCCGGTTGATGCAGTCCGGTTGATGCAGTCCGGTTGATGCACGCGTACCGAAAGAGGAGAAAGAACATGACTGATCGGGTTATCGAACTCATCGCACTGGTGGGCAGCCTACGAGAGGCGTCGATCAATCGACGGTTGGCGCAGCTGGCAGCCGAAAAGGCGCCGGAGGGCGTGCATGTGACCGTCGTGGACACCCTGGGGACGCTGCCCTTCTACAGCGAGGACGACGACCCGTCCACCGCCGCCGACGCCGAACTGAACTCCGGTGTGGCGCAGTTGCGCGGTGTCGTCGGCGGGGCCGGCGGTGTGTTGATCGTCACCCCCGAGTACAACGGCACCATCCCGGCAGCTCTCAAGAACGCGATCGACTGGCTGTCGCGGCCGTACGGGACCGGCGCTCTCCAGGGCAAGCCGGTCGGCGTCATCGGTGCCGCTCTGGGCCGCTACGCCGGCACGTGGTCACGCGAGGACACCCGCAAGTCCGTCGGCATCGCCGGCCGGGTCATCGAGGATGTCGAGTTCGGCATCCAGACCTCGGCGCTCGGTGACGCCGGCATCGAGGACCCGGCTCTGGTGGAGCAGCTCGTCGCCGCCGTGAACCGTCTGGTCGATGAGGTCACCGTCAGCGCCTGAGACCAGAGCGCCAGATTTATCACGCCCCGGTAGGGGTGCCGATCGCGCCGCGGAAGCAAAGCCAGCCTTCCGCGGCGCGATCTTTTTGTGTCACCCGGCACGGTCTGTGGATGGATTCGCCCCGATCTGTGGAGTGTCGGTGCGCTGCTGTGGACTGCCGGGGGACAGCTTTGTGGACGACACGCCGGACACGCCCGACTTCACGATCCTGCACATGCTGCGACCTGCGACTTTCACGAATGTTATTCACAAGTTATTGTGGTTGGTAGAAATGTCAGCCACTAGGTGTAGTGTTTTGGACACCAGGCAGGCGGAAGACGAGAAGCCCGAGTGTTGCTCCGAAACCACCACGAAGACAGTGAGCCAGATCACTATCTTCACTCTGGAAAACCACACGTCACTGGCAGTTTTACCCACCGGACAACGCGACCACCGACTACGCGACCATCGATACTGAGGGAGAAGCTCCGCATGGCCATCACCGTCTACACCAAACCCGCCTGCGTCCAGTGCAATGCGACCTACAAGGCTCTCGACAAGCTGGGTCTGTCCTATGAGGTCGTCGACATCAGCGAGGACGCCGAGGCGCGCGACTACGTGATGGCTCTCGGATATCTGCAGGCGCCGGTCGTGGTCGTCGGTGATGAGCACTGGTCGGGCTTCCGTCCGGATCGCATCAAGGCTCTCGCCGCGCAGGTCGCCTGAGGTTCGCCAACGCCGGCACGCCGCGCGTGCCCACGGGTCGGCCCCGAAGGGGAAGCCGGAGCCGCCCGCGATTGTTGGAACATGTCAGCGTCGCGCATGCCGTGTCGGCGCAGATTCGAAAACGTGCAGATTCGAAAACGTGCACAGCAGTTCAGACAGTGAACGACGAGCCGGAAGGGGGCGAGGTAGACCATGTCAGCCACGCCACCGCTGATCGTCTATTTCTCGTCGGTCTCGGAGAACACCCATCGCTTCGTCGAGAAGCTCGGATCGGCTGCTGTGCGTATCCCGCTGACCGATCGGTCCGATGGGTTCACCGTCGACGAGCCCTATGTCCTGATCTGCCCCACCTACGGGGGGCACAAGGCCACCGGCAAGCCCAGTGGGTTCGTGCCCAAACAGGTCATCAGATTCCTGAACAACACACACAACAGGTCACTCATCCGCGGGGTGATCGCGGCCGGCAACACCAACTTCGGTGCCGAGTTCTGTCACGCCGGCGACATCATCTCGCGCAAGTGCGAGGTGCCCTACCTCTATCGCTTCGAATTGATGGGCACCGTCGATGACGTCGACCGTGTCCGTGCCGGATTGGCCGAGTTCGCCGCGTCCGCGGCCTTCGCCGATCCGGCCAGTGTGCAGTTGGCCGGCATGCCGGCCTGACTGTCAGACCCGATCCCTACCCTTTCATCACAAGCCACCACCAGCTCACAGGAGTCTTTCGTGTCGCCAACCGCAGCCGCCGTCTCGGACACCGCCTCAGCCAGCATGTCGGGTGTGCACGCCGGGCCCTCCGGGCACGAGCCGGGCGAACTCGACTACCACGCGCTCAATGCGATGCTGAATCTGTACGACGCCGATGGGCGGATTCAGTTCGAGAAGGACCGGGAAGCGGCGCGGCAGTACTTCCTGCAGCACGTCAATCAGAACACGGTGTTCTTCCACGATCTCGACGAGAAGCTCGACTACCTCGTCGAGGAGAACTACTACGAACCCGAGGTGCTCGCACGTTACGACCGTGAGTTCGTCAAGTCGCTCTTCGGGCACGCCTACGCCAAGAAGTTCCGGTTCCCGACCTTCCTCGGCGCGTTCAAGTACTACACGAGCTACACGCTGAAGACCTTCGACGGCAAGCGCTACCTCGAGCGCTTCGAGGACCGGGTCTGCATGGTTGCGCTGACCCTGGCCGACGGCGACACCGCGCTGGCCCGCAACCTCGTCGACGAGATCATCGACGGCCGCTTTCAGCCGGCCACCCCGACGTTCCTCAACTCCGGGAAAAAGCAACGGGGAGAGCCGGTTTCATGTTTCCTCCTTCGCATCGAAGATAATATGGAGTCCATCGGGCGCTCCATCAATTCGGCGCTGCAGCTGTCCAAGCGCGGTGGCGGCGTCGCTCTGTTGCTGAGCAACATCCGCGAGCACGGCGCGCCGATCAAGAAGATCGAGAACCAGTCGTCGGGCGTCATCCCGATCATGAAGCTGCTCGAGGATTCGTTCTCCTACGCCAATCAGCTCGGCGCCCGACAGGGGGCGGGTGCGGTGTACCTGCATGCCCATCACCCCGACATCTACCGGTTCCTCGACACCAAGCGGGAGAACGCCGACGAGAAGATTCGCATCAAGACGCTGAGCCTGGGCGTGGTGATCCCGGACATCACCTTCCAGCTCGCCAAGGCCAACGACGACATGTACCTGTTCAGCCCGTATGACGTGGAGCGCGTCTACGGGGTGCCCTTCGCCGACATCAACGTGACCGACAAGTATCACGAGATGGTGGAGGACAAGCGGATTCGCAAGACCAAGATCAAGGCGCGCGAGTTCTTCCAGACACTCGCCGAGTTGCAGTTCGAGTCGGGGTACCCCTACATCATGTTCGAGGACACGGTGAACCGGGCCAACCCGATCGACGGCAAGATCACCCACTCCAACCTGTGCTCGGAGATCCTGCAGGTCTCGACGCCGTCGACGTTCAACGACGACCTGTCCTATTCCCATGTGGGCAAAGACATCTCGTGCAACCTGGGATCGCTGAACATCGCGAAGGCGATGGACTCGCCGGATCTCGGCCAGACCATCGAGACCGCGATCCGTGGTCTCACCGCGGTGAGCGATCAGACCGCCATCACCTCGGTGCCGTCGATCGAGAAGGGCAACAACGACTCTCACGCCATCGGGCTCGGGCAGATGAACCTGCACGGCTACCTCGCCCGGGAGCGGATCTTCTACGGCAGCGACGAGGGCATCGACTTCACCAACATCTACTTCTACACGGTGCTCTATCACGCACTGCGCGCGTCGAACAAGATCGCCCGCGAGCGCGGCCACTCCTTCGCCGGCTTCGAGAAGTCCAAGTACGCGTCGGGTGAGTTCTTCGACAAATACACCGAGAAGGTCTGGGAGCCGGAGACGCAGAAGGTTCGGGATCTGTTCGGCCAGGCCGGGATTCACATCCCGACGCAGGACGACTGGCGGGAACTGAAGGCCGCGGTGGCCCGCGACGGCATCTACAACCAGAACCTGCAGGCGGTGCCGCCGACCGGCTCGATCTCCTACATCAATCACTCCACCAGCTCGATCCACCCGGTGGCGTCGAAGATCGAGATCCGCAAGGAAGGCAAGATCGGGCGCGTCTACTACCCGGCGCCGTTCATGGACAACGACAACCTGGAGTACTACCAGGACGCCTACGAGATCGGCTACGAGAAGATCATCGACACCTACGCCGCGGCGACGCAGCACGTGGACCAGGGGTTGAGCCTCACGCTGTTCTTCAAGGACACCGCCACCACCCGTGACGTCAACCGGGCGCAGATCTACGCATGGCGCAAGGGCATCAAGACGCTGTACTACATCCGGCTGCGGCAGATGGCGCTGGAGGGGACCGAGGTGGAGGGCTGCGTCAGCTGCATGTTGTGATCCACTGTGGCCCAGTAACTTTCAGATACAGCAAGCCCACGACAAGGGAAGAGCGATGACCTCCACGGAAAGCCACAGCCCCGCCGACGGCGCACCCATCAAGCTGGTGAGCCGGGTCTCGGCGATCAACTGGAACCGGGTACCCGACGAGAAGGACGCCGAGGTGTGGGATCGCCTCACCGGCAACTTCTGGCTGCCGGAGAAGGTGCCGGTGTCCAACGACATCCCGTCGTGGAACACGTTGACCGAGTACGAGAAGCAACTCACCATGCGGGTGTTCACCGGTCTGACGCTGCTCGACACCATCCAGGGCACCGTCGGTGCGGTGTCGTTGATCCCGGACGCCACCACGCCGCACGAAGAGGCGGTGCTGACCAACATCGCGTTCATGGAGTCGGTGCACGCCAAGTCCTACAGCTCGATCTTCTCGACGCTGTGCTCCACCAAGGAGATCGACGAGGCGTTCCGCTGGTCAGAGGAGAACGACCAGCTGCAGCGCAAGGCGCAGATCGTCATGGACTACTACCGTGGCGACGATCCGCTCAAGCGTAAGGTCGCCTCCACGCTGCTCGAGTCGTTCCTGTTCTACTCCGGCTTCTACCTGCCGATGTACTGGTCGTCGCGCGCCAAGCTCACCAACACCGCCGACCTGATCCGCCTGATCATCCGCGACGAGGCGGTGCACGGTTACTACATCGGCTACAAGTACCAGCGCGGACTCGAGGTGCAGACCGCCGAGCGTCGTCAGGAACTCAAGGACTACACCTTCGAGTTGCTCTTCGAGCTGTACGACAACGAGTCCGACTACACCGAAGCCCTCTACGACGAGGTCGGGCTCACCGAGGACGTCAAGAAGTTCTTGCGCTACAACGCGAACAAGGCGCTGATGAACCTCGGCTACGAGGCGATGTTCCCCAAGGACGAGACCGACGTGAACCCGGCGATTCTGTCGGCACTCTCACCCAACGCCGACGAGAACCACGACTTCTTCTCCGGCTCGGGAAGCAGCTACGTCATCGGTAAGGCCGTCAACACCGAAGACGAGGACTGGGACTTCTAGGAGGCCGACGCCGCCCGGCGTCGAGCCGTCCCCGCTGAGATCTGTACTCCCGCAAGACGTGTACGTGGATAGTGCGGCCGGAGCCGGTGGGGAGTACAGATGTGGTGTGGGGCCGGTGGTCGGCTGTGCTGGAATCTGTACCGGATGGGCCGTCGAGTGGATAGCGCGGATACGGACGCCCGAGCGTACAAATTTCGTCGACGACCGGCGGCCGCGTCTGGTCAGGGTTCGACGATCCGGTCGTAGAGATCCCCGAGTTCGTCGATGGCCTCCGCCATGTCGGTGGGGGTCACGCCGGTGGCGCGCAGCGCCTGACGCAGGTCGGTGCTGTCGAGGTCAGTGAGCGGATTCATCCGCGGCGGCGTCGGTAGCGACGGTAGGGGAGCGCCCGTGCCGAAATAGTCCGGCTCGGGCAGAGTTGCCTCGCCATCGTCGACGACGGTTCGCGACGGGGCATCGCCGACGGCATCGAGCAGCCCACGCAGGTCGGTCCCCATCAGCGTCAGTAGCGTCAGCGGGGACCGGTCGATCTCGGCGGCCACCTCGTAGGCGACGGCCAGCGCGTGGATGCAGCGCACCGCCTCGTCGGGGCAGGTGCAGTCCGACGCCACATCGGCAGATTCCGTCGGCACCAACAGCTCGCCGAGCACCCGGGGCTGCTCGCCGCGCGTCAGTGACATCAGCTCATCGACGGCACTGCGGTCGCGCAGCAGCCGCGCCACCGTCGCGGTGTCCACCTCTCGTAGCGAGAGAATCACGTCGAACGGATCGAGCTGGCTTCCCTCGACCGACGCGGTGACCCGACCCGGATCGATGGCCAGCCGGTGCACGTGACGATCCCCGAAATACCTGCGCGCCTTGGTGATATGGCGCGAATCTGCTGACTGGGGCGCGCCACCACCGGTTCGGCCCTCGACAACGTCGACAAAGGCGCGCGACCAGGGCGTCAGGGCGTAGCCGCGCACGGCGATGGAACCGCGACCGGTTCGTCGGCTCATTCGCTCACCGCCTCGTCGCGCAGCCGGAACAGTTCGAACAGCTCGGCATCGTCGAGTTCGGACACCCAGTTCTCGCCGGCTGCGACGGTCAGCTGCGAGAGTTCGCGCTTACGGGTGATCATGTCGTCGATGCGTTCCTCGATGGTGCCGACGCAGATGAACCGGTGGACGTCGACGCGCTGATCCTGGCCGATGCGGTACGCACGGTCGGTGGCCTGGTCCTCCACCGCCGGATTCCACCACCGGTCCACGTGCACAACATGATTGGCGGCGGTCAGATTCAAGCCTGTGCCGCCGGCCTTGAGTGTCGCGAGCATGACCGGCGGTCCGTCGTCACCCTGGAACCCGGCGACCATCCGGTCGCGTTCGGATCGCCCGAGCCCGCCGTGCAGCAGCGGTATCTCGGTCCCGAGAGTATCGGTCAGCCAGCCCGAGAGCATCTCGCCGAAGGCGGCGAACTGGGTGAAGACCAGAGCGCGGTCACCCTCGTCGATGAGGGTCGTCAACGTGTCGGCGAGCAGTTCGACCTTGCCGGAACGATGCCGGCCCCGCGGCGCCATCGCGGTGCCGTCGGCGAGGTAGTGCGCGGGGTGATTGCAGATCTGTTTGAGCCGCGTGAGGGCCGCGAGCACGTTTCGGCGACGCAATGCGCGCTGCTGTTTGTCACGCAGCGCCTCCATGAGTTCGTCGATCACCGCCCGGTAGAGCCCGGCCTGCTCGACGGTGAGGTTGGCGCGCACCGTGATGTCGACCTTCTCCGGCAACTCGGCGGCGATGTCGGGGTCGAGTTTCTCGCGGCGCAGGATGAACGGCCGGGTGAGGGCCGACAGCCGTTGCAACGCCGCCGGGTCGCGGTCACGCTCGATGGGTTCGGCGAATCGGGACCGGAACACCGATGCCGAGCCGAGCAATCCGGGATTGACCAGATCGATGACGGCCCGCAGATCCTCCAGCCGGTTCTCCACCGGCGTCCCGGTCAGTGCGATGCGATGTGCGCTCGGCACCGCCCGCACCGCCTTCGCCGCGATCGTCCGCACATTCTTGAGATGCTGGGCCTCGTCGACGACGACGCGGTGCCAGTGGTGCGCGGCGAGCATCTCCCGGTCGCGGCTCGCGATGGAGAACGTGGTGAGAACCACGTCCACGTCGTCGAACTCGGCGTCGAAGGCGTTGCCGGACAATCGGTTCGGTCCATGGTGGACCCAGACGCGCAGGGCAGGGGCAAACCGCTCCAGTTCGCGTGCCCAGTTCCCGACGACGGACATCGGGCACACGATCAACGTCGGCGGCAGGCCGGTTGTGGCCCGGTCATGGCATTCGACGGCGATCACCTGAACGGTCTTGCCCAAACCCATGTCGTCGGCGAGGACTGCTCCAATACCGATCGCGGCGAGGTGCGCCAGCCATTCGACGCCTCGTTGCTGATAGGGCCGCAATTGCGCGTGGAATCCGGGCGGGGACGGTAGTGGCCGAGGGGTCAGGGCGCCGCGGGTTGCGATGTCGTCGAGCCAGGACAGCCCTTCGACGCGGGTGACCGGTACCGGCAGGTGATCTGTTGCGCCGGTGAGCATGCCGAACAATTCGCCCATGTCGGCGGGCGCCTGGTCGCGGGCGAGGGCGCGCTGGGTGACCACGAAGGCCGCCGCGCGGGACAAAGCGGCACCTTCGGCGTGCATCCAGACACCACGCACTCGGACGAGATCGCCTTTCTGGCGGGACAATTCGTCTAGATCCGCGTCGGTGAGGGTGATGGCGGCGGGTGAATCCCCCAGGGCGAGCCGCCATTCGAACTTGCGGATCTCGCGCAGGCCGACCATCGCGGCCGGGGCTCCGCCACCGGGCACCGGTGTCGCGCGCAGTCCGAGGGTGGGTCGTACCTCGGCGATCGTGCGTGGCAGCAGCACCGGGAATCCGGCCTTGCCGAGGGCGGCCGCCCCGGTCGCGAACAGTGCCTCGGTGATGGGCGTCGGCAGCAGGAAGTCGAGGCTGGCGCGATCGGGGTCGGCGCCGGACAGCTCCGGGAAGGACCGCACCGCTGCCGCGAGTGCAGTGGTGACCTCGTCGAGTTCGTGGGCATCGAGGCGATGCGGCGCAACGGGTTCGACGTGCCCGCCGACACTGCGTCGGCACACCTGCAGGCGCCAGCGGGCGGTGTCGGCCGGGTCGGCAAAAACCGGGTCGGGCTCGTCACCCCAATCATCGCCGGTCCAGTCGTCGGGCTCGTCGGACTCGGGTTCGTGGAGGCGGAACAGCAGCGTGTGGTCGTCGCGCTGGGTGCCCGAGTTCCAGCGATCCCAGGCCGAGGCCGCCGCGGCGAGTCGTTCCGGCGCGCAGGGTGCGGTTGCCGCGGCCTCGGGCAGCAGCGCCCGCACGATCGGGGATCGCGGCGCCGGTGCGCCGTGGCGCGGGACAGAAGCGCCTATGGCACACCGTGTTTCGTGGTCGACCAACTCGGCGAGGAAGTCCAGGAGGGCGTCGTTGCCGCCATTGTCGATCAGTGCGGCGGGTGCGCCACCGGTGACGATGGCCGTCCAGCTGCGCCACGTAGGTGTGCCGATCGCCTGCCACCGCACGACCCATTCACCGGCGATGTGGGCGACGGTCGGGGCCACCGCGCCGGCACCGATGACTGCGCGGACGCCGTCGAGGAGGTAGCGGTACCAGCGCACGTCGCCGGCGACGGCCGCCGAGCGCGACGCATCCAGTACGGCAACTGCCGACGTCAGCCCGAGGGTGGCCGCGGCGACGAACCGACGCCCACCGGCTGCGTCGACGATCGCGATCTCCCGGCGGAAGCGACGCCCGTGCAGGGCGTCGGCCAGCGGTTCGGCAAGTTCGGTGACCTCACCGTCGTCGACCCATGCGGCCATACCGACGCCGGTGCGCCACAACAGATGCAGTGTGGCGGGGGCGTCGGCCGACGCGGTCGCCGGGTGCTTACTTCTTGCCGAAATAGTCTGCATTCAGCGACAGGATCACGCGGTCGGCGGCATCCGGTGGTGCCTCCTGGTCGGGGTTGCCGTACCGCTTACCGAGCACCACGTAGAACGATCCGGTCGGGTCGTCCTCCACCGATTCCAGTGTGCCGCGGACCTCGAGATAACGGTACGGGTTGTCCGGGTCGGTGATCACGAACGAGTAGTTCGGATTGCCCTGCAGATTGCGGATCTTCTTGCGTGCCTTGGTGTGGGTGAAGCGCAGATACGTTCCATCCCATTGGAACCACATGGGTGTCGCGTTGGGGACACCATCGGCTCCGACCGTGCTGAGTACGCCGACGACCGGGCGCTCGAGCAGGTCACCATATCCTTCGGGAACTGTTGTGGCCATGCCCCCACCTTATGTCCCCGCACCGACATCATGCGTCCAGCACCGACGGCGCCCCGGCGGTGCGACCATCAGTGTGGTCTGTCAGGCCGCGACCTCGTTGAGCTTTCCGGTCGCCACGTCGAAGACGAATCCGCGCAGCGAGCTGGTCTTGGTGATGAACGGGCTGTTGCGAATCCGGTTGAGGGACTGGCGGACATCCTCGTCGAGGTCGGTGAACGACTCGGCGGCCCAGTTCGGCTTCTGGCCGATCTCGTTCTGGATCTCGCGCTTGAACTCGTCGTCGGTGAAGGTGAGCATCCCGCAGTCGGTGTGGTGGATCAGGATGATCTCGGTGGTGCCCAGCAGTCGCTGGCTGATCGCGAGTGAACGGATCTCGTCGTCGGTGATGACACCGCCCGCGTTGCGGATGACGTGCGCTTCGCCGTCGTCGAGGCCGAGGATGCGGTACACATCGAGACGCGCGTCCATGCAGGCGACCACGGCGACGTGCCGGCTCGGCGGCAGCGGGAGCGGGCCGGAGAAGGTCTTGGCGAATTCGGCGTTGTTGGCCAGGTACTCGTCGGTGACAGACATGCGTCCACACTTATGGATCGGGTGGTCGGCGGGGAGGGTTGGACCCAGCGTGAGCGAATGTCACCCGGCCGTTGTCACCCGGCGGACGTCCTGACCGAGAACGTCACCGCCAGCGCCCGAGAAGTTCCTTGCTGCGCTCGGCGAGATCGGCCTGCCACAGCGGACCGAAACTGATGCGGCCGACGCCGAGCTCGGCGAAGTGGGCGAGCGAATCGAGTGCGGGTACGGCGATGGCGTTCACCGGCAACGGCAATTCGGACGTCAGGCGCCGCTGCACGTCGTCGGAGTGCCGGCCGACGGGGTAGAGGGATCTGGCACCGGCATCGGCGCACAGCCGGAGACGTTCGATGGCGCGGTCCACACGGTCGGCCTCGTCACCGACCTGTTTGATGAACAGGTCGGTGCGGGCGTTGATGACGACAGGCACGCCGGCGGAGTCGGCGGCGGCACGCAGTGCGCCCACGAGGTCGGCGTGCTCGGCCGCTTCGCGCAGGCGTCCGCCCTCGGAGTGGACGGTGTCCTCGATGTTGAGTCCGACGGCCCCGACACCGAGGAGTCCGTCGATGAGGCGATCGGGCGACTCCCCATATCCGGATTCGATGTCGACCGACAAGGGGAGGCTGACGGCGTCGGCGATCTGCGCCACCCGGGTGAGCAACTCGTCGAAGGTCATGCCCTCGTTGTCGGAGCGCCCGATCGAGTCGGCCACCGGGTGGCTGCCCACGGTGAGTGCGGCGAACCCAGCGGACTGGGCCAGCGCGGCCGACCAGGCGTCCCACACGGTGGGGAACACCCCGGGGTCGCCGGGCCGGTGGAGTTCGCGCAGCGCCGTGGCCTGCGTGATGAGATCAGTAGTTTGCCGAGGACCCATCTGCCAGTGAACCTCTCACGTCGTAGAGCACCAGCCAGGCCGCGGCGAGTCCCGAGGTGCCGTACCAGACGTCGTCGTCGACGGCGAGCACGCGCTTCCAGGTGGGCGCACCGAGATCGAGCCAGCGGTCGCTGAGTAATACCTGCTTGCCGTGGTCGAGGCCCTTGGGCCCTTGGAAACTAACGTAGATGAGGTCGCCGTCGGCGTCCCGGAAATTCTTGTCGGTCACGGTGAACGACTCGGCGCCGCGCTGCGACGGTGGCCGCTGGGCGCCCATCATGGCGAGGATCTGGCCGGCGAAGGTGCTGTTCCCGGCGATCTGTTCCATCTCGTCGTCGGTGAACCGCACCAGCGAGACCCAGGTGTGCGCGGCATCCGCCCAGCGCCCCGCATTGGTCGCCCGGGTGGTGAACTGCTTGAGCAGCCGAACACCCGATTCACTGCGGCCCAGCCCGTCGGCGACCGCCTGGAACTGTTCCTGCCAGGTGCCCGGCGCGACGCTGACCGTCCGCACCCCCGCGAACGCGGTGGCCGACGACGCGGTCGCCGGGCTGGTCAGGATCACGTCGGGTTTCGCGTCGGCCACCGCCGCGGCGTCCGGGGTGGTGCCGATGGCGGGCACCGAGGTCAGCTGAGGTCCCAGGTAGGTCATCACGCTGCCGGGCGCGGCGGTGACCGCGACGACCTTGGGTCCGATGCCCAGCGCACACACGGCGTCGAGCAGGGCGGGATCGGTCACCACGATCCGACTGACGTCGGGTTGCCCGGCGTCGGGGGCGGTCGGTTGCAGACAGGTCTTGGAGAAGTCGCGTTCCGGGGTCACCAGGTTGACCTCGGCGATCCGGGTGGTCGACGTCGAGATCGGCCGGCCGTCCGGGGTGCGCAGGGTGTCGTCCTCGGCGCACGCGGCCAGCATCGTGGCCGCGACGATCAGTGCGACGACCGCGACGGCTCTCCGGAACCGCATGATCCGGCCTCGATCGCCGACAGGCCGATCGCCGTCTCCACTGTTCACACCGCTGCGCTGCACCCGCCCAAATTAGCATCGCGCACCCCCGGCCCTCGCCCGCTCGGTGCCGGCCGCGTGCAGGGGGCGGTTCACACGCCGTGCGCGCCGCGTCCAAATGGCCTTTGATCAGCGCTGATGTGGTGGTGCGACAATCAATTACGACAGATCGTAGGACCCGCTCGGCTCGGGCGGCCCGGAGGGTTTAGGATCAGTTACCAGCGCTCGGTTTGTTCATGTGCCGATGGTCTCGGGAGTCGTTGTGCGGCTCCGGGAGACGTCGGGCAAGAGGAGGATCTGTGACCGCGGTAGACCAGCCCACCACCCAAGTGGCTCCAGTGCGTCCGTTTCCGGAGCGCTATCAGCCCAAGGGGTCGTTCTTCTACAAGCTGATCACCACAACCGATCACAAGTTGATCGGCATGATGTACATCACCGCCTGCTTCGCGTTCTTCCTCATCGGCGGCCTCATGGCCCTGCTGATGCGTGGCGAGCTGGCACACCCCGGCATGCAGTTCCTGTCGACGGAACAGTTCAACCAGCTGTTCACGATGCACGGCACCGTGATGCTGCTGATGTACGCGACACCCATCGTGATCGGCTTCGCCAACTTCGTCCTGCCGCTGCAGATCGGTTCGCCCGACGTGGCCTTCCCCCGCCTCAACGCGATGGGGTTCTGGTTGTTCGTCTTCGGCTCGACCGTCGCCGTCGGTGGATTCATCACCCCCGGTGGTGCCGCCGACTTCGGCTGGACCGCCTACACCCCGCTGACCGACGCGGTGCACTCGCCCGGCGTCGGCGCCGACCTGTGGATCATGGGCCTCGGTGTCTCGGGTCTGGGCACCATCCTCGGTGCGGTCAACATGGTCACCACCGTGGTCTGTCTGCGCTGCCCGGGTATGACGATGTTCCGGATGCCGATCTTCACCTGGAACATCCTGGTGACCAGCGTCCTGATTCTCCTGATCTTCCCGCTGCTGACCGCTGCGCTGCTGGGTCTGGAGGTCGACCGGCAGTTCGGCGCCCACCTCTACGACCCCGCCAACGGTGGCGTGATCCTGTGGCAGCACCTGTTCTGGTTCTTCGGTCACCCCGAGGTATACGTCATCGCACTGCCGTTCTTCGGCATCGTGTCCGAGGTGTTCCCGGTGTTCAGCCGTAAGCCGATCTTCGGGTACTCCGGCCTGGTCTATGCAACGCTCGCGATCGCCGCGCTGTCGGTGGCGGTGTGGGCTCACCACATGTACGTGACCGGCGCGGTGCTGCTGCCGTTCTTCTCCTTCATGACGTTCTTGATCGCCGTACCGACCGGTGTGAAGTTCTTCAACTGGATAGGCACGATGTGGCGAGGGCACATAACCTTCGAATCGCCGATGCTGTTCTCCGTCGGCTTCATCGTGACGTTCCTCTTCGGTGGCCTGACCGGTGTGCTGCTTGCGAGCCCGCCGCTGGACTTCCATCTGTCCGACAGCTACTTCGTGGTCGCGCACTTCCACTACGTGCTCTTCGGCACGATCGTGTTCGCCACCTACGCCGGCATCTACTTCTGGTTCCCCAAGATGACCGGGCGCATGCTCGACGAGGGACTGGGCAAGTGGCACTTCTGGCTGACCTTCATCGGCTTCCACACCACGTTCCTGGTGCAGCACTGGCTGGGTAACGAGGGCATGCCGCGTCGGTACGCCGACTACCTGCCGTCGGACGGGTTCACCACGCTCAACATGGTGTCGACGCTGGGCGCGTTCATCCTCGGCCTGTCGACCCTGCCGTTCCTGTGGAACGTCTTCCGCAGCTACCGCTACGGCGAGGTCGTCACCACCGACGACCCGTGGGGCTTCGGCAACTCGCTCGAGTGGGCCACCAGCTGCCCGCCGCCGCGGCACAACTTCACCGAGCTGCCCCGCATCCGTTCGGAGCGACCGGCGTTCGAGCTGCACTACCCGCACATGGTCGAGCGGATGCGTGCCGAGGCACACGTCGGCCCCGGCCACGGGCACGACAGCAAGGTCGTCGAGGACAAGCGGCGTGACCCGTTGACCACCGGTGGCCACGAGGCATCCGGGGATCGCGACCCGAGCTGAGCCGGTGGCGAACCATTCGGGGACATCTCTCGACGCAACCACCGTTCTCATCACCGTCACCGGTCCGGACAAACCGGGTGTCACCAAGGCGCTGATGGCGGCCCTGTCCGGGCAGGATGTCAGTCTGCTCGATGTGGAGCAGGTGGTCATCCGCGGTCGTCTGACGCTGGGTGTGCTGGTCTCGGTGACCAGTGATCCCGAAGACGTGCAGGACGTTGTCGAACAGGCCATGGCCTCGGTCGGCATCGACGTGGCCGTGGAGGTCGGCGCCGCTACGGCCGGGCAGGCCCCGTCCAGCCACGCCGTGGTGCTTCTCGGGAGTCCGGTGACCCCGCGCGCGTTCAGTGCGGTCGCGGCCGAACTCGCCGGGCAGGGGGGCAACATCGACTCGATCCGCGGCATCGCCGACTATCCGCTCACCGGCCTCGAACTCATGGTGAGCGTGCAGGGTCGTGCCGATGTGGCGGCCGACGCCGCGCTGCGCAAGGGCCTCGCCGCGGTCGCCTCGCGCCATTCGGTGGACATCGCGGTGGAGCGCGGCGGCCTGGCCCGACGGGCCAAGCGGCTCATCGTCTTCGACGTGGATTCGACGCTCATCCAGGGTGAGGTCATCGAGATGCTCGCCGCCCACGCCGGCCGTGAGGCCGAGGTCGCGGCGGTGACCGAACGAGCCATGCGCGGTGAACTCGACTTCACCCAGTCATTGCACGAGCGGGTGGCGGCGCTGGCCGGACTCGATGCCGCCGTCGTCGACGAGGTCGCGGCGTCGCTGGAACTCACCCCGGGGGCGCGGACCACCATCCGGACCCTGCACCGGCTCGGCTATCACTGTGGACTCGTGTCCGGTGGCTTCCGGCAGGTCATCGACGGACTTGCCCACGAACTCGAACTCGACTTCGTGCGCGCCAACACGCTGGAGATCGTCGACGGTCATCTCACCGGCCGGGTGATCGGTGAGGTGGTGGACCGGGCGGGCAAGGCGCGCGCACTGCGCACCTTCGCCGACCAGGTGGGCGTGCCGATGGAGCAGACGGTTGCCGTCGGCGACGGTGCCAACGACATCGACATGCTCTCGGTGGCCGGACTGGGTATCGCGTTCAACGCCAAACCGGCGCTGCGCGAGGTGGCCGACGCCGCGCTGAGCCACCCGTTCCTCGACGCCGTCCTTTTCATCCTCGGTGTCACCCGTGACGAGATCGAGGCGGCCGACGCGGCAGACGGTGTCCTGCGGCGTGTGCCGCTGCAGTGACGTGTCCGGTCCGGAGCCGGATACGGCTGCGCTGACCGACGATTACCGTCGGCTGGTCGACTACGTCGGTGGCCACGACGATCCCGAGGACCCGGCCGACGTACTGGGCGTGCAGATGGTGCTGCGTATCGAGAAGACCGACCCGCCCGACCGTGCCGCATTGCTGGTGGCGGCGGCCCGCGCGGTCGCCCTGCTGTGTCTCGACGACCGCGCCGGCGGCGACGGACCGTGGGCGGCACCCATGGACGCCTGGTGCGATGCCCGCATTCGCAAGATCGCGCGACGTGCCCGCGGTGGACAATGGGCTGCCGCACAGGAGGTCTGGGGTGTCACGGTCGGTGCGGGGACGGTGCAGGCACGTGCCCTGGTGCCCGGGCGGGTGGGTGACGTGGACCGTCGCATCGCGCGTCTGCAGATCGGCGGAACCGAGGTGGACGGTGAGTTGCCCACGCACGCAGACGGACCCGGCGTGGTGCTGTGGACCAACCCGGGTCTGGAGATGACCGTCGGCAAACTGGCCGCGCAGGTCGGACACGGCGCCATGCTCGCGGTGAAGCTTCTGACGCTGGAACAGTCCGCCTCGTGGCGGGCGGCGGATTGTCCGTTGAGCGTGTGCCAGGCCGAACCCGGCCGGTGGACCGAGCTGCTCGCCGCCGATGCGGCCGGTCGCGCGATCGCGGTGCGCGACGCCGGTTTCACCGAGATCGCCCCGGGCTCGGTCACGGTGATCGCGGAGGTCCGGACATGAGCGCATCAGGTTTGCCCGACTGGGCTACCGGCCTCGGTCTGCAGCCCCATCCCGAAGGTGGCTGGTTTGCCGAGACCTGGCGGAGCACGCTGACGATCCCGAACAGTGTTCTACCCGAGGTGTATTCGGGAAACCGATCGGCCGGGACCGCCATCTACTTCCTGTTGTTGGCGGGTGAACAGTCGGGATGGCACACGGTCCGCAGCGCCGAGATCTGGTTGTATCACCGGGGTTCACCGGTGGCACTCGATCTCGGTGGTGATGGCGATGTCCCCGGTGACCCGACGACGATCCTCGTCGGTCCTGACCTGTCGGCCGGTCACCAACCGCAGGTGGTGGTGCCACCCGGTCGGTGGCAGCGTGCGCGTCCGGCCGCCGACGAACCGGCGTTGGTGAGCTGTATTGTGGTGCCCGGCTTCGACTTCGAGGATTTCTGGCTCGCTTGATCCGGCCGCGGTGGTTGCGGATGTTGTTGTGTCACGGATGGTTTCGACACGCGGCGGCTCAACCAGCGCGTTCGAGTGGGGCCCGATCAGGACGCTGGAGTGGACTCGATCGGCGAATGGGCGGGGCTCAACCGGCGTCGGCCGGAACCGGACTCGCGGGTGTGCCCTCGGTTGCAGGTGCCAGGTGCGCCAAGGTGTTCAGCCAGATCTCACGGTCGGGGGCCAGCGAGGCGACGATGAGTTCGTCGGCGTCGGCATGGCCGGCGAACCAGGTGAGGTAGTCACGCACCTCGGCCGGTGTGCCGACACCCGCATAGCGGAGCATCTCGTCGATCTGACGGCCGTGTCCCGTGGAGAGGATGGCGTCGGCCTCCTCGTCGGTGAACGTGCGGCCACGTCCGAAGAGTGTGCTGACCCGTTGGCGCCGTGCGGCCTGCAGTTGTTCGCGGGCGCGGTCGGCGTCGTCGTCGGCGATGACGCACACGCCGGCGATCACATAGGGCTGCGACAGCTCTGCCGACGGCTGGAACTCGCGTCGATAGAGGGCAACGGCCTCGGTCAGGGCCTGCGGCGCGAAATGCGACGCGAAGGCATACGGCAGTCCGAGTGCTGCGGCGAGTTGGGCACCGAACAAAGAGGAACCCAGAATGTACAGCGGGATGTGGGTGCCGGCGCCGGGAGTCGCACGAACACCTTCGACGCGGGACTGATCGCCGAGGTAACCCTGGAGTTCGAGGACGTCACGGGGGAAGCGGTCGGCGTCGGCCATGGTGCGGCGCAGCGCACCGAAAGTCTTCTGGTCGCCGCCCGGTGCGCGGCCCAGACCGAGATCGATACGGCCGGGGTGGAGTTCGGCGAGGGTGCCGAACTGCTCGGCGATGGCGAGCGGTGAGTGATTCGGCAGCATCACACCGCCCGCACCGAGACGGATGGTCGACGTGTGTGCCGCGATGTGCGCGATGAGAACGGCAGGGGCCGCCGAGGCGATGCTCGACATGTTGTGGTGTTCGGCATACCAGATGCGGTGGTACCCCCAGGTCTCCGCGCGCTGCGCGAGATCCACACTGGCAGCAAAGCTTTGCGCGGCGGTCTCGCCGGAGCCGATGTGTGCGAGGTCGAGTATGGAGAGCGGTACAGATGGGGACGTCACGCTCAAGAACAAGGCGGAACGACCCGTGTCTATTCCCTCGGACCGCTCCGACACGGCCACCCGAAGTCGCGTTTCGCGTCGATTCCGCGCCCCGTTGTGGGGCAGGATGGGGGAGTGACCGAATCCGATCCCGACCTGTTGATCGACTTTCGCGACGTCACCCTGGTGCGTGGCGGCAATACCCTCGTCGGCCCCATCTCCTGGCAGGTGGAGCTCGACGAACGGTGGGTGATCATCGGCCCCAACGGGGCGGGCAAGACGTCGCTGCTGCGTCTCGCGGGTGCCGAACTCCACCCGTCGTCGGGCACCGCGTTCATCCTCAACGAGGAACTCGGCCGGGTCGAGGTGCGTGAGCTGTCGACTCGTATCGGCGCCACCGGCCCCGGCCTCGCCGACCGCATCCCGGCCGACGAGGTGGTGAGCGACGTGGTGGTCTCGGCCGGCTATGCGGTGCTCGGGCGGTGGCGGGAGGCCTATGACGACACCGACCGGGCACAGGCCGTGGAGTCGCTCGAGTCGATGGGTGCCGAGCATCTCGCCGACCGGACCTTCGGCACCCTGTCCGAGGGGGAACGCAAACGTGTCCTGATCGCGCGGGCCCTGATGACGGACCCGGAGCTGCTGCTGCTCGACGAGCCGGCTGCCGGTCTCGACCTCGGCGGCCGCGAAGAACTCGTCGCCCGGTTGTCTCAGCTCGCGGCCGACCCCGACTCTCCGGCGATCGTGCTCATCACCCATCACGTCGAGGAGATCCCGGAGGGCTTCACGCACGCGATGCTGCTGTCTGAGGGCGGCGTCGTCGAGCAAGGACTGCTTGACGACGTCCTCAACGAGAAGAATCTGTCGCTGGCATTCCATCAGCAGATCGCGCTGGACAAGGTGGACGGCCGGTACTTCGCGCGTCGCAAGCGGCGTGCGGGCGGTCATCGCCGACGGTCGGCCGGCTGACCCTGACCCCCGACCGCTTACCTCCGTGAGCCACCGCCGGCGCATGCCATAGTGTCGAGCGGAGGTCCCGTGATCGGGGCCGATGACCCGCGCTGGAGGTTTGAGAACATGGCATCTGCCGATCCCCGGTCCGCCGACACCCAGGCGGCACCGCTGCGCGACGCGGCGACGGTGGTGCTCGCCCGCGACAGCGACGACGGCATCGAGGTGTTCCTGCAGCGCCGGGTGAAGCAGATGGCCTTCGCCGGCGGGATGACCGTGTTCCCCGGCGGTGGGGTGGACCCGCGCGACAGCGACGCCGATCTCGCCTGGACCGGCCCGGAGCCGTCGTGGTGGGCGCACCAGTTCTCCACGAGCGTCGAACTCGCGCAGGCACTCGTGTGCGCCGCGGTCCGCGAGACGTTCGAGGAATGCGGGGTGTTGCTCGCATCGGCGGGTGAGGACTTCCCGGATCCGTCGTCGTTGCGCGCCGATCGTGACGCGCTCGTCGACAAGTCGATCTCCTTCGCGGATTTCCTGCGTGCCCGTCAGTTGACGTTGCGCGCGGATCTGCTGCGCCCGCTCGCGCACTGGATCACACCGGTGAACGAGAAACGCCGCTACGACACCCGCTTCTTCCTTGCCGCGGTGCCCGCCGGACAGGAACCCGACGATTCGACCAGCGAGGCCGAGGTCGCGCGGTGGGCCGGCGCGCAGGGAGCGCTCGACGCATGGTCGGCGGGCAAGCATTTCCTCCTACCACCGACGTGGGCGCAACTGACCGAGGTCGCGCGCTTCGCGACGGTGGACGAGTTGTTGGCCGCCCAGCGCACGATCGAGGCGATCGAACCGTCGGTGAGTGCCGGAAAAGGCTTGGCGGGCTTGGCTTTTCAGAGATCCGACGACTATTTCGCCGGACTCGGCGAGCAACTGCCGCCCGAGATCACGCTCTGAGAGTCACCACGAGCCGGCCGGGCCGAGCCGACGTCCACGCGTCCTCGACGTCGGCGAGTGCGGCGGTGCGGATGTCGATCGGTAGGTCCCCGGAGGCCGCGAGGGCAAGGATGGCGGGGAGTTCGGCGAACAGCAGTGCCGGATCGATCGAGCCGCCGCCCGATCCCCAGATCGAGATCGGCCGGGCCCGCAGGATGGCGGCGTCGAGATCCACCGAGCGGCCCGCGAGAGTGCCGATCTGCACGTAGTCGACGCGCTGGTGGCGTGCCTGCAGACCGTGTGCACGCAGGGCGTCGAGCGCGATTGCGGCGACCGGTCCCCACAGGTAGTCGAGCACCACGTCGATACCGTCGTCGAAGAGCGCGGCGAGCCGCTCGCCGGGTGTGTCCTCGAGCAGCGACACGGTGGTCACCCGCGGGTCGCCGGCGAGGCGGTCGAGAACGTCCGCGTTGCGCCCGACCGCGATCACCCGGCCCGCACCGAGGTGCAGTGCGATGCGCACGGCGAGCGAACCGGACACTCCGGTCGCGCCGAGGACCGCGACCGTACCGCCTTGGGGGACACCGCTCTTGACCAGCGGCATCCACGACGACAAGGCGGGGTTCACGATTGCCGCGGCCACTTCGGTGGGAAGCGCATCGGGTAGGGGGACCGCAAAACCGCGGGGGACCACGGTCCGTTCGGCGAGGGTGCCGAACGGGTCGGGGCATCCGCCGGTGTAGACGCGACGGCCGTCGATGACCCCGATGCCGTCGACGCCGACGACAAAGGGGAGTTCGTGGCCGGAGGAGTAGTGGGCGCCGGCGGCAACGGACCGGACGATCTGGTGGACACCGGCTGCCAGCATCTCCACCTCGACAAGGTTGTCGGTGGCGACGGGTTCGCGGAAATCCGCATGGTGGGGTGGGCGGCCGATCTCGGTGACGACTGCTGCTTTCATGATCAACTCCTTTGAACAGTGTTCAAATGCCTGTCTGCTAGCGCTGCTGAACAACGTTCAAATGTCAAGGGAGGGTCATGCCCAGCGGTCGTCTGACACGCGGCGCCATCGTCGATGCCGCGTTTGAGCAACTCGCCGAAACAGGTCTCGACGGCATCACCGCCCGTGCCCTCGCCGCGCGGCTCGGTGTGCGCGCCGGCGCGCTCTACTACCACGTGCGTGACATGACCGACCTACAGGACGAGATGGCCTCGCGCATTCTGCGCCGGCTCCTCGACGAGCCCGTCACCGAGGAACTCGCAGCCGACTGGCGGCTGCTGTTGCGAACCAGCGGTCACCGGATCCGGGACACACTGCTGTCCTTCCGGGACGGCGCCAAGCTGGTTTCCGGTACCACGCTGCTCGACGACGACGCCCTACGCCGCCTCGAAGAACCTGTGCGTGTGCTCGTCGACGCCGGGCTCACCCCGATCGATGCTCAACGCACCCTGATGGTGCTCAACGCGTATGTCACCGGTTACGTCATCGAGGAGCAGCACCGGCACCCGGTACCCGGCGAGAACCGCATCACGCCCCAGCAGCGGCGGGCGCGACTCGATCCCGTCGAACAGCCGCTGCAGTACGCGCTGAGCGAGGAGGTCGCCATGCTGCCGGTTGAGACCTTCGATTGGGGTCTGGAGACGCTGATCGCCGGAGTCGGTGTGCGGCTGGGGATTTAGGAGCCGTCGAGATCCACGCTCTCGGGGCCGTCCGAGGTGTCGCCGTCGAGTTCGTCGCGTTCGGCCCACGCCAGCAAGGTGTCGATGCGGTGGGCGACGTCGTCGATCTCGGCATGGAGATCGCCGAGATCGGCGAAGCGGGCCGGCATGGTGGCGATGGTGAAGTCGTCGGGTTCGATGTCATCGATCTCCGACCACGTCACGGGCGCGGATACGGTCGCGCGCGGATTGCCGCGGACCGAGTAGGCCGACGCCATCGTGTGATCGCGGGTGTTCTGGTTGTAGTCGACGAAGACCGCCGCCGGATCACGGTCCTTGCGCCACCACGTGGTGGTCACGTCGTCGGGCGCGCGCCACTCGACCTCACGCGCGAATGCCAGCGCGGCCCGCCGGACGTCGGGGAACCCCCAGTCGGGTTCGATGCGGACGTAGATGTGCAGGCCCCGACCGCCGGACGTCTTGGGGAAGCCCCGCATTCCGAGTTCGTCGAGCACTTCGTGGACCACCCCGGCGACCCGCTGGATGCGGGAGAACGGGCAGTCGGGCATCGGGTCGAGGTCGATGCGCCACTCGTCGGGAGATTCCGGGTCGGCGCGCCGTGAGTTCCACGGATGGAACTCGACGGTCGACATCTGTACCGCCCAGATCACCGACGCCAACTCGGTGACGCACAGTTCGTCGGCGGTGCGTCCGTAGCGCGGGAAATAGATCTCGGTGGTCTCCAGCCAGTCGGGTGCCCCGGCCGGCACCCGCTTCTGATGAACCTTCTTCCCGGTCACGCCCTTGGGGAAGCGGTGCAGCATGCATGGCCGCTCGCGCAGTGCCCGGACGATGCCGTCACCTACCGACAGGTAGTACTCGACCAGGTCCATCTTGGTCTCACCGCGCTCGGGAAAGTACACGCGATCGGGGCTCGAGATCCGTACCGGCCGATCACCCACGGTCAGGACGACGGGTTCGCCTGCGGACGCATCCGGGCTCATGATCTCAAGACTAGGCTGGTGAGGGCGGGCCGGGGATGTGTATGACGTTCGGTCCGGAATCCGGTCCAAACGTCATACGGATCGGGACCGGGGTCGGTGTCCGGTCGTCGGGAACGTCGTTGCCCACCCGGTCTCGATGATCGGGGCAGCGGCGCGGTGGTACAGACCCACCCGGTAGCCTTCGACCATGGCTGAGTTCGTCACCCTCGAGACATCCGAAGAACACCCCGGCGTGGGCACCATCCTGCTCAACCGCCCGCCGATGAACGCACTGAACCGCCAGGTACAGAGCGAACTGGCGGCGGCGGCCGACGAGGCGACGCTGCGTGACGACATCAAGGCCGTCGTCATCTACGGCGGCCCCAAGGTTCTGGCGGCAGGCGCCGACATCAAAGAGATGAACGATCTCACCTATGCGGAGATGAGCAAGATCGCCGGACGGCTGCAGGATGCGCTGGGGTCGATCTCGGAGATCCCCAAGCCGACGGTCGCGGCGATCACCGGTTACGCCCTCGGCGGTGGACTCGAGGTGGCGCTCGGCGCCGACCGTCGCATCGCCGGGGACAACGCCAAACTCGGGGTGCCGGAGGTGCTGCTCGGGGTCATTCCCGGCGGTGGTGGCACGCAGCGGCTCGCCCGGCTCGTGGGACCGGCGAAGGCCAAGGACATGATCTTCACCGGACGCTTCGTCGGCGCCGGAGAAGCGCTGGCCATCGGGCTGGTCGACGAGGTCGTCGCGCCCGACGAGGTCTACAACGCCGCGCTGAAGTGGGCTGGGCAGTTCCGCAATGCCGCGTCGGTGGCGATCGCGGCCGGCAAGAAGGCCGTCGATCAGGGCCTCGGTGTGGACCTTGCCACCGGACTGAAGATCGAGGAACAGCTCTTCGCCGCGCTGTTCGCCACCGAAGACCGCGCCATCGGGATGAAATCCTTCGTGGAGAACGGACCCGGCAAGGCGAAATTCCTCGGAAAGTGATTCGCGACATCAAGGGAGGGACGACGCGATGACGACCAATGTGACCCCGGAAACCGATCCGGAACCCAATCCGCACGCCACCGAAGAGCAGGTCAAGGCCGCGCTCGCGGACACCAAGCTCGCCCAGGTGCTCTACCACGACTGGGAGGCCGAGACCTACGACGAGAAGTGGTCGATCAGCTTCGACGAGCGGTGCATCGACTACGCGCGCGGACGCTTCGACGCCGTCGCCTCCGACGACGCGCTGCCCTACGGGCGGGCCATGGAACTCGGTTGTGGCACCGGATTTTTCCTGCTCAACCTGATGCAGTCCGGCGTCGCCGAGAAGGGGTCGGTCACCGACCTCTCACCCGGCATGGTGAAGGTGGCGCTGCGCAACGCGCAGAACCTGGGCCTCGACGTCGACGGCCGGGTGGCCGACGCGGAGAAGATCCCCTACGACGACAACACCTTCGACCTCGTCGTCGGACATGCTGTGCTGCACCACATCCCGGATGTGGAACAGGCGCTGCGCGAAGTGCTCCGCGTGCTCAAGCCCGGTGGGCGTTTCATCTTCGCGGGCGAGCCGTCGACCATCGGTGACTTCTACGCACGCTGGATGAGCCGCGCAACGTGGTGGGCGACAACCAATATCACCAAGTTCGGTCCGCTCAAGGGCTGGCGGCGACCACAGGAAGAGCTCGACGAGTCTTCCCGGGCCGCCGCGCTCGAGGCCGTCGTCGACATCCACACCTTCGACCCCGATGAGCTGGCCGGCATCGCGAAATCCGCTGGTGCGCAACGCGTGCAGACCGCCACCGAAGAGCTTGCCGCCGCGATGCTCGGTTGGCCGGTGCGTACCTTCGAAGCTGCGGTCCCCGCCGACAAACTCGGTTGGGGCTGGGCCGGATTCGCCTTCGGTGGCTGGAAGCGGATGACCTGGCTCGACGAGAACGTGCTGCGCAAGGTGGTGCCGCCGAAGTTCTTCTACAACGTGGTGGTCAGCGGTTTCAAGCCCAGTTAGTCCAGGTCAGAGCCGCTGTCGCTACTGTCCGCCCGCAGCTGCTCAGTCAGCAGCTTCGCCACCGCCGCGCGGGTCCGGTCCTCGGCCTTCGGCCACAGATGCGAGTACGTGTTCAGCGTGGTGGTGGTGGCGCCCTTGTGGCCCATCGCCCGCTGCACCGTCACGACGTCACAGCCGGCCGCGATGACGATGACCAGGACGGCGATCGCTCCCAGGACCCATGGCCACTTCTTCCGCTTCTTCTTCGGCGGCACGAATGGGGTTTGGCCCAGGGGCGGCGGTTGGTACGGGTCGGGGTTGGGCGTGGACCTGGGCGGCGTTGCCCTTCTGAGAGAAAGATAGGTACGCGAAGCCCTAGACCCTGGATCGCCGATTTCGTGAGTCGGTCGAACGAACTACCCCGCCACCGTCATCGCGGTGCATGTCACGATCGGTCAATCTGTGAACTGCTCGACCGCCCGCCGGATGACCTCCGACTCGGCGATGTGTTCACGCTTGGCCACACGGGCAACTTTGGCGCGCAACGGGGCGGGCAGACGCACTGACATGGTGGGCGTGCGCCCCTTCGCTGCACCCTTGCGTGGACGGCCAGTCTTCAAAGCAGACGGGCTCACCTCCACCGCAAGCACCTCATCAGCAGTGGGTGGATGCTCGGCGTAGTCGTCAGCCATTGCGTCGTAGTCAGGCATTGTGGGCACCTTTCTGTGGTCCGTAGTTGATGTCGATCAGTTGGTCGAGGCCGAGGCTGGTAGCAAGGCGCCGACGCAGAACCATCGCGTGGAATGCGACCGGAACAGTGGGGGCGAGGTCGACGATGACTTCCAGATACGGCTCATTCTCGCTGGCCGGTCCGATGTGCAGGACGGGCAGCGCACCGGCCATGCGTGCTGCGAGGGTCACTCGCAGCATCGGATAGGCGACGACGGCCGCGATCTCGCTTTCGCTGACCCCCCACTTGAGGGCGCTTGGCTTGATCTCGACCCGCATACCAAAAGTGTATTGCACTTTCCGTGAAAGTGCAATACTGTTTCTGGCGGACCGTCCTACACGCCCTGGCGCCCCGTCCTCACCCCGAGGACAGGGCGCTTTCGTCGGCCCGATCCATCACTGTGGCGGTGTCAGTCGCAGAGATAGTCGGATAAGGCGACGTGGGACGCGGGCGTCCACACCGACCTCTGTATCGACCCGGCCAAGGCCACGCGCAGAGCCACGTTGTGAGGTCAGTTCGACACCGGATTGAACGTGGCCGTCGCCGCCAAGATGCCGACGACGGAGTTGATGGCCTTGTTAGCCCCCGGCCGTCTTGATGAAGGTGATACGGCTCAGCGGCGGGATGTCGGCGTAGCCGCCACTGTGCGTGTCGACGAGCGTCAGCGGCGTCCCGTTGGGTCCGATGAGCGAATTGCCACCACGCGGTATTCTGCGGATTTTTCGTCCATGGAGCTGCCGTACCGGGTCTGGATGCACAGGTTGTGGGTGGTTACCTAATCGGTCAAACCGGACACTCGCGGCCACCACTTACAGTTGTCGGTGATGAGCTACACGTTTTCGGTCGGGGATGTCGCGTTCCTCCGTTCGCGGCACGGGATCAAAGCACTCGAGACGGCGTCGTCGCTGGCGCTGACGGCACCGTCGATGATCGCCGACATCGCCGAGCTCCGCGCACGATACGACGGGCACGACGCTGCCCTGATCGAGACGGTCACCTGCCGTCGCCGTGCGCGTGGGAAGCTGCGTGGCGCCGATGATCTCCTGCTGTCCGACGAGGCGCTGCAACAGGCCACCAACAGCGTTGTCGCGCAGCAGCGAGCCGCCGACATCGCCGACCGCGTGCCCGGCGCGGTGATCCACGATGTCACCTGCTCTGTCGGTGCCGAACTCGCCGAACTGACACACTCCTCGGGCGTCGCCGGCGTCATCGGTAGCGACATCGACCCGGTTCGGCTCGCTATGGCGCGCCACAACGTGCCGTCGGCGACGCTGCTGCGGGCGGATGCCCTGACGCCGACATCCACCGCCGACGTGATCCTGGCCGACCCGGCGCGACGCTCCGGCGCCGGGCGGGTCTTCCGGCTCGATCAGCTCACCCCGCCCCTGCTGAATCTGATGACCACCTACGCGGGGCGGTCCCTCATTGTGAAATGCGCTCCCGGACTGGACTATTCGATGCTGCGCAACCGATTCGGGTTCGACGGCGAAGTGCAGATCACCTCGTTGGACGGCGGGGTTCGCGAGGCGGTGCTCTGGACAGGTCCGCACGCCATTCCGTTCCGACGGGCCACCGTTCTGCGTACCGGACCGGATGGAACCGTCGAACGCACCGAGTTGACCGACGCCGAACCCGACGACGTCCCGATCGGTGAACTCGGCGAGTGGATCATCGATCCCGACGGCGCGATCGTGCGGGCCGGGCTGGTCCGCAACTACGCGCACCGGCATGGGTTGGGGCTACTCGATCCGCGCATCGCCTACCTCACCGGCGATTCCGTTCCCTTGGGGGAGCGTGGATTCCGGATCATCGAGCAGGTCGGCGTGGCCGAGAAGGCGTTACGCAAGGCGCTCGGCGCACAGGACTGCGGAACGCTGGAGATCCTGGTGCGCGGACTCGACGTCGACCCCGATCAGTTGCGGAAGCGGTTGAAACTCAAGGGTTCACGGCCGCTGACGCTCATTCTGACGCGCCTGGGTCGCAAGGGCGTCGGATTCCTCTGTGAGCCGGGAATCCGGTTCTGACCCCTCAGCCCTCGATGTTGCTCTTGGAGTCGAAGAAGTAGACCTCGCCGATATGCGTGGCGACGGCTATCTGTCCGCTGGGCGAGACGGCGACGCCGGTGGCGAAACCGACCGACTCCGGAAGCGGTAGAGTGCGTTTGGGCGCACCGTCGGCGGTGGACACCTCCACCAGCGACAGCGTCTGGGCACCCGGATCGCGCACAACGGTCCACGCTGTGCCCGACGATGTCAGCGTCGAGAGGCTCACCGACGCGAGATCGTCCCGCTTCCACACCAGTTCGGCCCGGTCACCCTTGTCGCGCAGCAGCGTGAGTGGTGCGCCGGGGACACCCGTCGGCATGATCAGCCCGTCCGGCGAGACCGCCATCGTGGCAAACCCATAGCCGCCGTTGTCGAAGGTCCACCGGGTTTTCCCGGTCGCCGCGTCGAGCGCGACGATCTGTCCGAGCCGCGAGAAAGCGTACACCGTGGCCCCATCGGCCGACACGGTCGCCGGCCCCACGACACCGCCGGGGACGTCGGCGTGCCAGGCCTCGGCGACGGTGCGTTTCCCGTCGACCTGGTGATAGGTAAAAGCGCGCACCTGCGAGGCGATCGCACCGGGCGGCCACACGTTGAGGAAGAACCGTTCATGCGCCGCATCGACTGCGGGGGGAGCGGGCACCACACACCGTGGACCGTTGTCCACGCATTCGCCGAAACCGAACAGCGGATCGGCGGGATCGGCGTCGGGGCGCAGAAGCAGTTCCGGCGCAACGAGTGCCGCGGTCTGGGTGTCGAACAACTGGATCTGACCCTGGGTCGTCACGACCAGCGCGATGTTGGGGGCGGCGAACTTCGCCGACAGCGGAACACCCAGAACCGGTGCCCGCCAACGAATGGCACCGCCGGCATTGAACGCGAGGAAGGTGGTCTGCTCGCCGATGTAGGGCTGGTCGTACTGGTCGATGAGCAGAGCGGACACCTCGACGCCCTCACGCATCCGCTTGCAGAAGTTCTTGCGCCCCGAGGTCGGGTCGAAGACGAATGTGTTGCAGCCGTTCTCGGTTCGCGAGGTCACCGCGACATTGGAACGCGTCGAGACGGTGAGCGGCGCGGTGATCGGTCCGCCGGTCGGCCGGCTCCAGGACAGCGCCAGATCATCGGGGACCGTCGCGGTGGTGAAGTTGGCGTTGTTCGCGTCGCCGCCGTAGCTCGGCCAGCCGAGACCGGGTAGCGACCGGACGTCGATGTGACCGTCGGAGCAGGCCGACAGGACGACCGCACAGACCGCCACCACGATCATGAGCAAGCGGGCGGACCCGGAACGTGGCGACGATGATTGCCTGTGCCGGTTCTGCTCCGCCATCGGTGCTCCTGTCATAACGCCTGGCCCCGGGGTCGGGACGATCACAGCGAGCGTCCGCCGGTTCCGGCCGGCGAACGCACCAGCCTCAGAGCCTATCGTGCGCCGAAATCGCGTCGATTAGGGTTTGTCGTCATGACGACGATGTGGAATGCCTCCTACCGGAGCCGATGGCGGGCCGGACGCCGCCGCGACCCTGCGCAGGCGCGTTTCCTCACCCTGGACTCGCTGCGCTGGGTGCTGCGTAACCGGGCCTACACGCCGTGGTACCTGGTCCGCTACTTCCGGCTCGCGCGCTTTCGGTTGGCCAATCCGCATGTGGTGCTGCGCGGGATGGTGTTCCTCGGGCGCAACGTCGAGCTGCACGCCACGCCGGAGCTGTCTCGGATGGAGATCGGGCGCTGGGTCCACATTGGTGACGGAAACTCCATTCGATGCCACGAGGGCAGCCTCAAGATCGGCGACAAGACCGTCTTCGGCTGCAACAACGTCGTCAACTCGTATCTGGACCTCGAGGTCGGCGGGTCCACGCTCATCGCGGACTGGTGTTACATCTGCGACTTCGACCACAGGATGGACGACATCACGCTGCCCATCAAGGATCAGGGCATCGTCAAGGGCCCGGTACGGATCGGCCCGGACACCTGGGTGGCGGCCAAGGTGTCGGTGTTGCGCAACACGATCGTCGGACGCGGATGTGTCCTCGGATCGCATGCGGTGGTCAGAGGGATCATCCCGGATTACTCGATCGCCGTCGGCGCTCCGGCGCGCGTGGTGAAGAACCGGATGGACGACTGGGCGCGCAACGCCGAGGAACGCGCTGAGCTCGAACGCGCGCTCGCCGATATCGAACGTAAGAAGGCGGCGTTGCGCGACCAGGCTTAGTGGTCCCCACCGGCCGCGCGCTGACCACGGAGGTCAGGAGTCCGACGACGGATCCCGTTCGGGGAGCGGCCGTTCGACGATCTGGGGTCGGCCGACGGGGTGACGCACCCGCCGTTTGGCGGCCAAGTAGACGCCTGCGGTCCGTTCGGCGACCTCGGCCCAGGAGAACTCGGCGGTCAGGCGGGCTCGTGCGCGGCGGGCTCGCTCGGCGGCGGCACCCGGGTCGCCGAGGGTGGCACGCACGGCGGTGGCGAGTCCGGCGACGTCGGCGGGCGCGAAGGTCAGACCCGTGGTGGGTTCGGTGACGGCCTCACCCAGTCCGCCGGCCGTCGACACCACCAGCGGCGCGCCGGTCGCCGCGGCCTCCAGCGCGACGATCCCGAACGGTTCGTAGCGGCTGGGCAGCACGATGGCGTCGCAGCGGTGCATCAGCGTGACCAGCTCGTCGTGGCCCACCGCGCCGAGGAAGGTGACCGCCTTGCTGATGCGGTGTCGTCGGGCCTGCTCCAGAAGCCACTCCTGCTGGGTGCCGGTGCCGGCGACGGTGAGTGTCGTGCCCGGATGGGTGCGGCGGATGCGGGGCAGCGCGGCCAGCAGATCCTGCACGCCCTTCTCGTATTCGAGACGTCCGGCGAACAGCAGCTCGGGTGCGCCGGTCCGTGGCGCGCGCGGCGCGAACGCCCACGTGCGGATGTCGATGCCGTTGTGGATGACCTGGATGTCGGCGAGCTGCGCATCCGAGCCGAACAACCGGAACACCTCGTCACGCATCGATTCCGAGCACGTGATGATCGCGTCGGATTCGGCGGCGAGCCACCATTCCACCGAGTGCACCTGCCGGTTGGTCCGTCCACTCACCCATCCGCTGTGCCGACCGGCCTCGGTGGCGTGGATCGTGGTGACCAGTGGGCAGTCGAAGAACTCGGCAAGGGTGATCGCGGGGTGTGCGACCAGCCAGTCGTGTGCGTGCACCACGTCCGGCGTCCACGTCGACGACAGCGAGTTACGTTCACCGGCAAGGATTCTCAGCCCAGCCCGGATGAACGAATGGCCCATCGCCAGCGTCCACGCCATCATGTCGGCGCCGAATTCGAACTCCGGTGGGTCCTCGGCGACCGCCACCACGCGGACACCTTCGGCGACGGTGTCGATGGTCGGATGGCTCACCGCGTCGGTGCCTGACGGACGGCGGGTGAGGACCACGACGTCGTGACCGGCGTCGGCCAGCCCGGTGGCGAGATGATGGACGTGGCGGCCGAGGCCGCCGACCACCACCGGCGGATACTCCCACGAGACCAGCAGCACCTTCACCCGTCGCCCCCCGTTCTTCCTGCGCGCCCACCGGAATCGGTGACCCGAAGTCGACGCGCATCCAGTCCCGCGAACAGGTTGTCCGCACGCTGCCATCCCGCGGCCAGCCGGGCCGCGTCGGCATCCCGCCCGCGCATCGCCGCGTCGCAGATCTCCCGGGTGGCGTGCGCATGTGTGTGTGCCCGCTGCACAGCGTAATGCGCCGCGGTGTCCTTGGAGACCATGAACGGCCAGTCCGAGGCCACCGTCAGTAGCGTTTCCCGCAGGATCTGATCGGCCACGCGGTGACGTTCGCCGCGGCCGCCCTCGAGCAGCTTGGTGACGGTGTCGAGCGCGGTCTCGGTGACCTCCGCGTTGAGGTCGACCAGATGCCGCACCTGCGGGCCATCCCAGACACGCCAGTCCTTGCCCGACCCCCACGACGACGCGGGCAGGGTGACCGCGTCACCGACGAATCCGTTCTGCGCTGCCTGCGCGAGGGTGCCGACGCGCACACCCGCCTCCGGCAGCCGTCGCAGCACCCGCTCCAGCCAGCGGGGACCCTCGAACCACCAGTGTCCGAACAGTTCCGTGTCGAAGGCGGCCACCACTAGCGCGGGCCGGCCGATGCGCTCGGACTCCGCCTGCAGACGACGCCGCACATGATCGACGAAGTCGTCGACGTGCCGGTCGATGACGGCGTCGACGCGGTCGGGGTCGTAGGGCTTCTTGGCGTCACCGGGCACCGACCGTCCGGTCACCCGGGAACTCTTTAACCCGGTCTCGTGGTCGTAGGTGTGGAAGTCGCGGTAGGCGGCGTGCCCGGGATAGCCCGACTTCGGCGACCACACCCGATAGCTGACGCTGAGGTCGCGCCCGTAGGCGACGACGTCGGTGTCGCCGACGGGCCGGCCGAGAGCGGTGTCGCCGTGCAGCGTCGGGCCGTCGACCATGAAGTGCCGCACCCCGGCCCGCTGGTACTCGTCCTCCATCCCGGGGGCGAACGCGCATTCCGGTGCCCAGATGCCCGCCGGGTCGAATCCCCAGCGTGCCCGGGCGTCGGCAAGCCCCTCCGAGAGCGAGAACCGCCGCAGACGGGGGTCGAGCAGCGGGGCGAACGGATGGGCCAGCGGTCCGCCGAGCACCTCGATCACCCCGGCACCGGCCAGCGCCCGGATCACCGGGGCCGCGCCGTGCCGCCACCGCGTCTCGAAGTCGTCGAGAGCCGTTGCCGCCGCGACGAATTCGCGCCGGCCGGCCTCGGCCCGGACCGGATCGGGCGACGCTGTGGCCGCGCACGCCCGCAGCTGCCAGTCGGCCAGCCACGTGTGCATCGAGGCGCAGCAGTGCGGGTCGTCGAGCTGGGCGGCCAGCACCGGGGTGATGCCGAGGGACAGCTGGTCGTGAAAACCGTCGTCGGCCAAGCGATTCAGCACCTCGACGACGGGCAGATACGACGCGGCCCACGACTGATACAGCCACTCCTCACCGACCGGCCAGCGGCCGTGATTGGCCAGCCAGGGCAGGTGGGAGTGCAGGACCAGGGTGAACTGGCCGGGCACGGCCGAATCGTCAGAGAAGCTCACGTGTCAGATCCGGACTGCGATGGCGAACAGGTCGAGTGAGGTGTCGATGTCGGGGTTGTCGCCGGTTGCCTCGACGACGTCGAAGTCGGCTGCGGTGATCGCGGCGACGTCGGCGGTCAGCTCGTCGGGCCAGTCGACGCCGGCGAGAGCGCGCTCGATCTGGGCGTCGATGATCGACCCGCCCCATCGCCGGTCGAGATCGCGCAGCCGGGCGCCATGCCAGACGCCGAGCATCGCGGTGACCGCGAAGCCGCCCTCGATGAGTAGTTCGGTGAGTTCGGCCGCCGACAGCTCGCGGGTGTGGAAGGGGTTGAGCGGGGTGTCGCGTCCGGGGGAGAAGGTGATCCGATTGGGCGTCGAGATGAGCAACTCGCCGCCGGGCCGCAGGACGCGCCGGCATTCGGTGATGAACGCGGGCTGATCCCACAGGTGCTCGATCACCTGGAAGTTGACCACGGTGTCCACCGATGCGTCGGCCAGCGGCAGGTCGATCAGATTGGCCTGGTGCACCACGAGCCCGGCGTAGCGCCGCCGGGTGTGTTCGACGGCGCTCTCGTCGTAGTCGACGCATGTCACCGAAGCCGCTACCTCGGCGAGCATGGCCGCGCCGTACCCTTCGCCGGAGCCTGCCTCGAGGATGTCGCGACCCGCGCAGCGGTCGAGTATGTGCTGGTAGGCCACCTCGTGGCGGCGAAACCAGTAGTTCTCCGCGGGGATCCCGGGCACGGTTCGCTCACCGGTGAGTGCGAGCTGCACGTCGGCCGGAAGGTCCGCGAGGGTCCGATCCTGGTCGGTCATCCACACGACACTAGGGCATGGCTCCGGTGCCACCTGTGGGGCGAGGGGGACAACGGGACCGACCGAACGCACGTTCCGGTGAGCATTATGTGAGGTAGTCGATGTTTAGCGGGAGGATAGTAGACGCTAAAGTGGGAGAGACCGATCGCACCTTACCCATCGGTAAGGTGTGCGAACCCGATGCAGGAGGTCGACGAAGACCCATGACAAACATTGTCGTTCTGATCAAGCAGGTGCCCGACACGTGGTCCGAGCGCAAGCTCTCCGATGGTGACTACACCCTGGACCGCGAGGCCGCCGACGCCGTGCTCGACGAGATCAACGAGCGCGCCGTGGAAGAGGCCCTCAAGATCAAAGAGGCCGACGGTGGCGAGGTCACGGTGCTTGCCGCAGGACCCGAGCGGGCCACCGAGGCGATCCGCAAGGCGCTGTCGATGGGTGCCGACAAGGCCATCCACATCAAGGACGACCTGATGCACGGCTCGGACGCGGTGCAGACGGCCTACGTTCTCGCGCGTGCTCTCGGCACGGTCGAGGGTGTCGAACTGGTCATCGCCGGTAACGAGGCTACCGACGGTCGCGTCGGCGCGATCCCGGCCATGATCGCCGAGTACCTCGAGCTGCCGCACCTGACGCATCTGCGCAAGCTGACGCTGGAGGGCGAGAAGCTCACCGGCGAGCGGGAGACCGACGACGGCATCTACCACATCGAAGCCGAACTGCCGGCCATCGTCAGCGTCAACGAGAAGATAAACGAACCGCGCTTCCCGTCCTTCAAGGGCATCATGGCCGCGAAGAAGAAGGAAGTCAGCGTTCTCACGCTGGCGGACATCGACGTCGAGCCGAGCGACGTGGGCCTCGAGAACGCCGGCACCACCGTCACCGCCTCCACTCCGAAGCCGCCGAAGACCGCGGGCGAGCGCGTCACCGACGAGGGCGACGGTGGCACCAAGGTCGCCGAGTACCTGGTGTCCCAGAAGATCATCTAGCAGATCATCTTCAGCGACTCCACGTACATCCCGGCAACCCCTAGACATTCAGGAGACTTAGGACAATGGCAGAAGTACTCGTGCTCACCGAGCAGGACGCCGAAGGCGCCCTGAAGAAGGTCACCAGCGAACTCATCACCGCCGCCCGCGCGCTGGGCACCCCGTCGGCCGTCGTGGTCGGCAAGCCCGGCTCGGCCGACGGCATCCTCGACGGCCTCAAGGAGGCCGGTGCGGAGAAGATCTACGTCGCCGAATCCGACGACGCGGCCAACTACCTGATCACCCCCAAGGTCGACGTGCTCGCGTCGATCGCCGAGGACGTCTCGCCGGCCGGCATCGTCGTCGCGGCGACCGCCGATGGCAAGGAGATCGCCGGTCGTCTCGGCGTGCGCCTCGGTTCGGGTGTGCTCGCCGACGTCATCGAGATCAAGGAGGGTGCCGTGGGCATCCACTCGATCTTCGGTGGCGCCTTCACCGTCGACGCCAAGGCCAAGGGCGACACCCCGATCTTCTCGGTCCGCCCGGGTGGCGTCGAGGCGGCTCCGCAGGCCGGTGCCGGCGAGCGGGTCGACGTCGAGGTGCCCGCCCAGGAGGGTGGCGTGAAGATCACCAAGGTCGAGCCGAACGTCGGCGGCGACCGTCCGGAGCTCACCGAGGCCTCGATCGTCGTGTCGGGTGGTCGCGGTGTGGGTTCGGCCGAGAAGTTCTCGGTCGTCGAGGAACTCGCCGACTCGCTCGGTGCGGCCGTGGGTGCCTCGCGCGCCGCGGTCGACTCGGGCTACTACCCGGGCCAGTTCCAGGTCGGTCAGACCGGCAAGACCGTCTCGCCGCAGCTCTACGTCGCGCTCGGCATCTCCGGCGCGATCCAGCACCGCGCCGGCATGCAGACCTCGAAGACGATCGTGGCCGTCAACAAGGACGAAGAGGCCCCGATCTTCGAGATCTCCGACTTCGGTGTGGTTGGCGACCTGTTCAACGTCGCCCCGCAGCTGACCGAAGAGGTCAAGAAGCGCAAGTGACGCTCGTACCCCGATGACCCCCGGCTTCCCGGCCGGGGGTCATCGGTCTTTGCGGGGCCGTTCGCCGGACGTTCATGCCCGTCGAGGCGAGTTCACCCAAGCTGCCCCGACATGACACGGCACGGTAGCCGCGATGACCGACGGTGCCGATTTAGTTCGGGTCATGAACACCATGCAGTTCGTTTCCCGGGTCGGCACCGCCCGCGTGGCCGTGCCCACCACCGTGCTCACCGCCGGAGACATCCGCATCGTGGTATCCGACGATCCGGACGACATCGTCGACGCGCAACGCCTGCGCTATCGGGTGTTCGCCGACGAACCCGGCTTCTCGGACACGATCGGCGACCCGATCACCGGCCGGGACGCCGACCGCTTCGACGCCTTCTGCCAACACCTCATCGTCCGCCACGACACCGACGGCGTCGTCGGCTGCGCGCGCCTGCTGCCACCGGCCCGAGCCATCGCCGCGGGTGGTTGGTACGGGTCGGGTGAATTCGATCTGACCGAGCTGGGCCCGATCGCGTCGTCGACCGTCGAGATGGGCCGGGCGTGCGTGGCCACCGCCCATCGGTCGGGAACGGTCACCGCACTCATGTGGGCGGCACTGCTCGACTACCTGGAGACGGGTGGCCACCGCTACCTGCTGGGGTGTGTGTCGGTACCGCTGAGCGCGCCGGGGGAGGCCCCGCACGATCGTGGCCGCGCGCTGCGCTCGATCCGCGACATGCTGCTGGACCGTCATCGCGAGGACCGCTGGCGGGTGTATCCGCATGAGCGACCACGTGTCGACCAGACGGCCCTCGATGACGTCGAACCCGCCCAGGCGGCCGCGATCCCGGCCCTCATGCGCGGCTATCTGCGCCTCGGCGCCCGGGTCTGCGGCGAGCCGGCCGTCGATCCGGAGTTCGACGCCGCCGACTTCCTCACCGTCCTGGACCGCCAGGGAGCCAACGCGCGGTACCTGGACCGCTTGTGCGCCAGCATTCGCCGGCTCGGAGCGAAGTCGTGACCACCCCGGTCTCGGTTGCGCACCCCGAGGACGCGGTCTGCGTGCCGTCGCGGCCGGCGGTGAACCTCGGGCTCGATCACCACCCGTGGTTCCCGATCAGTCCGTGTGCGGCCGGCTGCATCGAAGCGAACGCCACCGCGGGGCGAATGGTGGTGATACTCAGGCTGATTCGACTCGTTCTCGTCATCGCGCTGCTGGCCACCTGCGCGCTGGTGATCGTGCCGATGCCCCGCCTCGTGCGCCGGCGGTTCCTCCGCCGGGCGTCGAAGATGATCCTCGCCGCGATCGGTACCACCATCAGCATCGACGACCGGCGCCCCTTCGCCGGCGAGACCCGCGGCCTGCTGGTCGCCAACCACATCTCCTTCCTCGACGTTGTCGCGCTCGCCTCGGTGCACCCCGCGCAGTTCGTCGCCAAGTCCGAGGTCGCGAGCATGCCGGTGGTGTCGTCGATCGCCCGCCGGATCGGCATCATCCCCATCGAGCGCGGTTCGCTGCGCCGCCTGCCCGACGCCGTCGGCGCCGCTGTGGACCGGCTCCACCACGACGCCACCGTGGCCGTGTTCCCCGAGGGAACCACCCGCTGCGGACAGACGATGGGCTCGTTCCGGCCGGCGTTCTTCCAGGCCGCGATCGACGCGCGGGTACCCGTGATCCCGGTCCGGCTGACGTTCACCTGCGCCGGCGCCACGTCGACGGCCGCCAGCTTCATCGGCGACGACGAGCCGCTCGACACGCTGCGCCGGGTACTGCGAACGCGTGGCCTGACCGTGACGATCCGCTTGTACGAGGCCCAGCTGCCCGGCGAGGGCGACCGGCGCGAACTCGCTCTGCGCTGTGAGCGCATGGTCGCCGGGTACGGCTCGTCACCGGAGGTCGCGCTCGCCGCGTGAATCGCCCGGCCACCCGGGAAAGTGACATCGCATGTTTCCTCATATATTTTTGTCGATGGCGGCTAGACCGCATCGACTTCGAGGAGGCATGTGATGACCAGCACCACCACCATGAGCCGGGACGAGGCGCGCGCCACGTTCGCCGAGCTGCGCGCCGTGGACGGACTCGTCGACGACGCCGTGCTCGACGCGGTCTGGGCCGGACTGGACACCCTGCGTCCCGAGGAGATGCTCGGCGCGTGGAAGGGCGGGGAGTTCGTCACCGGGCACGCCATCAACGGCATGCTCACCAAGGCGCGCTGGTACGGCAAGACCTTTGTCTCCCGCAACGAGGTACAACCCCTGGTGTGCCGTGACGAGGACGGAAAGCTGTACTCCAACCAGAAGCTCGGCAAAGGCGAGGCCAGCCTGTGGGCCGTCGAGTTCCGCGGTGAGGTGACGGCGTCGATGGTCTATGACGGCCAGCCGGTGATCGACCACTTCAAGCGGGTCGATGACACCACCGTGATGGGCATCATGAACGGCAAGGGTGGCGTCGTCGACGGCCGCCACTTCTACTTCTATCTCGAGCGTCCCTGACCGCCGATCCGCATGGCCCCGGCCGGCGCCGTCCGCGACGAGTTTGTCGGCACCGCACACGCGTCTATCCTGGTTAGCGATGTCCATGCCCTCCCGCACCCCCGTCTACCTCGACCACGCCGCCTCCACCACGATGGTGCCGGTCGCGATCGAGGCGATGACCGACGTCTTCGGCCACACGGGCAACCCGTCGTCGCTCCACGGTTCCGGACGCTGGGCGCGGCGGCGTCTGGAAGAGGCGCGCGAATCCATCGCCGACTCCGTGGGGGCCCGGCCGTCGGAGGTGATCTTCACCAGCGGCGGAACCGAGGCGGACAACCTGGCGGTCAAGGGAATCTACTGGGCGCGTCGCGCCGACGACGACCGGCGCCGCCGGATCATCGTGTCCGCGGTGGAACACCACGCCGTCCTCGATCCTGCCCAGTGGCTGGCCGACGAGTCCGGCGCCGAGCTGGTGATCCTGCCCGTCGACGAGTACGGCATGGTGTCGGCTGCCGATCTGCGTGCCGAACTCGAGGAGCACGCCGAGCAGACCGCTCTCATTTCGGTGATGTGGGCCAACAATGAGGTCGGCAGCATCGAGCCGATCACCGCGCTCGCGGCCCTCGGTGCCGAGTTCGGGGTCCCCGTACACTCCGACGCCGTGCAGGCCGTCGGGCATGTCCCCGTCGACTTCGCGACGAGCGGGCTCGCCGCACTGAGCATGGCGGCACACAAGTTCGGCGGCCCCCAGGGCACCGGTGTGCTGCTGCTCGGACGCGAGGTCGCCTGCGTCCCCCTCCTGCACGGCGGCGGGCATGAACGCGACGTGCGCTCCGGCACCCAGAACGTGGCCGGGGCGGCCGGAATGGCCGCCGCGCTGCGGTGGTGCGTGGCGAACCTCGACGCACACACCGATCACCTGCGTCGTCTGCAGGCGCGCCTGACCGAGCGGCTCCTCGAGATCGACGGCACCACGCTCAACGGGGCTCCACTCAGCGACGGGGGAGCGGGCCGGCTGCCCGGTAACGTGCACGTCTCCTTCGCCGGATGCGAAGGTGATTCGCTGCTGATGCTCCTCGACGCCAAAGGTGTCGAGTGTTCCACCGGGTCGGCGTGCACCGCCGGGGTCGCCCAGGCCAGCCACGTACTGCTGGCCATGGGTCTGGACATGGCCGATGCCCGTTCGTCGCTGCGTTTCTCGCTGGCGCCGTCGACCACCGACGCCGACATCGATGCCGTCGCCGAGGTGATCGACGAGGTCGTCGACCGGGCGCGCGCTGCGGGTCTGGTGTCGGTCCCGAGTGGGTCGGCTCATTCGATCTCCGACGAGGTGCGCTGATGCGGGTACTGGCAGCCATGAGCGGCGGCGTCGACTCCGCGGTCGCGGCCGCACGCGCCGTCGAGGCCGGACATGACGTCGTCGGCGTGCACCTGGCGCTCTCGACCGCCCCGGGTGCGCTGCGCACCGGGTCGCGCGGGTGTTGTTCCCGCGAGGACGCCTCGGACGCGCGCCGCGCCGCCGACGTCCTCGGTATCCCGTTCTACGTCTGGGATTTCGCCGACCGGTTCAAGGACGACGTGATCGACGAGTTCGTCGCTGCCTACGCCGCCGGCCAGACCCCCAACCCGTGCCTCACCTGCAACGAGAAGGTCAAGTTCGCCGCGCTGGCGGAGAAGGCCGTCGCACTCGGCTTCGACGCCCTCGCGACGGGTCACTACGCGCGCCTGGCCGACGGCGAGTTACGCCGCGCGGTCGACGCCGACAAGGACCAGTCCTATGTGCTCGCGGTGCTGACCCGGAAGCAACTGGGCCGCGCGATGTTCCCGGTCGGGGACACCCCGAAGCCGGAGATCCGCGCCGAGGCCGCCCGCCGCGGACTGTCGGTCGCCAACAAGCCGGACTCCCACGACATCTGCTTCATCCCGAGTGGCGACACCCGGGCCTTCCTGGGTGCCCGGATCGGCCTGCGTCCGGGAGCGGTGGTCGACGCCGCGACCGGTGACCGGCTCGCCGATCATGAAGGCGTGCACGGCTTCACCATCGGACAGCGCAAGGGTCTCGGCATCGATGCGCCAGCCGCCGACGGCAAACCGCGGTACGTCACCGACATCGACCCCGATTCCGGCACGGTCACCGTCGGGACGGCCGCCGACCTCGAGGTCTGGTCGATCTCGGCGCGCCGGGCGGTGTGGACCTCGGGACACACACCCGACGGCCCCGTCGACTGCGTGGTCCAGGTCCGCGCGCATGGCGGTCTCGCACCCGCCCGGGCGACACCGGTGGATCGCGACGGCGAGCCCGGCATCGAGATCGAGCTCACCGAACCGCTGACCGGGGTCGCTCGCGGCCAGGCGGCTGTGCTGTATCTGCCCGATGCACAGCGCGGCGATCTGGTGCTCGGTTGCGGTCGCATCGCGGCCACCAGCGCGCGAGGCGCCGTCGCGCCGAGCACTCGGTGACCGACGCGACGCCGGTGCCCGGCCTACCCGGCGGCGTCGGCTCCGGAGTGGGATCGATGCCCGGCACCGATGCCCGCGACGCCGCGGCGATCGTGCACGGCGAACTCGACTTCGCCCATCTCGTCGAACTGCCCGCCCGCGGACTCGGCGCCGACATGATCGGCAGGATGGCCGCGGTCCTCGTCGACCTCCCGATGGACACCGCAACCCAGGGTTACCGCCTGTCGGCGCGGCCCTCCCGACTGACGCGCCGGGCTGCCGATCTGTTGCACGAGGATCTCGACATGGCCGAAGAGATCTGGGAGACAGCGGGTTTCGTTGGCTCCGGGAAGCCGTTCAAGGTGGCGGTGGCCGGTCCGTTCACGCTCGCGGCGTCGGTGGAGCTGCGCACCGGACACAAGGTCCTGCGTGATCGCGGAGCGGTGCGCGACCTGATCGCCTCGTGCGCGGAAGGGGTGCGTGAGCTCGCCGCCGAGGTGACCCGGCGACTGGGTGCGCAGGTGATCGTGCAACTCGACGAGCCGATGATCGGTTCGGTCATCGACGGAACAGTCCGGCCGTTGACGCGATTCGACGTGCTCGATGCGATTCCTGTCGTCGAAGTGGCCGAAGCACTCGCGCAGTTGATCGACGTGATCGGCCGGCGGGCGGTCCTGCACGACTGCGGCACCCCGCGCTGGGATCTCCTGTCCCGCCTGCCCGGCGTGGCGCTGTCGGCGGACGTGACCGCCCCGAGTGCGGCCGACCTCGACGGCATCGGCGAGCTGATCGACCGCGGCGACACGCTGCTCGCCGGGATCGTCCCGGCCGTCGGTGAGGATCGCCACGCCCACGCCGACACCGTGGCCGCTGCTCTCGCAACGCTCACCGACCGCATCGGTCTCGATCGGAAGGTGTTGGCGCAGAACGTGATCGTCACCCCGACGTGTGGGCTGGCGGGCGCCTCGGAAACCTGGGCCAAGCGTGCCCTGGCCATCTGCGCACAGGCCGGACACCTCCTCGGCAGCGATCCCGACGCTCTCTGAGCGTCGCTGCCGCGTCCTCAGCGTGTGTCGAGTTCGGCGATGGCGCGTTTCGGTGCGATCTGCCGGTAACTCGCGTCGAGTAGCTCGGCAACCTCGGTCCAGTCGGTCGCGTCGTCCAGAAGGAGCCCCAGCCAGCCGTAGGCACCCAGGTAGGCCGGGACGAAGAATCTCGAATCCTCCTCGAGCGCTTGACGTTCGGAGTCGTCGGGGATGAACAGGATCGACTGGTCGTGGCGCACCTTGGTGCCCTTCTCACCGCCGCCGTAGTTGGCGAACATCTTGCCGCACCGGAACGTCGGACGTCCGTGCGCGACGACCTCGGTCGCCTCCGGAAGTGCCAACGCGATTTCTCGTACCCGGATCAGATACGGATCGTCGTCGTCGAACATGATCGGGTGGGGCATGCGTCAGATCCTCGGGTCGGCGTCGGTCAACAGCGTGTCGAAGTCACCGTCCGCCCAGGTCGCCAGAACCAACCCGGAAAGCGAGACACAGGCGTGTGGGCCGTCGTGTCCGGTGGCGCGGTCGCACAGCCACCAATCGGGATCGCGCCAGGACGTGGAGGTGCAGTGCTCGCGGTGTCGTTCGCGCGGAACGACGCGGTCGCCCACCAGCAGGCGGTGTGTTGCGGCCGGTTCCGGTTCGTCCACGATTGATCATCCTCCGTGTGTGCGGTCTCCATCATCGTCGACCGCGGTGCAATGTGGAAGTCGCCCGGCCATTTCGGTCGGTACCCTTCGATAGGCTCACATCGTGGCAGACAGCTCCGAGCACCAGGACATCAGCGCCGACCTCCGCGAACAGTGGTCGACGCTCGCCGACGAGATCCGCGAGCACCAATTCCGCTACTACGTGAAGGATTCGCCGGTCATCACCGACGGCGAGTTCGACGCCCTGCTGCGCCGCCTGCAGGACCTCGAGGACGCTCATCCGGAGTTGGCGGCGCCCGATTCGCCCACCAAACTCGTCGGCGGCGGATTCTCCACCGCATTCACCCCGGTCGACCATCTCGAGCGAATGATGTCGCTGGACAACGTCTTCGACTACGACGAGATGCGCACCTGGGTCGAGCGGGTGAACGCCGACGCGGGGACATCGGTGGAGTTCCTGTGCGAGCTGAAGATCGACGGCGTGGCGCTGGCCCTGGTCTACGAGAAAGGTGTGCTGGTGCGCGGTGTCACCCGTGGTGACGGCCGCACCGGCGAGGACGTCACCCTCAACGCCCGGACCATCGACGATGTGCCACAACGTCTCACGGCCTCCGACGAGTACCCGATCCCCGACGTGCTGGAGGTGCGCGGCGAGGTCTTCTTCCGGGTCGAGGACTTCGAGGCACTCAACGCGTCCCTCGTCGCCGACGGCAAGGCGCCGTTCGCGAATCCGCGCAACTCCGCGGCGGGGTCGTTGCGGCAGAAGAATCCGCAGATCACCGCCCGGCGCCGATTGCGGATGATCTGCCACGGCATCGGCCACACCGAGGGCTGGCGCCCGGCGTCACTGCACGATGCCTACCTGGCACTGGGCGCCTGGGGTCTGCCGGTGTCCACGCACACGACCAAGGTGCCTGGTGCCGATGAGATCCTCGAGAAGATCGGGTACTGGGGCGAACACCGCCACGACGTCGAACACGAGATCGACGGCATCGTGGTGAAGGCCGACGACGTCAGCGTGCAACGACGATTGGGCGCCACCTCGCGCGCGCCGCGGTGGGCCATCGCCTACAAATACCCGCCGGAGGAGGCGACCACCGAACTCCTCGACATCCAGGTCGGCGTCGGGCGCACCGGACGGGTCACCCCGTTCGCCGTACTCGCGCCGGTCCTCGTCGCCGGCTCGACGGTCTCGCGCGCCACTCTGCACAACGAGTCCGAGGTGAAACGTAAGGGGGTGCTGATCGGTGACACCGTGACCATTCGCAAAGCCGGCGACGTCATCCCCGAGGTCCTCGGACCGGTCGTCGACCTTCGCGACGGCACCGAACGCGCGTTCGTGATGCCGGACAGATGCCCGGAATGCGGTGCGCCCCTTCGGCCGGAGAAGGACAGCGACGTCGACATCCGTTGTCCCAATCAGGAAACCTGTCCCGCGCAGTTGCGGGAGCGGTTGTTCCATCTCGCGGGCCGCGGCTCCTTCGACATCGAGGCACTGGGCTATGAGGCGGCGACCGCGCTGCTGAATGCGAAGGTCATCACCAATGAGGGCGACCTGTTCTCGCTGACCGCCGACGACCTCGCGCGCACCGACCTGTTCACCACCAAGGCAGGCGCGTTGTCGGCCAACGGTAAACGGCTGCTGGCGAACCTGGAGAACGCGAAGCAGGTGCCGTTGTGGCGGGTGCTGGTGGGGTTGTCGATCCGTCACGTCGGGCCGACCGCCGCGCGGGCACTGGCCACCGAATTCGGTTCGCTGAATGCGATCGAAGACGCCGACGTGGAGCAACTCGCCGGGGTCGAGGGACTCGGCATGACCCTCGCGCAGAGCATCCACGACTGGTTTGCCGTCGACTGGCACCGGGAGATCGTCGAGAAGTGGCGTGCCGCCGGGGTTTCCATGGAGGACGAGCGTGACGATTCGATCGTGCGGACCCTGGAGGGCAAGACTATCGTCGTCACCGGTTCTCTCGAGGACTTCTCTCGGGACGGCGCCAAGGAGGCGATCCTGCAGCGCGGCGGAAAGGCCTCGGGCTCGGTGTCGAAGAAGACCGATTATGTGGTGATCGGTGAGTCGCCAGGCAGCAAAGCGGCCAAGGCCGAGCAACTCGGGGTGCCCGTTCTCGACGAAGACGCGTTCAAGAGACTGCTCGAGACCGGTGATCCCGGTATCGACTGAACGATCGGGTTTCCCGGGTCTGACTGCGTGGACGATGTTCTTCCTCCTGCATTGAGTTCGTCCGCCGGTTGCAGACGGAGGACGAACTGAATGCAGGAGGAAGAGTTTCTTTTCCCCACTTTCAGCAGCACCGAAGAGGCGGTGAGACAGCGATTTTGGTGACACGTGGATGTACCGCCCGGGCATCGAACCAGCGCTGTCGCAGGCCGGAATACCGACGAGGCCACCCTGGCCTGCGCCGGTGAATCCGACTTGGCTGCGTCAGTTCGGAGTTCACCCTCAGGGAGCGTGGGGTGGGCGTCGGGGGCGTTGCGCTCGTCGCACGTCAGCAGCGGAAATGGTTGGCGCATCCGAGGATCGGTCTGAGCCGAGTGCTTCTTCAAAGGCGCGGTAGGTGGTGGCGTCGAACAACACGAATCGCACCTCGGTGACCGAGGTGTCCGCATCGCGGACGGTGTCGACCGCTTTGCGGGCGCCGTCGTCGATGGGCCACCCGTAGACGCCGGTCGAGATCGCCGGGAAGGCAACCGTCGTCGCCCCGAGTTCGTCTGCGAGACGGAGAGATTCGCGATAGCAGGAGATCAGTGTTGACGACCGGTCCGGTGACTTCGCGTACACGGGCCCGACGGTGTGGATGACCCACCGGGCGTCGAGGTCACCGGCGGTGGTGGCCACGGCCTGTCCGGCGGGTAGTCCCTCGGGGAACCGTGTCGCCCGTAACTCCTTGCATTCGGCGAGGATTCGCGGTCCACCGCGCCGGTGGATCGCGCCGTCGACACCCCCGCCACCGAGGAGCGACGAGTTGGCTGCATTGACGACGGCATCGACCGACTCGGCGGTGATGTCGCCCTGGACGAGAATGATCTCGGTCATGAATCCATCTGTAGCAGAGCGGCTCGAAATACGGACTCGGTGTGCGGAATCCACAGTGCCTGAACAGGAACCAGTGGTGCCGGATCGAGCTCGATGACCACCGCGCGCCCGCGGTGGAGCGGTCCGGCCGGTTCGGTGACGAATGCGCAGACCTCGTCGTCACGCAGGACCGCCGTCGACGGTGGTGTGCCCTGGATCGGGTCGACTCGCAACTCGGGCTCGAATCCACTACGGCGGCAATGCGCTACGAGGAAGTCGGTGTAGAACGACTGATGCTCGGGGGCCCAGACCATGATCGGGTACGACGCGATCTGCGGCATCGTCAGACCTCGGTTGCCGGCCAGGGGATGGCGGATGCCGACGGCGACCCGGAGGCGGTGATAGGTGACGATCGCCGACGCGAGACCCGGCGGCGTCGCCACGCCGCGTCTCAACACCAGATCCACCGAACCGTCGAGGAGCTCGTCGCGGAACGCTGCCGGAAAGAGTTGCCGTGCGGTCACCGCGCAGTCGCCATGGCGGTCGAGGCCGGCACCGATGATGTCGTAGACCTCGCCGCCGGTCAGTGCGGGTGAGTGGCCGATCACGAACGGGTCCGGGGTACCGGCCGCTGATTGTCGGACGTCACGAGCCAGACCGGCGGCGCCGGCCAGGAGCGACCGTGCACCCGCGTAGAGGCTGCGACCCGCGTCGGTCAGTGCGAGCTGGCGCCGCGATCGATCGAACAGCTCGACTCCGAGTTCGCGTTCGAGGGTGCGGATCGCCGCCGACAGCGCCTGCTGGGTCACGAACGTGCGAGCGGCGGCGTCGCTGAGCGTCGGTTCTTCGGCCACGGCGACGAATTGCTGGAGTCGTCGCGTGTCGAGTGGTGGCTCGGGGATCGGGGTGGTGCTCACCCGACCAGCATAGACAAAGCTGATGTGTAGAAGATCCACTTATGTTCGTTTGAACTTGTATCAACCTGCCCATACGTTTGGGACAACCGGACGACGAAAGGATGACGATGACTCAGACAGACACCACACAGACGAACTCCCCGACCAATCACGAGACCCCGCTGGCCGGAAAGACCGCGGTGGTCGCTGCCGGCGCCAAGAACCTCGGTGGCCTGATCTCAACCAGGCTGGCGGGTCTCGGCGCCGATGTCGCCGTGCACTACAACAGCGACAGTTCGCGCGCGGACGCCGAGAAGACACAGGCCGCGATCGCCGAACTCGGGACGAAAGCGATTCTCGTGCAAGGTGATCTCACGCTTCCGGTCAACGTCACGACACTCTTCGACCAGGCCGTGGACGCCTTCGGCGGTGTCGACATCGCGATCAACACGGTGGGCAAGGTGCTGCGCAAGCCGATTGTCGAGACCACCGAAGACGAGTACGACGACATGTTCGCGATCAACTCCAAGGCGGCCTTCTTCTTCTTGCAGGAGGCGGGTAAGCGGTGCAACGACGATGCCACGATCATCACCATCGTCACCTCGCTGCTGGCCGCGTACACCGACGGCTATGCGACATACGCCGGGGAAAGAGCCCGGTGGAGCACTTCACCCGCGCCGCGTCCAAGGAGTTCGCCGATCGTGGCATCAGGGTCAACAGCATCGCACCGGGTCCGATGGACACCCCGTTCTTCTACCCGCAAGAGACGCCGGAGCGGGTGGAGTTCCACAAGTCGCAGGCGCTCGGCAACCGACTGACGGCCATCGAGGACATCGCACCGATCGCGACATTCCTGTGCACCGACGGCGGGTGGATCACCGGCCAGACACTCTTCGCCAACGGTGGTTACACCACGCGGTGAGGCGAAGCGTCCGAGATCCCCACGGCACTGAAGGAGAAATCATGGTCTACGAAGTTCCGTCCCCGGTGCAGGCGTCGGTGGACGCCACCAACGCGGGCGACCTCGAGGCATTCCTCGCGAGTTTCACGCCGGACGGCGTGGTCGACGACTGGGGCCGGGTATTCACCGGCCCAGCCGAGATCACCGAGTGGAGCAACAACGAGTACATCGGCAAGAAACTGACGCTGGAGGTCACCTCGACTCGGAGCGAAGGTGATGTCACCACAGTGATCGCCGATGTCGGCGGCGACGGATTCAACGGTCCGTCCACCTTCATCTACGCCGTCGACGGCGACCGTGTGGCGCGGATGACGATCCGCGAGTAGGGATGTCGTCAGTCGGCCCGCAGCACCGTGCTGACGATCCCGGCGAGGTAACCCAGTCGCGCGATCTCCGACGGCCGGAAATCGGGCCCACCGGCCCGGCCGAGCAGGATGGCCTTCGTCCCCGATCCCAGGGGTGCGGCGGCCATCCGGGTATCCGCCTCACGCCACGCGTCGGGGACCCAGTCGCCGTCGGGATCGAGCTGGGTGGCGTGCTCGACGGGGAGCCAGTCGGCCCGGGTCAGGGGGGTCTCCGGTGCGCCGGAGGAACCGAACAACCGCAGCACTCCGCTGCCGCCCCTCGTCAGCACCATCGCCCACGACACCCGCAGGACTCGTGGGGCGTTGTCCACCAGGATCTGCAGGCGATCGGTGTCACCGGTGGCGACCCGGTCGACCAGTTCGAGTTCGCGGTGAGTGTCGAGCACGCCCGCATAGGGACGGATCGAGTCCACGCGGACACCCTTCACCTTCTCGGCGGCCGTGATCAGACTGTCGGGCAAAGCGCCGGGAGCGACATCGACCACCAGGTCGTCGACCGCGTAACCGTCACCGCGTTCGACGACCTCGAGGGACAGGATGTCGGCTCCCACCGAGCCGAGTTGCACGGCGAGCAGTCCCAGACTGCCCGGCCGGTCCTGGAGATACACCCGCAGCAGGTACGACACGTGCGACATTCTCGCACTCGTCGATGACGGATGCGTATCGAGTTACCGTCGAGGCGTGAGTGATCATCCTCCCATGTCCGGACTGCACCACTTGACACTCACGGTGTCGGATCTCGATGTGAGTCTCGAGTGGTATCACCGCGTTCTCGGGTTCGCCGAGGTGATGCGCTCCGACGACGGCGGCCTGCACCGGGCGTTGATGTCGCGACCCGACTGCGTACCGATCAGCTTTGTCGCGCACGGTGATTCGGCCATCGACGGGGAATTCGACGAACGGCGCGTCGGACTGGACCATGTGGGCTTCGCGGTGGCCGACCACGCCGCGCTCACGCAGTGGCTCGCAGTGCTCGACGCACACGGGGTGACACGCTCGGAACCGGTGCACGGAGTGTTCGGGTGGGCGCTCAATTTTCGTGATCCCGACAACATCGCGCTGGAGTTCTACACCAGGGACTGACACCACCAACCGGTGGCTGAGGTGAGCGACGCCGCGGGGTTCCCATAGGCTGAAGGACGGCAGTTTTCGCCGACGGTGAGAAAGGATGATCCGGTGTCCGGTGAACCGAAGTCCATTTCCCGCGAGGAGGTCGCGCATCTCGCGCGACTGTCGCGGCTGGATCTGACCCCCGACGAACTCGACGTGTACGCCGAGCAACTCGACTCGATCCTCACCCACGTCGCCCAGGTGTCGGAGGTTGCCGCCGACGACGTGCCCGGCACCGCGCACCCCGCCGAACTCGCCAACGTGCTGCGCCCCGACGTCGTCGTCCCCGGACTGACGACCGAGCAGGCGCTGTCCGGCGCGCCGGCCGTCGAGCAGGACCGTTTCGCCGTGCCGCAGATCCTGGGGGAGGAACAGTGAGCGAACCCCGCTCCGCCAATGACATCACCGGGCTGTCCGCCGCCGAACTCGCCGGCAAGATCGCCGCGCGTGAACTGTCCTCGGTCGAGGTGACGCAGGCCCATCTCGACCGGATCGCCGAGATCGACGATCAGCTCGGCGCGTTCCTGCATGTCAGCGGTGCCGAAGCACTCGTGGCCGCCAAGGCCGCCGATGACGCGATCGCGGCCGGGGAGGCCCCGTCGGCCCTCGCCGGTGTACCGATCGCGCTCAAGGACGTCTTCACCACCGTCGACGCGCCCACCACCTGCGGTTCCAAGATCCTCGAGGGCTGGGTACCCCCGTACGACGCGGCGGTCACCGAGCGTCTGCGCGCGGCTGGTATCCCGATCCTGGGCAAGACCAACATGGATGAGTTCGCCATGGGCTCGTCGACGGAGAACTCGGCCTATCAGGTGACCCGCAACCCGTGGGACACCTCGCGCGTCCCCGGTGGTTCGGGTGGCGGCAGCGCGGCCGCGCTCGCGTCCTATCAGGCGCCGCTGGCCATCGGTACCGATACCGGCGGCTCCATCCGGCAACCGGCGGCGGTGACCGCCACCGTCGGCGTCAAACCCACCTACGGAACCGTGTCGCGCTACGGGCTCGTCGCGTGTGCGTCGTCGCTGGATCAGGGTGGCCCGTGTGGGCGGACCGTCCTGGACACCGCGCTGCTGCACGAGGTGATCGCCGGACACGACGCCCGCGACTCCACCTCCATCGACACCCCTGTGCCCGACGTCGTGGCGGCCGCGCGCGCCGGGGCCGAACAGGATCTCACCGGGGTCCGCATCGGCGTGGTCACCGAACTCCAGGGCGAGGGATATCAGCCCGGTGTGCTGGAATCCTTCCGCAACGCGGTGCAGGTACTCACCGATCGCGGCGCCGAGGTGATCGAGGTCAGCTGCCCGCACTTCACCTACGCGCTGGGCGCCTACTACCTGATCCTGCCGTCGGAGGTGTCGAGTAACCTCGCGCGCTTCGACGCCATGCGCTACGGGTTGCGCGTCGGCGACGACGGCCACCACAGCGCCGAAGAGGTCATGGCGATGACCCGCGACCAGGGATTCGGCCCAGAAGTCAAGCGCCGCATCATGATCGGCACCTACGCGTTGTCCTCGGGTTACTACGACGCGTACTACGGCCAGGCACAGAAGGTGCGTACGCTGATCTCCCGCGACTTCACCGCCGCCTTCGAGAAGGTCGACGTACTGGTCTCGCCGACCACCCCCACCACGGCATTCCCGTTGGGGGAGAAGGTCGATGACCCGCTCGCCATGTACCTGTTCGACCTGTGCACCCTGCCGGTCAACCTGGCCGGGATCGGCGCCATGTCGGTCCCGTCGGGTCTCTCGGCCGATGACGGACAGCCGGTGGGGCTGCAGATCATGGCGCCCGCCCTCGCCGATGATCGGCTCTACCGGATCGGCGCATCCTACGAGGCGGCGCGCGGCCCGATCGGCTGACCTGCGATCACCCGTCCGGGATCGCCACCTGATCGCTCCCGTAACGGTGTCCGGTACCGGCGGGTCCGTCGAGCGCGCCGAGTAGGTCGACACTGGTCTGCAGGAAGCTCAGTAACGGCACCCAGGGGGCGCTCGTGGCCGGGCGACCGGTGTGCACCGTTCCGTCCGGTTCCGAGGGCGCGCGCCACATCGACCGTAATGACCAGCGCGTCACGGGATCGCTCCGGTTGACCACCACCGACCGCGGGGTCGCCGACGACGTGGCGACGCTGCCCTCCGGCGGAGCGACCAGGACGGTGCCGGTGAGCACGCCGCGATGTCGGGTCTCGAGGTGGCGGCGGGCCTCGTCGGCGCCGATCGCGCCCAGGCTCTGGCCGTAGAGAAACACCTGTGGACGGTGTTGGCGCGCTTGATGTTCCACTGCGCGTGCCAGCTGCTCGGCCAGCGCCACCGCGGAGCGGCCGGCGGCTGATCGGTCGGAGACGAAGGCCCGCCACGACGACATGTCACTGTAGGGCAGGCTCAGGATCGTCACGCCGTCGCCGAACCGCGTGCGAAAGCCGCCCACAGCCGAGGTGTCGACCCATCCGGAGCCGGTCGGTACCGCGATCACCACCGCCCGTCGACCCATTCCGCCTGACTCGACCCAACGGGCGACGACATCGCGGGCCTCGGCGTCGAAATCCGCCGGACCGAGGGAACCCAGCAGAACCTGCTGATCGCCGGGACGGCTCGGTGTGGCATGGGCACCGGCGGGGATCAGGCCGAGGGCGAGCGCGCCGGCAGCCGCGATGACGCCGACCATCCGCGGCATCCGAACCACACCGGTCGCCGTCATCGCGGGTACGACGAGAACGGCCACGTACCAAGCAATTCCGGGCGCCGGAACCCCGAGATCCGCACTCAACGTCACCTGCCGGTGGCCCGCAAGCGCAACGGCGGCGAGAACGACGACGCCGCCCGCACCCGCCCACCGCAGCCGCGCGGCGTACCCGGCGCGACGGTGACCTGTCGCGACCACCAGACATCCGACGACAGCCGCGATGACCACCAGCGCGGTGGTGAACACTCCGCTGACCACGGCGGTGCGCGGCAGGGTTCCCGGGAACAGTGCGACGAGGTACCCGAGAACGGCCGACACGGTGATCGCCGGATGCGGGACGGGGATCTGCCGCATCACCGGAAGCCCCGGCCGATCGTCGTCCACCATTTCTGCGCCGTGGCACCGACGCTCTCGACGGCGCGTTCGGCGCTCGTCGAGATCAGGGCACCGATGCCCTCGCCGGCGATCGGAGGGCCGCCACGTTGTCGCCAGCTGTTCCACGCCAACGCGATTCGCGCCGTCTGGGCGGCGGCAACACAGGTTCCGACGGGCTCGTTGCAACTCGCGCGCATTCGCTCGATGAGCATGCGGTCGAGGGCGAATCGCGCCCACGGACCCAGTGGTGTCCCCTGGTGCGCAGCGGCGCGTAGGACGTCATAGCCGAAATCATGTGTGGCACAAAGAATCGTGAAGCGATCCGGCAGTGGGACGGGTGACGAGCAGTCGCCGGTGGGGTCGACCGGATAACCGTCTACGACAGGCGGGCGGTAGCCGAGCTCGTGGTGGAACGAATCGGGCAGGAGCGCGCGGGCATCGGCCGGGCGGGGACCGGTCAGCGCGACGATCACCGCCCCGTAGGGTGTGGTCGCCTGCGGTCCCGCGTCGTATCGCATTGTCGCGGTCGGCGAGTCGAGCGACGGCGTCGTCGCGCGCGCCGGCCCGCCGGACAGGATGAGGGAGACAGCGACAGCCAGTGCGACGGTGACAGCAGCAGTGGAGTCAGACAGGGCAGGAAAGATCGTTCTTCTCAATCGTTCTCGGGTGACCATGCCCAGAGACGCTAGAAAGCTCAGGCACCCGCACGGATCGCCCGCCGGACCGACATGCCCATCAGCGATCCGGTGAACCCGGCCGGCGTCGGCGATACCCGGGAGTCACCCCGATTTCCCCCGAAAGTATGAGGACCGAGCAGAGTGCCGTCACTAGGGTGAGATGTGAGGTGATGACGATGTTCCGACGCACACGCCACCTACTGCGGGCCGCGGGGTCCGGGGCGGGTGAGTTGCTTGCCGACCTGCCGGCTGCGCGTGATCCAGCAGTGCGGCAATACTTTTCGTCGCGGTGGAACTGGTTCTTCCTGTTCGTCGCGCTGGTGATGTACTCGGTTGCCTGGCCGACGCTCCCGATGACCCACGATCTTCCGGCCTTCGCGTTGCCCGTGGTGGCTGCGTTCGCGGCGTGGCCGCTTGCCTTTGCATGGGCGGCGCCGGTGCAGGCGTGGGGGGTGTCGGTTGTCTCGGCGCAGGTGATCGGCGTGGTGGTTCCCGCGGCCAACGACTGGCCGTGGGGCATCGGGGTGCCGCACCTGATCGTCCTGCTGGTGGTGACATTCTGTGCTCTCGCGCGTGGCCCGTTGCGCTGGCTGCCGGTGATCTGGCTGGCCACCGCGGTCGTGCTGTTCACGGTCGCACCACCCGAGGCCCGCGCGGGGTGGGTCTTCGGTATCTCGGTGATGGCTGTCGTCGTGGCGCTGATGCGAGCCCTGGTCCGCTCGCGGCGTCTCCTCGCGCAGCGCACCGAGGAGACGGAACTGGCCGAATCGCAGAAGGCCATACTGACCGAACGCACCCGCATCGCACGCGATCTGCACGACATCGTCGCGCACCGGATGTCGGTGGTGGTGGTGATGGCGCAGACCGCGCGCTACCGCATCGACGGTGTGGACGGTGCGGTGGCCGAGGAATTCGACGCGATCGCCGACGCGGCCCGCTCCGCGCTCGACGAGGTACGGCAGATGCTGGGCGTGCTACGGCTCGACGCGGAGGCATCGTCGGCGCCGAGTCCCGGTCTGGCGGAACTCGAATCGCTGGTGGCCGCGACGCGTCGGGCCGGTGCGGAGGTCACGATGACCGATCGTCTCGATCACGCCCGGGTCGGCGACGCGTCGGCGCTCGTGGTGTACCGCGTAGTCCAGGAATCACTGGCCAACGCCACCCGGCACGCGCCCGGGGCGTCGATCGAGGTGAGCCTCGATCAGGTCGGCGACCGTGTCGAGGTTTCGGTCGTCAACGAGGCGCCGGTTCGCGACGTGGTGACGCTGAACGGCCCCGGCAGTGGCATCCCCGGCATGGTCGAGCGGATGCGGGCGGTCGGGGGCAACCTGATCGCGGTGCCCCGGACGGCCGGCGGTTTCCAGGTGACCGCGGTGCTGCCGGCGCGGGCGCCGAGCACACAGGTGACCGAGGTCGAGGTGGCGTCGGTGCGAGGGCCACTCTGATGCCCGCAGGCGCGGCCGGCGCCGTCGGTCGATAGGCTTTCCGACGTGCCGATCACCGTTGTCATCGCCGACGATCAGGCCATGGTGCGCCAAGGGTTTTCGGCGCTGCTCGCCGCTCAGCCCGACATCTCGGTACTCGGCGACGCCTCCGATGGCGCCGAGGCCGTCGAGGTGTGCGCGCGGGCGCGTCCCGACGTGGTGCTGATGGATGTCCGCATGCCGCGACGCGACGGCCTGTGGGCGGCCGAGCAGGTGTTACGCGTGCAGGGACCCGGGAACGGTGCGGGCGCATCGGGTTCCGATACGTCCGGGGTCACCAGGGTGTTGATGCTGACCACCTTCGACATCGACGACTACGTCTACGAGGCACTCCGGATCGGGGCATCGGGCTTCATGCTCAAAGACGCACCCGCCGACGAACTGGTGCGGGCGGTGCGCGTGGTCGCCGCCGGCGAGGCGTTGCTCGCGCCGTCCATCACGCGTCGGCTGATCACCGAGGTCACCTCGAGACGTACTCGGCGCAAGCCGAATCCGGCGCTCGCGTCGCTGACGCCCCGGGAGCGCGAGGTGCTCGATCTGGTGGCTGAGGGAAAGTCCAACGCGGAGATCGGCGCTGAGTTGTTCGTCGCCGAGCAGACGGTGAAGACCCATGTGAGCAACGTCCTCGCGAAGCTCGGTCTCCGCGATCGGGCGCAGGCCGTGGTGTTCGCCTACGAAAACGGACTCAAGTGAGCGGTTGATGTTCGCCTCGCCAACCGGCGGGCGTCGAAACCACCCGGCCTAAACACGGGGGATGGCCTAGATTGGACCTGTTGCGTCCGCTCGGCAGGAGGGTTTCACCACAATGGCCAAGAGGTTCGGCATTCTCACGTCCGGCGGCGACTGTCCCGGACTGAACGCGGTGATCCGCGGTGCGGTACTCAAAGGCGAGACCGTCTACGGCCATGAGTTCGTGGGTTTCAAGGACGGCTGGTACGGCCTGGTCTACGGCGACATCATGGAGCTGGACCGTACCCACGTACGCGGTCTGTCCAATCAGGGCGGCACCATCCTCGGCACCAGCCGTTTCGGCCCGTACACCGAGCCCGACGGTGGACCGGAGAACATCAAGAAGGTGCTCAAGAACCTCGAGATCGACGGCGTCATCGCCATCGGCGGAGACGGCACCGCGTCAGCCGCCAAACGGCTCCACGGCGACGGCATCAACATCGTCGGCGTCCCCAAGACCATCGACAACGACATCGACGCCACCGACTACACATTCGGGTTCAACACCGCGGTCGAGATCGCCACCGAGGCCATCGATCGGTTGCGCACCACCGGCAACTCGCACAAGCGGTGCATGGTCCTCGAGGTGATGGGACGGCACGCCGGCTGGATCGCCCTGCATTCGGGTATCGCCGGCGGTGCGCACGCGATCCTCATCCCAGAGCAGCCGGAGAGTCTCAACCAGATCTGCGCGTGGGTCACCAGCGTCAGGAATCGCGGTCGTGCGCCGATGGTGGTGGTGGCCGAGGGCTTCAAACTCCCGGACATGAAAGAGGAGTACTCGGTCAAGGGACTCGACGGGTTCAACCGTCCGCGACTCGGCGGGATCGGCGAGGTGCTGGCCCCGCTGATCGAGGAGCGCACCGGCATCGAGACGCGCGCCACCGTTCTCGGACACATCCAGCGCGGTGGTGTGCCGACCGCGTGGGATCGGGTGCTCGCCACCCGGATGGGCATGGCGGTCGCCGACCTGGTGGCCGAGGGTGGCTGGGGTCAGATGGTCGCCCTGCACGGCACCGAGATCAACCGCATCACCTTCGACGAGGCGGTGGGCAAGCTCAAGCAGGTGCCGCAGGACCAGTACCAGGAGATCCGGGTCATCTTCGGCTGAACCGGGGGCCTACTTCTCGGGCGACCCGTCGGTGTCATCCGTCGGAGCCTGCGGTGTCTGGGGTGTCTCCGTGGCCCCGGGGTAGCTCGGCGGCAGATTCGACGGTGCGGCGACAACCGGCGGCGTGGTGTCGTCCAAGCCGGTGTCTGCCAAACCGGTGACGAGTGGGGTCGCGGTGTGCACCGGCTCGCGCGGGATGATGATCCAGAGCGCCAGATAGATCAGCACCTGTGGGCCCGGCAATAGGATCGACACCACGAACAGGGCGCGGACCAGCGCCGGGTCGAGGTTCCAGCGGGCGGCGATCCCGCCGCACACGCCGCCCAGCCACGCGTCGTCGCGGGACCGCGTGAGGCGTGGCGCGCCGGCGGTGGTGATCTCGGTGGGGGTGACGGTCATCGGAGTGCCTTTCGTGGTTGGGTATCTCGGATCGAGCATCCGCTCTGGTGCGGTGCTGTTCTCTCTTTCGACGCTACGAGCGGGACGCTGTCTCGGCATCGGTGATCACCCTGAAGATCCCCCGGGGATCGGGCCCCGCATAAACTGAACGCCATGACTGCCGCCGCCACCGAATTGCTGGACTACGACGAGGTCATCGCGGAGTTCGATCCCGTGATGGGCCTCGAGGTGCACGTCGAGCTATGCACCGCCACCAAGATGTTCTGCGGATGCCCGACCGCCTTCGGGGCCGAACCCAACACCCAGGTCTGCCCGGTGTGCATCGGGTTGCCGGGTTCGCTGCCGGTGGCCAACGCCAAGGCCATCGAGTCCGCGATCCGCATCGGACTCGCCCTGAACTGCTCGATTCGTCCGTCGAGCGTCTTCGCGCGGAAGAACTACTTCTATCCCGATCAGCCGAAGAACTACCAGATCTCGCAGTACGACGAGCCGATCGCCTACGACGGTCACCTCGATGTGGTGCTCGCCGACGGCACGCAGTGGCGGGTCGAGATCGAGCGCGCGCACATGGAAGAGGACACCGGCAAGTCGCTGCACATCGGTGGGGCCACCGGACGAATCCACGGTGCCAGCCACTCGCTGCTCGACTACAACCGTGCGGGTGTGCCGCTCGTCGAGATCGTCACCCGGCCGATCGTCGGCGCCGGGGACCGCGCTCCCGAGGTGGCCCGCGCCTACGTGACCGCCCTGCGTGATCTGCTCAAGGCGCTCGACGTATCCGATGTCCGGATGGACCAGGGATCGCTGCGCTGCGACGCCAACCTGTCGCTGATGCGTAAGGACGCAACGGAATTCGGCACCCGCACCGAGACCAAGAACGTGAACTCGCTGAAGAGTGTCGAGATCGCGGTGCGCTACGAGATGCGCCGGCAGGCCGCGGTCCTGCTGGCCGGCGGCGAGGTGGTGCAGGAGACCCGGCACTTCCACGAGACCGACGGAACCACCTCACCCGGCCGGCGCAAGGAGACCGCCGAGGACTACCGGTATTTCCCGGAGCCCGATCTTCCTCCCGTGCAACCGGATTCGTCGTGGGTCGCCGAACTCGCGACCACGCTTCCCGAACTGCCATGGGTGCGTCGCGCACGCATCCAGCAGGAGTGGGGGGTCTCCGACGAGGTCATGCGCGACCTGGTCAACGTGGGGGCCGTCGATCTGATCATCGCCACCGTCGACGCCGGTGCCGCACCCGAGGCGGCTCGCGGCTGGTGGGTGTCCTTCCTTGCCCAGCAAGCCAATTCGCGGGGCGTCGAACTCGCCGATCTCGCCATCACGCCGGCGCAGGTCGCCGAGATCATCGGCCTCGTGGACGAGGGCAAGCTGACCACCAAACTCGCCCAGCAGGTCGCGACGGCCGTCCTTGACGGTGAGGGCGAGCCCGCGCAGATCGTCGCCGACCGGGGGCTCGAGGTCGTCCGTGACGATTCGGCGCTGCAGAAGGCCGTCGACGACGCGCTCGCCGCCAACCCCGACATCGCCGAGAAGATCCGCGGCGGCAAGGTCGCGGCCGCCGGGAAGATCGTCGGCGATGTCATGAAAGCGACTCGCGGACAGGCTGATCCGGCGCGTGTGAAGGAGCTCGTGCTGGCCGCCTGCTCGTGATCTGAGTGTCCGGCGGGTGGATGTCGCGGGCTACGCCCGGTTGTCCCCGCTCGCGCCGCCCTGGATGATCGCCACGCGGTCGTCGTTGGGAGTGGGCCGGCCGCGCTCTTTGTTGAGGGTCGCGAACTGGATGAGGCCGTTGGGCAGGGCCGTCATCCGGCCCAGTGCGCCGTATCTACGTTCGAGTACCACCACGGGTGCGGTGATAGTCGGGCGCTCCCGGGTGGGTTCGTTGACGGCCTCGATGTGCTGGGTACGGGTCGTCGAGACGTAGATGCTGCCCGCGGCCGCCGCGCACCCGGCGATCTGGGGTTTGTCCGGCCAGGTCCACAGCACCTTGGGCCCGGCGTCCTCGATCGCCTGCAGACGGTCCTCGGTGGCGGTCTGATCGGCGACGTAGAGCGCACCGGTCGCCGGGTTGGGGCACAGTGCCACCGCCGAACCCATACCGGAGGCGAGGATTTTCGGTGGTGGGTTGGCGCCCGACCCGAGCGCGGTGACCAGCAGGATCTTTCCGGCCAGCGACGACCGGTCCGACGCCGCGGCGGGATTGCCGGCGTTGCCGGTGGCCACGATCAGCTCGGTGGGGGAGCGAAAGTACATCGACCCCATGTTTCCGGTGGCGCCCTTGGGAATTCCCACCAAAATCGGTTTCGCCACATCCCCCGGGGCGAGCCGGACGATGCGGTTGTCGGACGGGGTGGTGATCAGCGCATAGATCAGGCGATCCTGAGAATAGGTGGGCGAGAAGGCGAAATCGATGAGTCCGCCGTCGCCGGAGGAGTCCACCGGCACCGAGCCGAGCTCACGATGCGGGCCGTACCGCTGTTGGGTGATGATCTTGCCGGTGGTTCGCTCGGCCACCACGGTGGATTGTCCGCTCTCGTCGCCGGGCGCGATTCCGGCAGTCGATTCCAGGCAGGTCGCGATCACGGCGGGATCGGGGTCGATGCACGGGCCGCTCGGTGGCGACTGCGGCGGTGTCGACGTCGGCGGCGGCTCCGATTTGGGGGTGAAGGTGTTGTCGTTGGAGCTGAACGGCCCGGCCGCCCGCTGCTCATCCTGCGCACTGAAATCCGCACATCCGCTCACGGCGAGAGCCACCACCGCCGCACCGGTGACCACCACCCGCCATCGACCGAGTCCGGCACCGACGGACAACCGTCGGCGCCGACTCGTCCGCCGCCCCTCACGCATGCCGTCCAGACTAGTGGTGCGGGTAGGAGCAACCTGAGATCGCCTCATCTCCGACTCACCCGTCGGCCTCGGACGGCCCACCCCGAACAGGCCCTAGAGTCGGGAGAGTGAGCGAACGCGACAAGTCGACACAGCCTCCGACCAGTCCGTACGACGAACCGACCGGTCAGATCGAGGTGCCCACCGCTTCCGGAACCCCGTCGGCCGAGCCGACCGGAACTGCTGTGCCCCGTCGAACCCCCAAGCCCGACCGCGACGATTTCTACGAGCGTCACGCGCGCAGATCACCATCGCAGATGTCGCGGGTGGATGACCTCGACGACCTCGGACCCGACGAGGTGGAGACCCGGCGCGTCCGGCCACAGCCGGATGCCGACCCGAGCGAACCCACCGCCGTCATCGAACGACCACCGGTGGTGCCACGCCAGCCGAGCGGCCCGGATCCGACGGTCCCCGCGACCGGCGCCACGGCGGGCGTCACCGGATCAGCGGCTGCGACGGAGCGGTTCGCCGCCAACGATCCGGACGGAACCCGGGCCACCGACCCGGTGGGGGTACGACGCCCGGCGCCGCCGACCGAATCGGCGGAGCCGCTCGACACCGAAGCGGATCGAAGCGAGCCCGATCGGGTCGATACGGCACACTTCGCCTCGGTTCACCACGAGGACGAGATCCGCGGCACGGGTGATGGGGAGGCCATCGACGATCGTGACGTGCCCGCCGTCGTCGCAGCGGAGGATCTTCAGGAGGCGAAGGCCAAGGCCCGGCGCGGCACCCTCGACCTCGGGCTGCTGCTCCTGCGTGTCGCGGTCGGCGCCATCGCACTCGGGCACGGACTGCAGAAGTTGTTCGGCCTGTGGAATGGCCCGCGGCTCAGCGGTTTCGAGGACATGCTCGTCAACGCCCCGAACCCCGACATCGGGTTCAACGCCGATCTCGCCAAGCCGCTCGCCATCCTCGGTGCGGTGTCGGAGACAGTGGGCGGCGCGATGGTGATCCTCGGCCTTCTCACCCCGGTCGGTGCGTCGGCGATCCTGGGCACGATGCTCGTCGCCGCCACCTTCAAGGTCACCACCGCAGGTGGGTTCGCCTTCTTCGCGACCGACGGCGGCGTCGAATACGAGCTGATGCTTGCGGTCGCGGCCGCGGTCATCATACTCACCGGTCCGGGCCTGTACTCCCTGGACTTCCCGTACGGCTGGGCGCGCCGACCATTCCTCGGCTCGTTCCTCTGGCTGATCGTCGGCATCGCGGCCGCCGTACTCATCTGGGTGCTGTGCAACGGCACCAATCCGCTGAATTCACCGGGTAATCCCGGCAGCTGAGCGGGGTCATCGCAGAACGGGGTCATTCTAGAAAGGGGGTTGTAGTAGAAGGTCGCTTCTGGCGTGACCTTCTACTATGACGTCCCGACCGACTCCGAATCTCAGTCGACCTGCCGCACCGCGCCCCGGTCGGCCGAGGTGGCCAGTTTGGCGTAGGCGCGCAGCGCGGTGGTGACGGTACGTTCCCGATCCTTGGGCTGCCACGGACGTTCCGAGGCCTCCATCTTGGCGCGCCGTTCGGCGAGCACGGCGTCGGGAACCTGGACCGCAAGGGTGCGGGTCTTGACGTCGATGAGGATCGGATCGCCGTCCTCGACGAGGCCGATGGCCCCGCCCGACGCCGCCTCGGGTGACATGTGGCCCACCGACAATCCGGAGGATCCGCCGGAGAAACGGCCGTCGGTGATGAGCGCACATTTCTTGCCCATGCCAGTGCCCTTCATGAAGGCGGTGGGATGCAGCATCTCCTGCATACCGGGTCCGCCCGCGGGACCCTCGTAGCGCACCACCAGCACCTCACCGGCCTGGATGGTCTTGGACAGGATGACCTGCACGGCCTCCTCCTGGCTTTCGACCACCCGCGCCGGACCTTCGAAGTGCCAGAGGTCCTCGTCGATCCCGGCGGTCTTCAGCACGGCACCATCGGGGGCCAGGTTGCCGCGCAACACACACAGACCGCCTTCGACGGTGTAGGCGTGTTCGAGGTCGCGAATACAGCCACCGGCGGCGTCGGTGTCCAGCGAACTCCACCGGTTGGCGGTGGAGAACGGGGTGGTGGTGCGCACCCCGCCGGGGGCGGCGTGGAACAGTTCGACGGCCTCGTCGATCGCCTTGCCGCCACGGATGTCCCAGTCATCGAGGAAGGCGGCCATGGTCGGCGAGTGCACGGTGGAGGTGGTGTCGTCGAGCAGGCCGGCGCGCCGCAGTTCACCCAGGATCGCCGGGATTCCGCCCGCGCGATGGACGTCCTCCATATGGTAATCGGAGTTGGGCGACACCTTGGACAGACACGGGACGTTGCGGCTGATCTCGTCGATGACGGTCAGATCAAAGTCGGCGACCTCACCCTCCTGCGCGGCGGCGAGGATGTGCAGCACCGTGTTGGTCGACCCGCCCATCGCGACGTCGAGCGCCATCGCGTTGCGGAAAGCGGTGGGTGAGGCGATGTTTCGGGGGAGCACCGAGGCGTCGTCGTCGCGGTACCAGCGGTTGGCCGCGTCCACCACCACACGGCCGGCACGCTCGAACAGCGCTCGACGGGCCTCGTGGGTGGCCAGCGTGGAACCGTTGCCGGGCAAGGCGAGACCCAGTGCCTCGGTCAGGCAGTTCATCGAGTTCGCGGTGAACATGCCCGAACACGAACCGCAGGTGGGGCACGCGGACCGCTCGACCTCATCGAGCCCGTCCTGGTCGACGGCGCTGTTGGCCGACGCCGAGATGGTGGTGATCAGGTCCGACGACGGGTGTGCCACGTCCCCGACGACGACGGCCTTACCGGCCTCCATCGGTCCGCCGGAGACGAAGACGGTGGGGATGTTCAGGCGCATCGCGGCATTGAGCATGCCGGGGGTGATCTTGTCGCAGTTGGAGATACACACCAGCGCGTCCGCGGTGTGGGCGTTGACCATGTATTCGACAGAGTCGGCGATGATCTCGCGGCTGGGCAGCGAGTAGAGCATGCCGCCGTGACCCATGGCGATGCCGTCGTCGACGGCGATGGTGTGGAATTCGCGCGGCACACCGCCGGCTGCCCGCACCGCGTCGGCGACGATCTCGCCGACGTCCTTGAGGTGGACGTGGCCGGGAACGAACTGGGTGTAAGAGTTCGCGATGGCCACGATCGGCCTGCCGAAGTCGTCGTCGGTGAGACCTGCTGCGCGCCAGAGCGAACGGGCTCCGGCTGCTTCGCGTCCGACGGTGGTGGTGCGTGACCTCAGGGCTGGCATGTTTCCTCGATCTGATCGACTGCGGTGGCGCAGTGGGCGTCGGGCGATACCGGTATGGCTGATCCGGTGATGCCTGCGGACGCCCATGCACAACGTCGGTGGACGCCGAAGAAATTTCGCCGGGTTCCGGTGTGCCGGAAGCGGCGACCCGCCCGTGGGGCCGGGTCTGGCTGCGCTATCACAGGTGAGCGTACTCCGCGGCCATCGGGCCGAACAAAACCACCGACCGCCCCGGGTCGGGGCGGTCGGGGTGCGGGGTGTCAGTCCTGCGCGTCGGCGGCGGCCTTGAACGGGTCGGGTATCCGGCCGCCACTGGCCACCGACAGGCGGGGGAGATCGTCGAATCCGATGGCCGGCAGCCGCACACGGTCGCCGTCGGTGCGGACCGCACGCACGGCCGTCCAGCGCGGGAACTGCATGCCGGCCAGATCAGCCCAGGCCACCTCGCGGGTGCCGAAGGTGCCGACCGCCTGCAGCCCGTCCTCGGTGACCACGGTGCGCAGCCGGTGAATCCAGAGGCCCACGAGGATCGGGACGATCAGCGTCCAGCCCAGCCAGATCAGCGAGGTACCGGCGAGGATGATCGACACGATCGCGACCATCGGGACCGCGAAGTAGGAGACCCGGTTCAACCGGAACACGGCGGGCAGTTCCACCTGCTCGGCATCGGCGGTGGTGTCGCCCGACGGACGCGAAGCTGAGGGTTGCGGATCGAGAGGTGAATCAGTCGGCACATACTCATTGTGCCCGGCCGGTCCGCACGGCCCCGACACGAGGGGTCGACGACGATGCCCACCACCTGTGGTTTCCCACGATATGGGACCCGACGGTCCGGAGTTTGACTCGCGACTACACGCGGTCATACCGTGAATGCGTGATGCAGAACGGGACCCTCGTAGTAGTAATCGGCTGGCGCGTCGCCTGACCGGTCACTGACGAGACCCCACTCAGCGTCGACGCGCCACCCTCGAACAGCCAAGCTGTCGGGGGTTTTTTCTTGTCACCAGAACAGAAGATTCACCAACCAAGATGAGGATCGTGCAGTGAGCGCACCAACAGCACGCACCGACGCCGGCCGGGAGCCGGCACACAAGCAGCAGTCACCCGCGGCGGGAAACCTGCGTGCGGTAGGTCAGCACACCGTCGCGCCCGAACGGGTGAGCGGTGCGCAGTCGGTGGTGCGTTCCCTCGAGGAACTCGGTGTGGAGATCGTCTTCGGCATTCCCGGCGGCGCGGTCCTGCCGGTCTATGACCCGCTGCTCGATTCCCAGAAGGTCCGGCACGTCCTGGTCCGCCACGAGCAGGGTGCCGGTCACGCCGCCACCGGCTACGCGCAGGTCGCCGGTCGCGCCGGGGTCATGATGGCGACCTCGGGTCCGGGGGCGACCAACCTGGTCACGCCGTTGGCCGATGCGCAGATGGACTCCGTGCCGGTGGTCGCGATCACCGGACAGGTCGGACGGGCCCTGATCGGGACCGACGCCTTCCAGGAGGCCGACATCTCCGGCATCACCATGCCGGTGACCAAGCACAACTTCCTGGTCAGCAACGCCGCGGACATCCCGCAGGTGATCGCGGAAGCCTTCCACATCGCCGAGAGCGGCCGGCCGGGCGCGGTCCTGGTGGACATCCCCAAGGACATCCTGCAGAGCCAGACCACCTTCTCCTGGCCGCCGCAGATCGACCTGCCCGGCTACCGGCCGGTCACCAAACCGCACGGCAAGCAGGTGCGCGAGGCGGCGCGCCTGATCAATGCGGCCAAGGCGCCGGTGCTCTACGTCGGCGGCGGTGTCATCAAGTCCAACGCGGCTGAGGAACTGCGCGAACTCGCCGAGCTGACCGGCATCCCGGTGGTGACCACGCTGATGGCGCGGGGCGCGTTCCCCGACAGCCACGACCAGCATCTGGGCATGCCCGGCATGCATGGCACGGTGGCCGCCGTCGCGGCGTTGCAGCGCAGCGATCTGCTGATCACCCTCGGAGCCCGATTCGACGACCGGGTGACCGGTCAGCTCGATTCCTTCGCGCCCGATGCCAAGGTCATCCACGCCGACATCGATCCCGCCGAGATCGGCAAGAACCGCCACGCGGACGTGCCCATCGTCGGGGATTGCAAGGCGGTCATCGCCGAGCTGACCGAGACGCTGCGCAACGAGCGCGCCACCGGTGGTGACGCCCCGGATCTCACGGCGTGGTGGCGGTACCTCGACGGCATCCGCCGGACCTACCCGGTCAGCTACGACCGGCAGACCGACGGGTCGATGTCGCCGGAATTCGTCATCAGTCAGATCGGCAAGGCGGCTGGACCCGACGCGGTGTACTGCGCCGGTGTCGGTCAGCACCAGATGTGGGCGGCGCAGTTCATCTCCTACGAGAAGCCGCGCACCTGGCTGAACTCGGGTGGTCTGGGCACGATGGGTTATGCGGTGCCGGCGGCGATGGGTGCCAAGATGGCCGATCCCGACGCCGAGGTCTGGGCCATCGACGGCGACGGCTGCTTCCAGATGACCAATCAGGAACTGGCGACGTGTGCGATCGAGGGCATTCCCATCAAGGTGGCGCTGATCAACAACGGAAACCTGGGGATGGTCCGCCAGTGGCAGACCCTGTTCTACGAGGAGCGGTACTCCAACACCGACCTCGCGACCCACTCGCGGATGATCCCGGACTTTGTGAAACTGGCAGAAGCGTTGGGCTGCGCGGCATTCCGTGTCGAGAACGAGGCCGACGTCGATGACGTGATCGCGAAGGCGCGGGAGATCAACGACCGCCCGGTCGTCATCGACTTCATCGTCGGCAAGGACGCCCAGGTGTGGCCGATGGTCGCCGCCGGAACGGGCAACGATCAAATCATGGCGGCCCGCGACATCCGGCCGCTGTTCGACGACGACGAGTCGGCGTCGGACCCGGTGGAGATCCACGAGGTCATGGAGAAGGCGGATCACGCAGCCGCACAAGAGAAGAAGGACGAGCAGTGAGCACCACCCATACCCTCAGCGTGCTGGTCGAGGACCGTCCGGGTGTCCTCGCACGTGTCTCGGCCCTGTTCTCCCGGCGCGGCTTCAATATCGAGTCGCTGGCGGTGGGACCGACCGAGCTCAAAGGCATCTCGCGGATGACGATAATGGTCAGCGTCGAGGACTTCCCGCTCGAACAGGTGACCAAGCAGCTCAACAAGCTGATCAACGTCATCAAGATCGTCGAGCAGGACCCGGCGAACTCGGTCGCTCGTGAGCTGATGATGGTCAAGGTGCGTTCCGATGCGAGCGTGCGCACCGAGGTCATCGAGGTTGTGAACCTCTTCCGCGCCAAGGTGATCGACGTGTCGCCGGAATCGCTGACGATCGAGGCGACGGGAACCGCAGAGAAGCTCGAAGCGCTGCTGCGGATGCTGGACCCGTACGGCATCCGCGAGATCGCCCAGTCGGGCGCGGTGGCGCTGGGTCGGGGACCCAAGAGCATGTCGGCACACCGCTGACCGCTGCTCTCAGCACGGAATTCGCGCTGGTGACAGCATAGAATTAAAGAGTTCCCTTGAGTCACAAGAGTTCTCGAGGGACGCCATATATTGAAGGGAAATCTACTGTGGCGATCGAACTGTTCTACGACGACGACGCCGACCTGTCGATCATTCAGGGTCGCAAGGTCGCGGTGATCGGCTACGGCAGCCAGGGCCATGCGCATTCGCTGTCGCTGCGCGACTCCGGCGTCGATGTCGTCATCGGTCTGCGCGAGGGCAGCAAGTCGCGCGCCAAGGCGGAGGAGCAGGGCCTCAAGGTCCTGACCGCCGCCGAGGCCGCAGGCTGGGCCGACGTCATCATGATCCTGGCCCCCGACACCAGCCAGGCCAAGATCTTCACCGAGGACATCGAGCCGAACCTCAAAGACGGCGACGCCATCTTCTTCGGCCACGGTCTCAACATCCACTTCGACCTGATCAAGCCGGCCGACAACATCACCGTCGCGATGGTCGCCCCCAAGGGCCCCGGCCACCTGGTGCGCCGTCAGTTCGTCGACGGCAAGGGCGTGCCCTGCCTGATCGCGGTCGACCAGGACCCGAAGGGCGAGGGTCAGGCCCTCGCACTGAGCTACGCCAGCGCCATCGGCGGTGGCCGTGCCGGCATCATCAAGACCACCTTCAAAGAAGAGACCGAGACCGACCTCTTCGGCGAGCAGGCCGTACTCTGCGGTGGCACCGAGGAACTCGTCAAGACCGGCTTCGAGGTCATGGTGGAGGCGGGCTACGCCCCCGAGATGGCCTACTTCGAGGTGCTGCACGAGCTCAAGCTGATCGTCGACCTCATGTACGAGGGTGGCATCGCGCGGATGAACTACTCGGTCAGTGACACCGCGGAGTTCGGTGGCTACCTGTCGGGTCCGCGGGTCATCGACGCCGACACCAAGGAGCGGATGCGCGGCATCCTCAAGGACATCCAGGACGGCACCTTCGTCAAGCGTCTGGTCGCCAACGTCGAGGGCGGCAACAAGGAGCTCGAGGGTCTGCGCAAGCAGAACGCCGAGCACCCCATCGAGGTCACCGGCAAGAAGCTGCGCGACCTGATGAGCTGGGTGGATCGTCCGATCACCGAAACCGCCTGAGTTTCACCGCATTACCGCTGCGGACCCGCGCCGATTGTCGGTGCGGGTCCGCTGTCATCAGGGTGCGATGGGGGAGAGTGCTGATCGGAAGATGAGTGGCAACGTGCAGTTCGATCGGCCCGGTACCGGTGGGGTCCCCGGGCCTTGGCGGCATCACTCCCGGGGCAGTGTGGGCGGGATGGCGATCTACGGGGTCCTGTCGGCCGCTATGGCCGGATTCGCCGTCGTTGCCGTCCTTCAGCACATGGTGTGGGGGGTTGCGGCAGCGGTATTGATGGCCTGGGGGTTTGCTTGTGAGGCAACCTCATGGATGCTGTCGACGCGGCCCCGCAGCTGGCGGTCTGACCCTTCTGCTGTTCGCCTCGCTGCCCACACGCTGGAGATCAAGCGAGACGCACGGGTGGTCAAGCTCGACATCCTGTCCTCCGCGCTCACGGGTACGGGGGCTCTCGTCTTCGGTGTCGGCTTCATCAACGGCTGGATTTCGATCCTCACGATCACGCCCGCTCGAGGGTGGTACTTCGCCGGGGTCGGACTCGTTCTCGGACCGGTCTTCCTGCGGCGGGCGCTGTCCATGAGTCTGCGCGAGAAGCCCTTCATGAGAATGACGGCCGACGGATTCGAGGTGGTGGAGAAGCGATGTTGGTATGACTGGCGTGAGCTCTCCCGGTGCGCGGCCGTTCCCATGAAAGGCGATCGCCGGGGCGGTGCCTGGCTTGCGGTCCTTCCCACATATTCGGAACGGCCCGCAGAGTTTCGCGTCGACGAGTCGGGCCTGGGTGCCCCGGTGACCTTGCGGCTCCTCGACTTCTACCGGCGACATCCCGGACTTCGCGACGAACTCTCCGACGGGCGGGTTTTGCACCGTATTCGTGAGGCGTCGTTGTTCGGGTGACTCGCTGCGACTACCCGTCCCGCAGGCCGTGACCGAGTTGCCCAAGACCGAGATACACAAACGCAGAGCCCCGGGCGAGATGCCCGGGGCGCTGCGTTCTGACTTACTGGCGCTGCGCGTCAGATCGGGTGATACCCCTTGTAGGCGTTGAGCGAGCTGATGCGCTTGAGGATCGGTCCGATGTTGGTGCCGGTCTCGGGGCCGACGCAGCCGACGAAGTAGTAGGCGTTGACCATGCCGACGAGGCGGTCGCCGACGACCACGGGGCTACCGGAGTCGCCCTCGATGACGCACATCTGGCTCAGGTGGACGTCACCGTCGGAGAACCAGGCGATACCGCAGGTGCTGCCGGTGGTGCGGCCTTCCTTGCACGCGATGGTCGGGAAGCCGATCGGCCGCGTGTCGATGCTGCGGATGGTGACGCTGCGAACGGTGCGCAGCGGGACCACCTTGGCCGGGTTGAAGTCGATGATCGCCATGTCCAGATCGGGCGTGGAATAACTGATGGTGCCCACCTGGCCGCGGTCCTGGAAGGTCTCGGAGTAGACCTTCTGTCCCGGCTTGCCGCAGTGGCCCGCGGTGATGCCGATGAGCTTGCCGGTCTTGGAACGGCCGATGGTGGTGAGCGTGCATGCGGCCGCTGAGTTCCCGCCCTTGAGGACCAGGATTCCCGAGCCGCCACCGAGATAGGCCTTTGCCGGTGCGGCGACTGCTGAACCCGCCCCCCAGCCGGCCAACACTGTCGCAGCCAGTACCGCCAACAGTGCTGTCAGCTTCCTAATCATCCACACTCCACTCTCACTAGTCGGCATCGAAAAGCCTGCCGTTGAACACGGCAGGCGACGCAAGCACACCGTACCGGCCGCGCGCGACCCCGCGCCTCCCGCGGAATCGGTCCGCGGTTGCATTGCAACCTATCCGTAATACCCGTCACATTCCACTCGCTGTAGCCGGACGGGAGCCCGACCATGAGGTAGACCGCCTGTTTTGCTCGCACGGCGGACCTCTAAGCTGTGTGGTCGGGACGCTGCCTGGCGAGCGCGCGAGCCGCCGGGGGCGTCCGAGAGATCGAGATCCGCCCACACGTCCCGACACTATGGAGAAATCACAGTGAGCTCTGCTGGCCTTCCGGTTGTCCTCATCGCCGACAAGTTGGCGCCTTCCACCGTGGAGGCGCTCGGCGACGGTGTCGAAGTGCGGTGGGTGGACGGACCGGATCGTCCCAAACTCCTCGACGCGGTCGTCGACGCCGACGCCATCCTGGTCCGGTCCGCGACGACCGTCGACGAGGAGGTCCTCGACGCCGGCAAGAAGCTGAAGATCATCGCCCGGGCCGGCGTGGGCCTCGACAATGTCGACGTGCCCGCGGCCACCGCCCGTGGCGTCATGGTGGTCAATGCCCCCACCTCCAACATCCACACCGCCGCCGAGCACGCCATCGCGCTGCTGATGTCGGCGGCACGCCAGATCCCGGCGGCCGATGCGACGCTGCGTGCGCACACCTGGAAGCGGTCGGCCTTCAACGGTGTCGAGATCTTCGGCAAGACGGTCGGCGTGGTCGGTCTGGGACGCATCGGTCAACTCGTCGCCGCTCGTCTCGCCGCCTTCGAGACCCATGTCATCGCCTACGACCCGTACGTGTCGCCGGCGCGCGCGGCCCAGCTCGGCATCGAACTCGTCAGCCTCGACGAGTTGCTCGAGCGTGCCGACTTCATCACCGTCCACCTGCCCAAGACACCCGAAACCCTCGGACTCATCGGCGCCGAGCAGCTCGCGCGCACCAAGAAGGGCGTCGTCATCGTCAACGCGGCGCGCGGCGGACTCATCGACGAGCAGGCACTCGCCGATGCGATCAACTCCGGCCAGGTACGTGGCGCCGGACTCGATGTCTACGCCACCGAACCGTGCACCGATTCGCCGCTGTTCGAGCTGCCGCAGGTGGTCGTCACGCCGCACCTCGGCGCATCGACCAGCGAGGCGCAGGACCGCGCCGGCACCGACGTCGCCAAGAGCGTGCGACTCGCGCTGGCCGGACATTTCGTTCCCGACGCGGTCAACATCACCGGCGGCGCGGTCGACGAAGAGGTCGCCCCGTGGCTGGAGATGGCGCGCAAGCTCGGCGTCGTCGTCGGAGCGATCAGCCAGGAGCCGCCGACCTCGCTGGTCGTCGACGTACGCGGCGAGCTCGCCTCGAGCAACGTCGACGTGCTGGGCCTGTCGGCGCTGCGCGGACTGTTCTCCGCCGTCCTCGACGATCCGGTCACTTTTGTCAACGCCCCCGCGGTGGCCGCCGAGCGCGGCGTGACCTCGGAGGTCACCACGGCCACCGAGAGTCCCAATCACCGCAGCGTCGTCGACGTCCGGGCCGTCTTCGCCGACGGCACGGTGCTCAACGTGGCCGGTTCGCTCACCGAGCCGCAGCTGGTGGAGAAGATCGTCAACATCAACGGCCGCAACTTCGACCTCCGGGCCGAGGGTCACAACCTGCTGGTCAGTTACGCCGACCAGCCGGGCTCGCTGGGCAAGATCGGCACGCTGCTCGGTAACGCCGGCATCGACATCCTTGCTGCGGGCCTGTCCCAGGACGCCGAGGGTGCCGGTGCAACGATCGTGCTCCGCGTGGGACGCAAGATCGACGACGACGTGGTGGCGGCGATCGCCGACGCCGTCGGCGCAACCCTCATCGAGCAGGTGGATCTGTCATGAAGCTGGCCGTCATCGCCGGAGACGGCATCGGGCCCGAGGTCATCGGCGAGGCTCTCGAGGTGCTCAAGACCGTTGTCCCCGAGGTGGATACCACCGAGTTCGACCTCGGTGCACGCCGGTATCACCGCAACGGTGAGCTGCTGACCGACGCCGACCTCGACTCGCTGCGCGAACACGACGCGATTCTGCTGGGCGCCATCGGCGATCCGTCGGTGCCCTCGGGCGTGCTCGAGCGCGGTCTGCTGCTGACCATGCGGTTCGCGCTGGACCACCACGTCAACCTGCGTCCGTCGCGACGACTGCCGGGTGTCCCCACGCCGCTCGCCGGTGACCCCGACATCGATTTCGTCGTGGTCCGCGAAGGTACCGAGGGGCCTTACACCGGGAACGGCGGCGCCATCCGCGTGGGCACTCCCCAGGAGGTCGCCACCGAGGTCAGCGTCAACACCCGCTTCGGTGTCGAACGTGTGGTGCGCAACGCCTTCGAGCGTGCCGCCAAGCGTCGTAAGCACCTGACCCTGGTGCACAAGACGAACGTGCTGACCTTCGCCGGTTCACTGTGGGCGCGGGCCGTCGAGGAGATCGGAACCGAGTTCCCCGATGTCACCACTGCCTACTGCCACGTCGACGCCGCCACGATCTACCTGGTGACCGACCCCGGTCGCTTCGATGTGATCGTCACCGACAACCTCTTCGGCGACATCATCACCGACATCGCAGCCGCGGTCAGCGGCGGTATCGGTCTGGCTGCGTCGGGCAACATCGACGCCACCGGGACCAACCCGTCGATGTTCGAGCCGGTGCACGGCAGTGCCCCCGACATCGCCGGACAGGGAAAAGCCGATCCCACTGCCGCGATCCTGTCGGTGGCTCTGCTGCTCGACCACCTCGGTGAGTCCGACGCCGCCCGTCGGGTCGAGCAGGCCGTCGCCGACGACCTTGCCGAGCGCGGCGGATCGACGTTGAGTACCGCCGAGGTCGGCAAGCGCATTCGCGAACGTCTCGCCTGAGCTGACATGTCCCGCCGACGTCGTCGGCGTGTCCTCGGGCAGAAACCGCGTGTCTCGCCAGAAAGCCGCCTGACAAAGGCGGTTTCCGACGAGACACGCGGTTTTTCGTTCTGTCTGCATGTTGTCCGACGGACGTCAGACACATCGCACTTGTTCTATTTGAACTAGAACAATAGAATGAAAGCGTGTTGATCCGGATCGACCCCTCCGATCGGACGCCGATCTTCGAACAGATCGCGGCGGCCGTCCGTGGCGTGATCATGCGCGGAGAGGTCGAACCGGGCGACCGGCTGCCGGCGGCACGGGATCTCGCCGTCTCGCTGGATGTGAACGTGCACACGGTGTTACGGGCCTATCAGCAGCTTCGCGACGACGGCATCGTCGAATTGCGGCGCGGCCGTGGGGCAGTGGTGTCACCGCGGGCCGATTCGCGTGCCGAACTCGACGATGCGATCGACCGTGTCGTCGAGACGGCCAAACGTCTGGGAATGACGGCGGCAGACCTGTCCGCCGAGATCATGAGGAGGTATTGACCATGGGTCTGATCGCGCAAGGGCCGAGTCGCACGCAGCGCGCCGTCATTGTGATCGTGGGTGTCGTGCCGTCCCTGATCGTGGCGGTGTGCGGCGTGGTGGCGTTGTCCATGTGGCGCGACGAGCTGCCCGATCTGATTGCGTCACATTGGAATTCCAACGGTGTCGACGGTACGACCTCCGTGACGGCCGGACTGGTGATCGTGCTCGTCACCGGCGTCGTCGGAATGGCGGCGGGTCTCGCGTCGGCATTGTGCCTGGGCGTCGCGTCGCTGGTCCGGATCGTGCTGGGCACGATGAACATGGTCGTCGTGACGGTGGGCGGCGCCATTCCGGTGGTCGCCGCGGGTCAACGCGGGCTCACCGACGCCACCGACGCCGCGTTTCCATTGGGCCCGACGATCGGTCTGCTCGTGACGAGTGCGGTCATCGGCGTGGTGACGGCGGCGGCCGTCCCCGGCTGGACGCCGGTGGGGAAGTGGGCCGACACGCGTAGCGGTCGTCGACCCACGGCGAAAATCTCTGCCTCCGAACGATTCCTGTGGTCGCAGTCGACCACCATGTCACCCGTATTGCTGGGTGTGCTGGTGGCGTCGCTGATCGCCGGCCTGGTGATCACGCTGCTGACCGCGGTGTGGATCGCGGTGGCAGTGTTCGCGGTTGTCGGCATCCTCGTGGTGTCGCTCGCCACGGCACGGGCCACCGTGGATCGACATGCGGTGGTCATCCGTGCCACCCTCGGCCGTCCGCGAATCACGGTGCCCATGACCGAGATCGAGCATGCGGACGTGGTGACGGTGCGTGCGCTGCGCGACTTCGGGGGCTACGGATACCGCTTCGGCTTCGCCGGAGAGGCCCGTGGGGCAAAGGGATTCGTACTCCGGTCGGGGCAGGCGCTGCTGATCACCCGACGGTCCGGAAGTCGTGAGGTCGTCGTCGTCGATGACGCCGAGACCGCGGCAGGGCTCGTCAACGCCACCGTGGCCGCTCGATCTGCTCGGTGACCCGGCCCGCCCGTCGCACCCCATGCCGTTGACCGTGCGGCCGAAACCGTCGACCGTGCACCCGAATTCGTTCATCGTGCTGCCGAACACGCTCGTCGTGCATCGCGGGGGACGCCTTGTGCACGATCACCGCGATCGGGCGCACGATGAACGTGTTCCGTAGCACGGTCAGCGGGGGTCAGGTCACCGGTTCCTCGCGTACCGGCGGGTCGTCGGGGACGAGCGGTGCGGCCAGGACGGGAGTCAGCGCCGTGATCGCGAAAGCGAGCGGAAAGCCCACGGCGGCAATGAGTGCGCCGAAGATGGGCGTTGTGGCCGCGGTGGCGAGATACTGACCGGTGTTCTGCACGGCGAGGCCGCGCCCACTCCAGTCCGGGCCCGCGAACTCCGCGATGGCGGTGAACGCGAGTCCGTTGTCGGCGACCGAGATCACCGTGGCCACCACCATGACGGCCGGTGCCCATGAACTGCCCAGCCAGTCGGTGACGGACAGGGCCGCCATCGCGACGGCCGCGCCGACCGCGATCAGCCGGACCGGTCGCATCCGCGACGCCCAGGCGTCCGACCACCGTCCGGCGGCGATGCGACCGAGCGCCCCGACGACCTGGCTCACCGTGATCAGCACGCCCGCCGTCGTGGGTGCCCAGTGGTGTGTGACGATCAGCCAGGTGGGGACAAAGGTCCACAACATCGACTGCGGCACCACCAGCAGCACGCTGACGGCATGCACTCGGGCCAGAAAACTGTTCTGCCGGTACGGATTCCACTTCTGCACCGGAGTATCGCGAGGTGCGGCGGCCCGCCGGGGCGGATCCACGACGCCGACGATCACGGCGAGCAATCCGGCAGCGGTCACGATCGCCGGGATGGTCAGGGCCGGACCGATTCCGTGCGCGGCGGCGGTGGCCGGCATGGTGAGTGCGCACACCGCGATACCCAGGGGCTGCGCCATCTGCCGGATACCCATCGCCGTACCGCGCTGATCGGCCGGGAACCAGCCGACGACGATCCGGCCGCTCGCACCGTTGGCCGCCCCCGAACCGATACCGCCGACGAGCAGGCAGGCGCCGAGTACGACGTAGGAGGCATTCGCGTACGCCGCGGCGGCAGCCGCCACCGCCCCGGCCAAACTGATCGACAGCGAGATCATCAGGATGCGCCGCTCGCCGTATCGGTCGAGCAGGATTCCCCAGCCGATGATCGCCACCATCAGTCCGACGGTCGGGATCGCCGCCAGCGTCGACGCCTCGGTCAGCGTCAGGCCGGCCTGGGTGTGCAAGGCCGGGATGAGGTACGCGATTCCGCTGACCACGCATGTCGTGGTGAGGGCGGCGAGGAGCGAGCAGGCCAGCATGCTCCATCGTCGTCGAACCGATACCGCCTCGATCGTGGTCATCTCACCTCACCGGTAACTCGTGGCGGTCTCAAATAGTGGAACATATTGTTCACATTGTAGAACGAGCGGCGCCGTCGGCCAACCCGCGTCTTGACAGGTGGGAAACGCTGGTGCGCTAGGGTCTACCTCATGCGCTTAGGTCGAATCGCGAGTCCGGACGGGGTGGCATTCGTCTCCATCGAGGGAACCGATGATGACGCGGTCACCAAGGAGATCGCCGAGCATCCGTTCGGCACACCCACCTTCACCGGCAGATCGTGGAAGCTTGCCGATGTGCGTCTGCTGGCCCCGATTCTGGCCAGCAAGGTCATCTGCATCGGGAAGAACTACGCCGACCATGTGAAGGAGATGGGTGGTGAGGCGCCGGACAACCCGGTGATCTTCATCAAGCCGAGCACCTCGATCATCGGCCCCGAGGTCCCCATCGTCCGGCCGCCGTCCTCGGAGCGGGTGGACTTCGAAGGTGAGCTCGCGGTTGTCATCGGCCGTCCGTGCAAGGACGTGAAGGCTTCGGCCGCCAAGGATGTGATCCTCGGGTACACGGTGGCCAACGACGTCACCGCGCGTGATCAGCAGAAGGCCGACGGCCAGTGGACCCGGGCCAAGGGGTACGACTCGTTCTGCCCGCTGGGTCCGTGGATCGACACCACCTTCGACCCGTCCGACGTGCAACTCGTCACCGAACTCGACGGTGAGGTTCGCCAGCGCAGCCGAACATCGTTGATGCTGCACGACATCGGGGCCATCATCGAGTGGATCTCGACCGTGATGACCTTGCTGCCTGGTGATGTCATCCTGACCGGAACCCCGGAAGGGGTGGGCCCGATGGTTGCCGGACAACGGGTTTCGGTCACCGTGGAAGGGCTGGGCACCTTGTCGAATCCGGTGGTGGACAAGCAGTGACGGTCGCCAGGGTCAACGGCATCGATCTCTCCTACGAGGTGGCCGGGGATGGGCCACTCGTGGTGATGGTGATGGGCACCGGAAGTCCGGGCCGGGTGTGGAAGGCGCACCAGGAACCGGCGCTGGTCAAGGCCGGCTTCCGGGTGGTGACCTTCGACAACCGGGGGATCGCCCCGTCGTCGGAGTGTGCGGACGGATTCACCCTCGACGACATGGTCGCCGACACCGCCGCGCTCATCGAGCACGTCGGTGGGGGACCGGCGCTGGTGGTGGGGACCTCGCTCGGTGCACGCATCACCCAGGAACTCGCGCTCGCACGGCCCGACGTGGTCGCCGCCGCCGTGATGATCGCCACCTATGGGCGCAACACGCCTCTGCAAGAAGCGATCTCCGCCGGAGAGCGGGCGCTCTACGACAACAAGATCACCCTGCCGCCGGAGTACGAGGCGGCCATCACGGCACATCTGAATCTGTCGCCGCACACCCTCGACGACGATCGGTCGGCCCGTGACTGGCTCGACATCATCGGCTTCTCGCCGCAGAAGGTGACGCCGGGAGTTCGGGCCCAGCTCGAACTCCATCATCGCGAGCAGAATCGGCTGCCCGCCTATCGGGGAATCACCCGACCGGCGATGGTGATCGGATTCGCCGACGATCGCACGTTGCCGCCGAAGCTCGCGCGTGAGGTCGCCGACGCCATTCCCGGCGCCGAGTACGCCGAGGTCGCCAAGGCCGGTCACTTCGGGTATCTCGAGCAACCGGCCGAGGTCAACCGGCTGCTCGTGGAGTTCTTGTCCCGCCACCGCTGACCCGCCGGCTGCGGGCCGGGCGTGCACGCGGGCTCGACATCCGGGGTTCGATACGCTGACTCCCATGACCGGAACCCAGGGTGTACGCGTGCGTTTCTGTCCATCGCCGACCGGGACTCCGCATGTGGGTTTGGTCCGGACGGCGCTGTTCAACTTCGCCCAGGCGCGCCACGACGAGGGCACTTTCGTCTTCCGCATCGAGGACACCGATGCCGCCCGCGACTCCCAGGAGTCCTACGACGCGATCCTCGACGCGCTGCGCTGGCTGGGACTCGACTGGGACGAGGGTCCGGAGGTGGGGGGACCCTACGGGCCCTACCGCCAGTCCGAGCGCCGCGAGATTTACGCCGATGTGGTGGCGAGACTTCTCGCCGCCGGCGAGGCGTATCACGCCTTCTCCACGCCCGAAGAGGTGGAGGCCCGCCACCGCGCCGCCGGGCGTGACCCGAAGCTCGGCTACGACAACTTCGACCGTGACCTCACTCCCGAACAACGCGAGGTCTACCTGGCCGAGGGGCGTAAACCCGTTGTGCGCCTTCGTATGCCGGATCACGACATCACCTGGGACGACCTGGTGCGCGGTGCGACGACGATCAAGGCGGGCACGGTGCCGGACTTCGCGCTGACCCGCGCATCGGGTGATCCGTTGTACACGTTGGTCAATCCGGTGGATGACGCGATGATGAAGATCACCCATGTGCTGCGTGGCGAGGACCTGTTGTCGTCGACGCCGCGTCAGATCGCCCTCTACGAGGCGCTCATCCGGATCGGTGTCGCCGAGCAGGTGCCCGCCTTCGGGCATCTGCCGTTCGTCATGGGAGAGGGCAACAAGAAGCTCTCCAAACGGGATCCGCAGTCCAACTTGTTCCACCACCGCGACCGTGGCTTCCTTCCCGAGGGGCTGCTGAACTACCTCGCGCTGCTCGGCTGGGGCTATTCGCACGAGACCGACGTCTTCAGCCTCGATCAGATGGTCGCCGCCTTCGACGTGCGCGACGTGAACTCCAATCCCGCCCGCTTCGACCAGAAGAAGGCCGAGGCCATCAACGCCGAACACATCCGGCTGCTCGAACTGGGCGACTTCACCACGCGCCTCAAGTCCTATCTCGTCGGGCAGGGCAGGCTGCCCGCCAACGCCGACGATGCGACGCTGGCCGCCCTCGCCGAACTGGTGCAGACCCGCATCCAGGTCCTCGGCGACGCGTGGGATCTGATCAAGTTCGTCTATGTCTCCGACGAGGAGTTCGAGATCGACGAGAAGTCGGCGAACAAGAACCTCGGGGCCGATGCGGTGCCCGTGTTGCTGGCCACCGTCGACGCCATCGCCGAACTGCCGTCGTGGACCACCCCGGCGCTGCAGGAGGCACTCAATGCCGCGCTCGTCGACGGACTTGAACTCAAGCCCCGGAAGGCTTTCGGTCCGGTACGCGTCGCGGTCACCGGCTCACAGGTGAGTCCGCCGCTGTTCGAGTCGATGGAGATCCTGGGACGCGACAAGGTGCTGGCGCGGTTGACCGCAGCCCTCGAGCACAGTGAAAAGAGCCTCTGAGCTGCACGTTTGTGGAGTTCCGGCAACGGTTTGATACTCTACCTCTCGGCCGATTCCGGCGAGGAAGAGGTCAAAACCTTGGGGTATGGTGTAATTGGCAACACAGCTGATTCTGGTTCAGCCATTCTAGGTTCGAGTCCTGGTACCCCAGCGAACTACACGCGGTGAGCACCGGGTAAGGTCTCATCGCACAGCAGTTCACAAGAACGAAAGTTCCTTGGCCCCGTCGTCTAGCGGCCTAGGACGCCGCCCTCTCAAGGCGGTAGCGCGGGTTCGAATCCCGTCGGGGCTACAACATGAAGCGCCCTCTCCGAGATGATCGGGGAGGGCGCTTCGCGTTCGGTCGTCGACCCCGAACTCAGCCGAGGTACTCGGCGGTGGAACCGGCCACCGGCATCTCCGGGATACCCAGCTTGCGGTGATCCCACGAGCGGGTCCGTGACGGCACCACCCGCACCGCGACGCGTTTGTGCATCATCTGCTCGACGAACGGTTTGGATTCCTCGGTGTAGGGGGCGGTGTAGCGCTCCCACACGCTGATCCCCACCTTGAGGCAGGAGTCGGGATCGTCGAGGATCTCGGCCGTGCCCTCGATGGCGACGCCGCGCAGGGTGTCATAGGTGTCACCGTCCTCGATGAGGATCGAGCATCGGGCGTTGCGCCGGAGATTGACCGCCTTCTGTGATTTAGCCTTGGTCTCGAACCAGATCTCGCCGTCGATGATCCCGTACCACATGGCGACCAGGTGGATTCCGCCGTCGCGTCCGGTGGTGGCGAGCGTGGCGGTCCGGCTGCGCTCGACGAACTCGGTGATCTCGGCTTCGGACATGACGATCTGGCTGCGCTGATTGACTCCCATGTCGTGACGTTATCGAAAGACCAGTGACCTGGCACACCCCGGTCAGGCCCGAGAACTCCGCAGCCGCTTGTGGATTGCGTCGGCGGCGGCCAGCAGATCGGCGGCCCACCGCGCGCCGGGGCGCCGGCCCATCCGGTCGATGGGGCCCGACACCGAGATCGCCGCGACCACGTCACCGTTGGCGTCGCGCACGGGTGCCGACACGCTGGCAACCCCAGCGGCACGTTCGCCTGCGCTCTGCGCCCAGCCCCGACGACGGATCTCATGCAGGGCGCGTTCGCTGAACACGCTGTCGTGCAACAGGGCTCGCTGGGTCGGCGGATCGGTCCAGGCGAGCAGGACCTTGGCCGCCGAGCCCGCACTCATCGGGAAGCGGGTGCCCACCGGCACCGTGTCGCGCAGCCCGGTGGGTGGTTCCATCGCGGCCACGCAGACCCGCTCGGCGCCCTCGCGCCGGTACACCTGCACTGATTCTCCGGTGATGTCGCGCAGACGCGGCAACACCATCAGCGCCGCTTCGGTCACGGGATCGTGCGCGGACGCGGCGAGTTCACCGAGAGCCGGCCCCGGCTGCCAGCGTCCGGTGGCGTCGCGTGCGAGCAGCCGGTGGGTCTCGAGCCCGACAGCGAGACGGTGCGCGGTTGCCCGGGGCAGACCGGTATGGGCACACAACTCGGTGAGATTGCGTGGCGCGGCTGCGATCGCGTGCAGAACGGCGACCGATTTGTCGAGCACACCGATTCCGCTGCTGACCACGGATGCGCTATCATTTCCCATAGGTCGATACTAGCAATCCAAATACTGAGATGCACACTTTTGCTGCCGATCGGGTCCGGATGGGAAGATCGACCGGCAATCGTGGACAGCCCCGCGATTGACGAGAAGCCGGAAATTCACGAGACAGACGAGTGCAGCCATGAGTAACAGCACAGCAAAGCCACGGACTCTTGCCGAGAAGGTGTGGGAGGACCACGTCGTGGTGCCCGGTGAGGCCGACGCCTCCGGCGCGCAGAACCCCGACCTCATCTACATCGATCTCCATCTCGTGCACGAGGTCACCAGTCCGCAGGCATTCGAGGGCCTGCGCCTCGCGGGCCGGCCGGTCCGCCGCCCGGATCTGACGATTGCCACCGAGGACCACAACGTCCCGACCCTCGACATCTTCTCACCGATCGCCGACGAGGTGTCGCGCACACAGGTCGAGACCTTGCGTCGCAACTGCGCGGAGTTCGGAATCCGGCTGCACCCCATGGGTGATGCCGAGCAGGGCATCGTGCACGTGGTGGGTCCGCAGCTCGGTCTCACCCAGCCGGGCATGACGGTCGTGTGCGGTGACAGCCACACCTCCACGCACGGCGCCTTCGGCGCGCTGGCGATGGGTATCGGCACCTCCGAGGTCGAACACGTCCTGGCGACGCAGACGCTTTCGTTGCGCCCGTTCAAGACGATGGCCATCACCGTCGACGGCGAACTGCCCTCCGGTGTCACGAGCAAGGACCTGATCCTGGCCGTCATCGCCAAGATCGGGACCGGTGGCGGGCAGGGTTATGTCCTCGAGTACCGCGGTCCGGCCATCGAGAAGCTCTCGATGGAAGCGCGAATGACCATCTGCAACATGTCGATCGAGGCCGGGGCACGTGCCGGGATGATCGCGCCCGATCAGGTCACCTATGACTTCCTGAAGGGTCGCCCCAACGCTCCGACGGGGGCCGATTGGGATGCCGCAGTGCAGTATTGGGACAGCCTGCGCACCGATCCGGGAGCCGAGTTCGACGCCGAGGTGCACATCGATGCGTCCGCGCTGACGCCGTTCGTCACCTGGGGAACCAACCCCGGCCAGGGTGCGCCACTCGGCGCGGTGGTGCCCGACCCGGCGGACATGGGTGACGAGAACGCGTCCACCGCCGCCTCGAAGGCGTTGGAGTACATGGATCTCACCCCCGGGATGCCGCTGCGCGACATCAAGGTCGACACCGTCTTCGTCGGTTCTTGTACCAACGGTCGTATCGAGGATCTGCGCGCCGTCGCCGAGATCCTCAAGGGCCGCAAGGTGGCCGAGGGCATGCGGATGCTGATCGTTCCGGGATCGATGCGTGTGCGGGCTCAGGCGGAGGACGAGGGACTCGGCGACATCTTCGAGCACGCGGGCGCCGAGTGGCGTCAGGCCGGTTGCTCGATGTGCCTGGGCATGAACCCCGACCAGCTGTCGCCGGGGGAACGATGCGCCTCCACCTCCAACCGCAACTTCGAAGGGCGACAGGGCAAAGGTGGGCGAACGCACCTCGTCTCGCCGGCGGTGGCCGCCGCCACTGCGGTCCGCGGCACCCTGTCCTCACCCGACGATCTGTGAACCGACGCAGATCGTCCGCTGACCCGTCCCTCACCGAAACCCCGAAGGTCCACTGATGCAACCATTCACCGAACACACCGGAATCGGCGTCCCGCTGCGCCGCAGCAACGTCGACACCGACCAGATCATCCCGGCCGTCTACCTGAAGCGCGTGACGCGCACCGGTTTTGAGGACGGACTCTTCGCCGGATGGCGTGCCGATCCGGACTTCATCCTCAACAACGAACCGTGGCGGCGCGGCTCGGTCCTGGTGGCCGGCCCTGACTTCGGAACCGGGTCGTCACGCGAACATGCCGTCTGGGCGCTGTCGGACTTCGGCTTTCGGGTCGTCATCTCCTCGCGCTTCGCCGACATCTTCCGCGGCAACGCCGGGAAGGCGGGTCTGGTGGCCGCGCAGGTGGAGCAGTCCGACGTCGAACTGCTCTGGAAGCGACTCGAGGAGCAGCCGGGGCTGGAAGTCACGGTGAGCCTTGTGGATAAGACCGTCACGGCCGCAGACCTCGTGGTGCCGTTGGCAATTGATGACTACACGAGGTGGCGTCTGCTGGAGGGTCTCGACGACATCGGGCTGACATTGCGCCAGGTAGAGGCGATTTCTGCGTACGAGTCGCAGCGGCCCGCCTGGAAACCGGTGACGTTGCCGGCCTGAGCCGCGGCCGCCCGGACACCCCGCGCCACTGTCTCGAGGAGATGGTGGATTCCACTACAGATTTCGCAACACGACCGTCTAATTGGCGTGGAAGATGGACGTTTTCGAATTCGACGTTTACCGTGTGGTGGTAGCTGGCCAGAAAAGCGTGGTCAGAACAGCTTGCGGAGGTAATCAATGAACAAGGCAGAGCTCATCGATGAGCTGACCAAGAAGCTCGACGCGGATCGCAAGACTGCGACCGAGGCAGTCGAGCTGATCGTCGACACGATCGTGCGGGCGGTGAACAAGGGTGAGAGCGTGACGATCACCGGGTTCGGCGTCTTCGAGAAGCGTCGTCGCGCACCGCGCGTGGCACGCAACCCGCGTACCGGTGAGACCGTGAAGGTCCGCGCCACATCGGTTCCGGCGTTCCGTCCGGGCGCACAGTTCAAGGCCGTCGTGGCCGGCAAGCAGAAGCTCGCCGCCACCGGTCCCGCGGTGAAGCGGGGCAGCGGCGCCACCTCCGCTCCGGCGAAGAAGGCGGCTCCGGCCAAGAAGACCGCGGCCAAGAAGGCGGCTCCGGCCAAGAAGACCGCGGCCAAGAAGGCTCCTGCCAAGACCACCGCAGCCAAGAAGGCGGCACCGGCCAAGAAGACCGCGGCCAAGAAGGCTGCGGCGAAGAAGGCCACCGCAGCCAAGAAGGCTCCGGCCAAGAAGGCGGCTCCCGCCAAGAAGACCGCGGCCAAGAAGGCTCCGGCCAAGCGCACCCGCCGCTGAGTTCCGATCCCGTTCAGCCCCCGGCGTCCTTCCCCCGCCGGGGGCTGAACTGTGTTCGGGGTGCGGTGATACGGGCTGGTGATTGGCGCCGTGGTGATTCGGGCTGTGTCGGTTCGCGGTGTCAGGGAACGAGAACCGTGGGCAGCGCACTCGCGATGTGATCGGCGGCAACGACGGTCCCGTCGTGCACCGAGAGCACCCACACGCTGCCCTTGCGATTGCGTGCCGCGGGCAGAGGGAACCCGTCGTGGTCGGACCACCAGTCCATCAGCGGCGGGATGACCTTGCCCTGGCTGCACACCGCGTGGACGGAACCGCTGTCCGCGGCGATCTCCCGAATCCGCTTGTGCGCACCGGACGGATCCGCGCGGTAGGCCTCCTCGGAGAGGGCCGGCTCGGATTCGATGTCGGTCCGCAGCGCGGCGGCCAGCGGTTCCAGGGTCTGTCGGCACCGCACACGGTCGGCGGCATGCAGTACCTGTGCCCCGAAGGCGCGCAGCAACCCCACGAGCGCCTCGGCCTGCGCGGTGCCCACCTTGTCGAGCGGACGCAGCCGATCGTCGCCACGGTAGCGCGACCGCTGACCCGCCTTGGCGTGCCGGACGAGCAGCAGCGTGTGCAGATCGGCTGGGAGCCGGGTGAACTCGCGCAGTATCTTGCGGTCCAGGGCGTAACTCAGATGTTGGGGTGCCTTGGTCACGTCGAGCCAACGGAGATCGTCGACCTCGTGATTGGCTTCGAATTCACCACCGACGGCCCGGGCCGACCAGTACCGGACATGCTTGCGCGCGTGGTCGAGGTCGTAGCTCACGTCGCGTAGATGGCGTCCCAGTCGAACCGAATACCCGGTCTCCTCGGCGATCTCGCGTACCGCGGTGTCGATGAGCGTTTCGCCCGACTCGCCCTTTCCCTTCGGCAGCGTCCAGTCGTCATAGCGGGGCCGGTGGACGATCCCGACCTCGACGCCGTCTGCGGTCGGTCGCCACAGGACGCCGCCTGCGGCCCACACGGTTTTCTCTGGCTTGGACATCGGGCGCGATTCTAGAGGGCCGAGGTTACGAGAAGGTGCCCGATCACGATGTCCCCGATCGCGATGTCCCCGATCACTATGTCACCGTCGCTATCCGACATCGGCGCGGCGACGGTTGCGCCGCATCATCTCTCGCTGATGGTCGCGCACGTCCTCACCGGCGGCCGGCGAGGCCACCCAGCTGCCGTCGGAGTTGAGGACCCAGCACCGGGTCCGTGGATCCAGAGCGGAGGCGAATATCTCGCCGAGTTCGGTGGTCAGGCGCTGGTCACGTACCTGCACCATGACCTCCACGCGGCGATCCAGATTGCGGTGCATCATGTCCGCACTGCCGATCCAATACTCGCTCTGCGCACCGAAATGCAGGATGCGGGAGTGCTCGAGGAACTGTCCGAGGATCGAACGCACCACGATGTTGTCGCTGACACCCTCCATACCCGGACGCAACGCACAGATCCCGCGGACCACGACCTCGACTGGGACACCGCTCTGGGATGCACGGTAGAGCGCGTCGATGACCTGCTCGTCGACGAGCGCATTGGCCTTGAGCTGCACCCGCGCGGACGTGTCTCCCGCACGGTGGAGTTCGATCTCGCGGTTGATGCGGCTGATGATGCCCGCCCGGATGCCGTGCGGCGCAACGAGGATGTTGCGGTACTCCTTCTTACGCGAGTACCCGGTGAGCGTGTTGAAGAGGTCGGTCAGGTCGGACCCGATGTCGGGCGAGGCGGTGAGCAGACCCACATCCTCGTACAGGCGCGCGGTTTTCGGGTTGTAGTTGCCGGTTCCGATGTGGCAGTAACGCTTGATCGTCGATCCCTCGCGGCGCACCACCAGACAGGTCTTGCAGTGCGTCTTCAGGCCGACGAGACCGTAGACCACGTGGACGCCCGCCTGCTCGAGCTGCCGCGCCCATTTGATGTTCGCCTGTTCGTCGAAGCGCGCCTTGATCTCCACGAGTGCCACAACCTGCTTGCCCGCCTCGGCGGCGTCGATGAGCGCGTTGACGATCGGGGAGTCGCCGGAGGTGCGATACAGGGTCTGTTTGATCGCGAGTACCTGTGGATCGGCGGCTGCCTGCTCGATGAAACGCTGCACGCTGGTGGAGAACGAGTCATAGGGATGATGCACCAGGACATCACCTTCGCGCAGCGTCGAGAACACGCTCTTGGGAGTCTCCCGCTCACCGAAGGCGGGATGGGTGGCCGGCACGAACGGCCGGTCCTTGAGGTGCGGACGGTCGAGCGCGTAGATCTCGAACAACGAGGACAGATCGAGCAGGCCCGGAACCTGGATCACATCGGCCGGATTCACGTCGAGCTCACGCAGCAGCAGTTCGAGCATGTGCTCGCTCATGTCGTCGGCCACCTCGAGCCGGACCGGAGATCCGAAGCGGCGTCGGGCAAGTTCGCGTTCGAGGGCCTGCAACAGGTCCTCGTCGCGGTCCTCCTCTACTTCGAAGTCGGCGTTCCGGGTGATCCGGAAGGCATGGTGCTCAACGATTTCCATGCCGGGGAACAGATGGTCCAGATTGGCCGCAATGAGGTTCTCCATGGGCAGGAAGACCGCGCTGCGATTCTGCTCGTTGCCGGCTTCGGTCGGCCGGGGCAGTAGCTGGTCGACCCGGACAAAACGATTCACGTTGTCGGGCACCTTCACCCGGGCGAAGTGCTCACCCGCCTCGCTCGCATCGCGCACGGTCACCGCGAGATTGAGTGACAGACCGCTGATGTAGGGGAAGGGGTGGGCCGGATCCACGGCGAGGGGGGTGAGGACCGGGAAGACCTGCTCGTGGAAGTACTCCACCATCCGGTCCTGCTGCTCGGGGCTCAGATCAGACCAGGACACGACGTGAATGTTGTTCTCCGCCAACGCCGGACGAACCGAGTCCATGAACACGCGGGCATGCCGGTCGGCGATGGTCTGGGTGCGGCCGGCGATCCGCAGCAGCTGCTCACGCGGGGACAGTCCGTCGGCCGAGCGCACCGACAGCCCGGTTTCGTCGCGACGTTTGAGGCCGGCCACCCGGACCATGAAGAACTCGTCGAGGTTCGACGCGAAGATCGCGAGGAACTTGGCGCGTTCGAGGAGTTGCATCGAGGTGTCCTCGGCCAGGGCGAGCACACGCGAATTGAAGTCGAGCCAGCTCAGTTCCCGATTGAGATAGCGGTCCTCGGGCAGGTCGGCCGACTCGTCGGGGACCAGCGTCGCGGCGGGCGGGGCACCAGGGATAGGGGTGGACAGTCGCGGCTCCGCCGTAGCGGGGGCCGAATCAGAGGCAGCGGAGTCGTCGGCGGGAGTCACCCGTCAATCATGACTCATGCGGGGGATCGGTGACACTCTCGGTCGGATCGCCCGGTCGGATCGCAGAGAACACCCCGAGCGCTCACCGGTGGGCGAGGACGGCTGCGGTGTCCGCGCCGAGGCCGAGTTCGGCGGCGGCGGCGAGGTCGTCGGAGGTGTCGACGTCGGTCCGCAGATCCGGCCAGCGAGTCCGTTCCGGATCGAGTTCGACGGCCCCGGCCTGACGATGCGCGGCGGCCGACCCGACGCCGAAGCGCGGTACCTCGGTGAGCGATGCGTGGCGCAGCAACAGGACGGTGCCGGAACCCTCGCGGTCGGCGAGCATCACTTGATCGATTCCGTCGCCGACGAGCCTGCCGGCCTCGGTGATGACCTCGCCGACACTCGCTCCAGTGGCCGCCGGCAGATCGGCCTGGATGAGCAGCACCCAGTGAGACGGCGGCCAGTTCCGGCGGACCAGTTCGGCCCCGTCGGCGAACGCCCGGTTCAGTCCGGCGATTCGTGACTCGGCCGGCCCGGCCGGAGCCTCGGGCAACCCGTGGACACCGCCGCGGCGAGCGGCTTGCAGAACCTCGTCGTCGGGGCTGACCACGATCACCCGGTCCACCCCCGCCGCACGCAACGCCGCGATCGTGTCGAGCAGCATGGCCAGCACCAGCGACCGGTGGGCCGTGCCGAGCTCATCGCCCCCGGCAATCTGACCGAGACTCGCGGCGAGCCGGGATTTCGCCTCGTGCAGACGCTTGACCGCGAGGACCGCGGCGACGGTGCCCGGCACGAGGGGCGACTCGTCAGCGCTGCGAGCGCGGACGACCGGATGTTCCATCCCACCATCATGGAACACGGGCGCATGGCGCGCGCCATGCCGGGTGGGCGATACCGCCCCGGTATCCGATCCGGGAAACTAGGGTGTGATCACCAGTACTGCGGTCACCGAGTACTGGTTCACCGACAAAGGGCGAGAGGCGCGGCTGTGAGTGCGGTTGTAATGGGTGCGGGCTCCTGGGGCACCGCCACGGCAAAGGTCCTGGTAGATGCGGGAACCGAGACGACGATCTGGGCGCGCCGCGCCGAGTTGGCCGACCAGATCAACACCGAGCACACCAACAACGACTATCTGTCCGGGATCACGCTGCCGGCCGGACTGCGCGCGTCGAACTCGTATGCCGAGCTGCTCGCGGAGGCGGACATCGTGGTGTGCGCCGTGCCGTCACAGTCGTTGCGGGACAATCTCGCCCGCTGGACCCCGCACCTTCGCCCGGACGCGACGCTGGTGTCCCTCGCGAAGGGTGTGGAGACCTCCAGTCTGATGCGGATGAGCGAGGTCATCGCCGAGGTCACCGGCTTCGGATCCGATCAGGTGGCGGTACTGACCGGACCCAATCTGGCGCGCGAGATCGCCGAGGGGCAACCCGCCGCCACCGTGATCGCGTGCGCCGACGAGGACCGTGCCAAGGAACTCCAGTCGTGTTTCGCCACCGGCTATTTCCGGCCGTACTCGAACACCGATGTGGTCGGCTGCGAGATCGGTGGTGCGGTCAAGAACGTCATCGCGCTGGCCTGCGGCATGGCCAGCGGCGTGGGATTCGGGCAGAACACGCTGGCCACCATCATCACCCGCGGTCTAGCGGAGACCATCCGGCTCGCGGTTGCGGTCGGCGCCAAGATCGAGACGCTGGCCGGACTGGCCGGCATCGGTGATCTGGTGGCGACCTGCTCGTCGCCGCTGTCACGGAACCGCACCTTCGGGGCGCACCTCGGGCAGGGGGCGACACTCGAGGAGGCACAGGAGGCGGCCAACGGCCAGGTGGCCGAGGGCGTCAAGTCATGTACCTCCGTGCGCGCCCTGGCGGAAAAGCATCAGGTCGACATGCCGCTCACCGACGCCGTCCACCAGGTGTGCCACTCGGGACTGTCGGTGAGCGACGCGGTCAGTTCGCTGTTGGGTCGCACCATCAAACCCGAGATCTATCGCGACTGACCGATCAGCGTGAGGGCCGTGGCCCGAATTCCAGCGGTGCGGGTTGCAGCGTCGTCGAGACCACACCGGTGATGTCGGTGATGGGGCCGTTGCCCGCATTCTGCGGAACCCACAGCGCGACATAGGGCCGGTGATCCACCGCCACATACGATTCGCCCGCACCCTCGACGGAGTCGACGATGAACCACTGCACGCCGTCGTTGCCGGTGGAGCCGGGCGGATAGATCGCCTGCAACCCGCTGGTCGGCGCGAGGTCGGTCGGTCGGGTCACCCCGCACCGCAGGGTCAGGTCGTCGCCGTCACCGGCGGCCGGCCAAACCGCGTTCTGGCCCCGAATCTCTTTGTCGCCGAAGCCATCGAAGTGTGTCGGTAGCGCCGCGAGGAACTTCTCGCAGGCCGGCGCAACGGCAGCATCGACGGGGTAGGACTCGACCGGCGTGCTGCTCTGATCGTCGGACCGCAGGGCGGCGTAGGCGATGAAGCCCACCAGCACCATCACCGGGATGGTGACCAGGGTGGCGATCAGCGCGGGACTCAGGCGAGGCCCCGACCCGTACCGATCGGCGGCGACGGGGGCCGTTTGATCTGTGCTGGTCTGGTCTGCGCTGTCGTCGGCCACAGATTCGTCGGCCACAGATTCGTCGGATGCCGTTGGGCTGGATGTGGTCGCCTTGGATGCGGCTGCGTCAGTGGTCGTCTTGTCCGACGCACTGGCGTCGGCCCTGTCGCCGGTGGCCCGGTCGTCGTCGGCGCTGTCGTCGGAACCTGCTGAACTCACGCGACCCAGGGTAGTGCCCGGGTTCGCACCGCCGATCGGCGCCACCCGCGCATGTCAGACGGCCGGTTCAGCGAGTGCTGGTCACCACCGGGCAGGTGAGAGTCCGGGTGATCCCGTCGACCTTCTGGATCTGCGGGAGCACATCGTCGGTGAGGTGGGAGGCGTCGGCGGCGTCCACGCGGACGATCACGTCGTAGGGTCCGCTGACCTCCTCGGACGAGGCGACCCCGGAGATCTCTGCGATGGTCGCCGCGGCCAGCGCCGCCCTCCCGACCTCGGTCTGGATCAGTATGTATGCCTGAACCACGGCCATCCTCTCCGTCACGGCACGTCGCCGGGTTGTCGATCCCGGCGCCAATGCCGACCCCGCCGGGACGTGACCGAGGGGCCAGCACACCGGGAGCCAATACACTGTGGCACACATTGTCACCGACAACCCCTTGCACGCGCGACTCAGAGAGACCGGGTGAACAGAAATGACGGCAGGTGCCGGTGACATCGACGACCCCGCGTTGCGGTCGGCGACGGTCGGTGCCATCGGCGAGCGCGCCATGATCGCCGCCTTCACCGCGCAGGCATCCGCGGCGGGACCGGCCCGCGACATCGTCATCGGCTCGGGGGACGATGCCGCCGTCGTCGACACGCGTGGTGCGACGGTGATCAGCACCGACACCGCGGTGGAGGGCCGGCATTTCCGATTCGACTGGTCGCGCGCCCGGGATGTGGGGGCGCGCGCCATCGTGCAGAGCGCGGCCGACATCGCCGCGATGGGCGGACGCACGACCGGGGTGGTGGTGTCCATCGCGGCCCCGCCGTCGACGCCGGTCGGGACGCTGCTCGATCTGAACGCCGGCATGGTGGACGCGACCCACCTGCTCGGGGCGCGGCTGCTCGGTGGCGACCTGGTCGCCGCCGGTCAGGTGGTGGTGAGCGTCACCGCGGTCGGTGCGATGGACGGCCGGGCACCGGTCGCGCTCGGCGGCGCGCGGCCGGGGGACGTCCTCGCGGTCAGCGGCCGGTTGGGTGCCTGTGCCGCGGGGCTGGCCGTCCTGTCGTCGGATCGCCCGGCAGATGTGGAGCGATGGCCGGATCTGGTTGCCGCACATCGAGTTCCGACTCCCGATCTGGCCCAGGGGCCGATTGCCGCGGCCCGTGGCGCGCATGCGATGACCGACATCTCCGATGGCCTCGTCGAAGAGCTGATCACCATGTCACAGGCGTCCGGAACCCAGATGTCGGTGGACAGTTCCCGGGTGCCACGCAGTGACCGGGTCACCGCGCTCGCGGCCGAGTGGGGCGTCGACGTCGCCGAATGGGTCCTCGCCGGTGGGGAGGACCACGAACTGCTCGGGGCCTTTGCCGCTGAGGACGTACCCGACGGGTGGACGGTGATCGGTGCGGTTCTGCCGGGCGGGGACAACACGGCAGGGGACGAACAAGGTGGGGATGTGCTGATCGACGGGCGTCCGCTGCACGGACCCGACGGTCCACGGCTGCGCGGCTGGGAGGGATTTGCCGGCGACACGACCGGCCGGAGGTGCAGGACCACACCGGGTGATTAGATCGTGGGATGGCGATCTATGCACTCGATGACCGCGTGCCCACGCTGGGCGCGGACACCTACGTCCATCCCGACGCCGTCGTCATCGGCGCGGTCACCCTGGCCGACGGGGTCTCGGTGTGGCCCGGTGCGGTCCTGCGCGGTGACTACGGAACGATCAGCGTCGGCGCCCGGACGAACATCCAGGACGGCACCGTGATCCACTGCACCCCGGTTGATCCGACGGTGATCGGTGCCGGCTGCGTGGTGGGACACAACGCCCACATCGAAGGCGCCACGATCGGGGACAACTGCCTGATCGCGTCGGGTTCGGTGGTGCTCAACGGGTCCACGGTCGGCGACGGCGCGATCGTCGGGGCGGGAGCGGTGGTGCCGTTCCGGTTCGCCGTGCCCGCGCGGCGGATGGCGCTCGGCGTCCCGGCGAAGATCCGGGAGGGTTTCGAGGTGAGTGACGGACACGTGGATCTCAACTGCGAGATGTACTTCCAGAACGCACAGCACTACCGCAGCGCCCTGCGCAGGATCGACGGATGAGCACGCCGGCCGGACCGCGACCGCTGTCGGAGATCATCGATCCCGGGTGGGCCGCCGCGCTCGCACCCGTGGAACCGACGGTGACCGAGCTCGGACAGTTTCTGCGGGCCGAGACGGCGGCAGGCCGCGGCTATCTCCCCGCGGGCAAACACGTACTGCGGGGCTTCACCCGTCCACTGGACGACGTGCGCGTGCTCATCGTCGGCCAGGACCCGTATCCCACGCCGGGGCACGCTGTGGGACTGAGCTTTTCGGTTGCCCCCGACGTCTCGCCGATACCGCGGTCGCTGGCCAACATCTACACCGAGTACTGCGCCGACCTCGGCTACCCGCGACCCTCCACCGGCGATCTCACGCCGTGGGCCGATGCCGGTGTGCTGCTGCTCAATCGGGTGCTGACCGTGACGCCCGGGCAGCCGGCGTCGCATCGCGGACGGGGCTGGGAACAGGTCACCGAGTGCGCGATCAACGCCCTCGTCGCCCGGGATGAACCACTCGTCGCCATCCTCTGGGGCCGGCATGCCGCCGAACTGCAGAAGCTGATGCCCGATGTGCCGGCGATCGTGTCGGCGCACCCGTCCCCGTTGTCGGCGTCGAAGGGCTTCTTCGGGTCGCGTCCGTTCAGCCGGGCCAACGAGGAACTCGCCGATCTCGGCGCCGATCCGGTGGACTGGCGTCTGCACTGACGACGCGACGCGTTCTCAGGCGTTGCGTCCGGTCGCCCAGTCGGCGGCCCGCTTGCCGACGAAGGCGTCCACGCCTTCACGACCCTCCGGACTGCCCGAGCGCAGCGCGATGGACTCCGCCTCGAGTGCGAGTTGCTCGATGAGGCTGCGCTCGGGCGAGGCGGACAGCAGGCGCCGAGCGCCGCGATCGGCGTGCCAGGGCCCGGCGGCGATGGTCGCGGCAGCGGCGCGGGCAGCGGTGTCCACCTCGTCGTCGGCGACGAGTTCGGACAGGATTCCCCAGTCGAGGGCCTCGGTCGCGGAGATGACCCGATCGGTGAGGATGATGTTGCGGGCGCGTGCGGCACCCACCGCACGCGGCAGCGTCCAGGTGAGACCGCCGTCGGGCGTCAGACCGATTCCGCGGTAGGCGGGCCGCAGTCGGGTCGACGTCCCGCCGATCGCGACGTCGGCGTGCAGGACCAATGACATCCCCGCTCCGGCCGCCCACCCCTTCACCGCGGCCACCACCGGACGATCGGCCTCGTAGAGGGCGGTCACCATCGTGTGGAAATTGTCGGCGAGGCCGCGCACATAGGTCGGCCGGTGTTCGGCGGCCGCGAAGGCGCGCACATTGCCGCCCGCGCAGAAGTTGGCCCCGGCGCCGACGAGAAGAACTGCGCCGACCTCGAGTTCACCGCGAGCCACCTCGCGCAGGCGCGCGGCGCCGAGCGTCAGTGCGTCGTCGGCGAGGGAGGTACCCGCGGCAGCCGTGCACACAGTGATGGTCAGGACGCCGTCGGCAATCTGCACCGGGGAGTCGGATTCTCCGGTCTGAGAAGTGGTGGCCGGGGCAGTGGTGGCCGGGGAACCGGCGGCTGATGTGGTGGAGGTCATGATCGGTCACCTTAGCCCGTGCACGACAAAGACCCGACTCCGGGGCGAGCGATTGCTCGGTCGGGGTCGGGTCTCGTGGCGGCGTTGGCCGCCGAACGATCGTTCTCGTCCGGAGACGACTCAGACGGTCGCGGTCTTACCGGCCTTGAGGCACGAGGTGCACACGTTCTTACGCTTCCGGTTGCCCGGGGCGACCTCGACGCGCACCGATTGGATGTTCGGGTTCCAGCGGCGATTGGTCCGTCGGTGCGAGTGCGAAACCGACTTCCCGAAGCCCGGGCCCTTGCCGCAGATGTCGCAAACGGCAGCCATCGTCGAACTCCCTTGATAGATGAATATGGTCTGGTGGTCAGCCCGTCCGGGCGCCGGACACAGCACGTGGCTTGCGCATGCGCCGACAGGCAACCCTGCAAGAATAGCGGGGCCCACCCGGTGTGACCAAATCAGCGCACGAGGTCCGCGCGACCGGGCCACGGCGGCCCGTCGGTGTCGGGCCGTCCGAGTAATCTCGAACACATCCCGCGAGAGCCGAGGTGCGGCGAGCAGAAGAGGGGGACGCGTGATCGCCCGGACCATGAACCCACAGGTGTTGCGCGACTGGGCACGCGCATCTGCGGAGAACCTCGAGGCACTGCGCGGCGAGATCAACGACCTCAACGTCTTCCCGATTCCCGACTCCGACACCGGTAGCAACATGGTCTTCACCATGACGGCGGCGGCCGACGCAACCGACGCCCTTCCGCAGGACGCCGGCGTGGCCGACGTCGCACGCGCGATGGCCGACGGTGCGGTCGCCGGAGCGCGTGGCAATTCCGGGATCATCCTCTCGCAGGTCCTGGTGGGACTCGCGGACGCGGCCGAACTGCTCGACGGTCCGGAGCTGACCTTCAAGAATCTGGTGGCCTCGGGCCTGCGGCTCGGATCGCTGGCGGCCACCCGGGCGGTCAGCGAACCGCAGGAGGGCACGGTGCTCACCCTGATCAAGGTCGCGGCCACGGCGGCGGCCGACCACGAATCAGACACCGCCAGCGACCTCGCCCGCGCGATCGCCGATGAGTGTGCCGACGCGCTCGAACGCACCCCCGATCAACTCCCGGTGCTCGCCAGTGCCGGCGTCGTCGATGCCGGCGGGCGTGGTTTCCTCGCCCTGCTCGACGCGATGGTCTCGGTGCTGACCGGGGTGTCCAATCGGCGACGCCGCTACCGCGGATTCCTCACCGGTGGTGGTCAGGCGGGGCATCCGGAGGGCGAGACCTGCTCCGACGGCAGCGACATGGACTTCGAGGTCATGTATCAGTTGCACGGCGCGGTCGGTGAGCGGATCGCCGACCTGCGGCGCTTCCTCGACGATGTCGGGGACGCGGTGGTCATCGTCGGCGACAGCTCCAGCGGTGACGGAGAACGGTTCTCGGTTCACGTGCATACCTGTGATCCGGGTGCGGCGGTGGAGGCCGGGGTCACGCTCGGGCGGGTCTCGGACATCCGGATCAGCTGCTTTGCGCTCGATGCCATTCGCGCACACGTGGATTCGGTGGAACCCCCGCCACGGTACAAGCGGGCGGTGGTCGCCGTGGTGACCGGCGACGGCGCGGCCGAGTTGTTCGCCGAAGCGGGTGCCACCGTGCTGCGCGCCGACGACGGACTGACCGCCGAGCAACTCGCCGACACGATCCGCGGTACCGACAGCGCCCACGTGGTGGTGATGGCCAACGGTGCGCTGGCATCTCAGGAACTGGTGACGGTGGCCACCGAGGTGCGCTCGCCGCAGCGGTCCATCGTCACCCTGCCGACCTCGTCGATGGTGCAGTGCCTGGCCGCCCTGGCGGTGCACGATCCCGGTGAGCAGGCCGACGCCGACGCCTACGCCATGGCCGAGGCGGCAGCCGGAACCCGTTGGGGTTCACTCCAACTGGCCGATCAGAAGATGATGACCCTGGCCGGGATGTGCGACGTCGGTGACGTCCTCGGCCTGATCGGTTCCGACGTCCTCGTCGTCGCCCCCGATCAAACCGCCGCGGCCACCGCGCTGGTGGATCTGATGCTCGCCACCGGTGGTGAGATGGTGACCGTGCTCGCCGGTGGTGAGGTGGATCCCGCCGCGCTCGACGCCATCACCGAGCAGATGCGGCGCAGTCATCCCGGCATCGAGCTGGCCGTGTACGAGACCGGACAGTGCGGTGATCTCATCGAGGTGGGCGTCGAATGAGTCGGGCAGCGACGGTGACTCTCACCGCGGTGACCGTGGGGACCGGAACGGCGGGTGCGCGAAACCGGTGATCACTCAGTCTGATTCGCTCTCCGATGTCCTCGACGCCAAACTCGTCACCGCGCTGGCCACACTCGGCGTCGCGACGGTGGGGGAGTTGCTGCACTACACCCCCCGCCGATACGTGCGTCAGGGGCAGGTGTCGGAGGCCGAATTGCCGGAGGCCGGTGAGTATCTCACCATCGTCGGCCGGATCACCAAGGCCGACATGATCCCGATGCGCAAGCGCAGCGGGCATTTCCTCAAGGTCACCGTGACCGATGAGGCGCGTACCTATGAGGCCACTTTCTTCAATCCGCGGTTCATCCGGACCAAACTGAAGCCCGGTGCGCGCGTGATGATGGCCGGCACGGTGAAATTCTTCCGCGAGCAGATCCAGCTGTCGCACCCGGAATGGATGGTGCTGCCCGACGGAGATCCGGAGGTCGACCGTGTCGTCGGCTCGGCGATGCTGACCGAGATGTACGCGGTGGAAGCCGAACTCACCGATGACCAGGATGGTGCGGGTGCCGATTTCCTGGCCCAGTTCGACCGGCCCATCATTCCGATGTACCCGGCCACCCGCGACATCCAGACCTGGGACATCTGGGGTGCCGTGCGACGGGTGCTGGCCCATCGGCCGCAGACCGCCGATGCGCTGAGCGAGGCAGACCGGAACCGGCGTGGACTGATCACCACCGCCGAGGCGATCGAGAAGATCCACCTGCCCGAGACCGACGACGACATCACCGCGGCGTCGGCGAGGCTGAAGTTCGATGAGGCACTGGCGATCCAGACGGTGCTGGCGCAACGGCGACTGGCCGGGCGCAACGAGTCCGCGGCCGCCTGCCCGCATGTGCCGGGCGGTCTCGAGGACCGCCTGGCACAGCGGTTGCCCTTCGAATTGACCGCCGGGCAGCGCACGGTGGTCGGTGAACTCGGCGAGGATCTGGCACAGAACCGTCCGATGAGCCGGCTGCTGCAGGGTGAGGTGGGCTCGGGCAAGACCCTCGTGTCGTTGCTCGCGATGCTCCGCGTGGTCGACAACGGACACCAGTGCGCCATCCTCGCACCCACCGAAGTACTTGCCGCACAGCATTATCGGACGATGCGGACGATGCTCGGCGACCTTGCCGAGGCCGGTGAGCTCTCGGCTGCCGAGGGTGCCACCAGCATCGCGTTGCTCACCGGTTCGATGAAGACGAAGGGCAAACGTCAGACGTTGCTCGATGTGGTGACCGGAACGGCGGGCATCGTCGTCGGAACACATGCGCTGCTCGAGGAGAATGTCGAGTTCTTCGACCTCGGGATGGTCGTCGTCGACGAGCAGCACCGATTCGGGGTGGAGCAGCGCGACGTCCTGCGTGGTCGGGGACGCGACGGCGTGATGCCGCACTTCCTGGTGATGACCGCGACACCCATCCCGCGTACGGTCGCGATGACCGCCTTCGGCGACCTCGACACGTCGGTGTTGCGCGAATTGCCGCTGGGGCGACAACCCATCACCACCAACGTGGTGCCGATGGGCAACGAGCGCTGGGTCGAGCGGGTGTGGTCACGCGCCGATGAGGAGATCGCCGCCGGACGTCAGGTGTACGTGGTGTGCTCTCGCATCGGCGGTGACGACGAGACCGGTGGCGGAAAGTCCGGCGCGGCCAAGAATCCCGAAGCGCTCAAGACGATCTCGGTGCTCGACCAGTACGAGGCGCTGCTGGCCGGTCCGCTCGGCGGCCACCGCATCGGACTGCTGCACGGCCGGTTGCCGGCGGACGAGAAGAACGAGGTCATGGACGCCTTCGGGCGTGGCGAACTCGACATCCTGGTGGCCACCACCGTCATCGAGGTGGGCGTGGACGTGCCCAACGCGACGATGATGGTCATCGTCGATGCCGAGCGGTTCGGCGTGAGCCAATTGCACCAGCTCCGGGGTCGCGTGGGCCGTGGCAAACACGCCGGCCTCTGCCTGCTGATGACCTCGGCGCCGCAGGTGTCCCAGTCGATGCAGCGACTCACGGCGGTGGCCGGTTCCAACGACGGCTTCGAACTTGCCCGCGTCGACCTTCAGCAGCGACGCGAAGGTGACGTCCTGGGGTCGCTGCAGTCCGGCGGGACCACCTCCCTGCGGTTCCTCTCGTTGCTCGACGACGCCGACGTGATCGCCGACGCCCGGGATCTGGCCGAGGAGGTGGTTGGTGGTGACCTCACGTTGATCGAGCACCGGCCGCTCGCCGACCTGGTGGATGCGATCCTCGCCCCGCAGAAGATCGCCTACCTCGACAAGTCCTGAATCCTGTTCGGCGGCAACGGGTTTCACGCAGACGGAACGCGTACACAGTGCGCTGCGTCCAAATCACATGGATCGTCCACCGATGTTCCGGCGTGTGCGCCGCGCCCTGCGCGATCATCAACAGACGCGACGTCGTTCCGGCACACTCGGCTGGACGGTCCGGCAATGGTGCGTTCTCGGGGTGTTCGTCGTCACGGCACTGGTGGTCGCGGTCGGTGTCATCACGACCCGCGGCGACACCGTCGACCCGCGGGTGCGGACCCTGGCACACCACCTGCTCGGCACCATCGAGTCCATCCCGGTCCGCGCGACCCGGGAGCATCGCGGCGATTACGAGCGCTCCGCCTTCGGTACCGCGTGGACCGACGATGTCCGTGTGCCCGGTGGGGGAAACGGGTGTGACACGAGGAATGACATCCTGAACCGCGATCTGCGGGACACCCGAACAGGTCTCGCCAAGACATGCGCGGGAGCCGTCCTCGCCGGTGAGCTGCACAGTCCCTATACCGGCGAGTTCATCGTCTTCCGCCGGGATCGCGGCGCGGCGGCGGTGCAGATCGACCACATCGTCCCGCTCGCCTACGCCTGGGACATGGGAGCGTGGGGATGGCCGCCGGAGTTGCGTCGGGACTTCGCCAACGATCCCGCCAATCTCGTTGCGGTCGACGGGAAGTCGAACCAGGACAAGAGCGATGGGGAACCCGCCCGCTGGATGCCGCCCGCCCGCGGGTTCTGGTGTCAGTACGCGGTGCAGTTCGTCATCGTCGTCCGGTCCTACCGTCTCGCGGTCGACGCGGCGTCGCGGCGGGTGCTCAGCGACGCACTGCGTTGTTGAGCATGGTGCACGCGATGCCGGTCGCGGGAGGACTCAGCGATTACCGATGAGGTTGGCCAGCACACCGTCGGCGCCGAACCAGAAGGCCAGGGCGTCCACCACTGCCGCGATGGAGAATCCGGCAGCGGTGGTCGGCGCGCCCCAGGTGGCGGCCCAGTCGCGAAAGCTCGGCAGCATCATCGCCACCATGACGAGCAGTGCGCATCCGGCAAAGAACACGAGGGCCCTGATGACGGGCATCACATACAGCCTGGTCACGGTCATACTCGGGCTCCCCTCCCGCCAGGCGGCGCACCGTGTCGTTAGCGCCGCGAAGTGAAATTAACTATAACAAAGACAATTGCGGAGACCAGATTGTCGGTGGATGCCACCCGAATGGGTCCGAAGTGACCGGCGCTACTCTGGTGAACGACATAGTCGAGCTCGACGTGCCCCGTGTGCCACCGCGGCGGGGTGCGACGAGTAGGCACCGAGTCGAGGGACGATCGAGGAACCGATGAGCGCACCCACCGCAGCAGAGTCGAGCGCAGAAGAGACGCGAGCAGAGTCGGACGCCACAGCCGGCGTGGAGGCGGTCGTCACGGAACTCGCGCAGTCGGCGCGCGCGGCGTCGCGGGCGCTGGGCCGGCTCACCACTTCCGGCAAGAATGAGGTGTTGCTGGCGGCGGCCGACGCCATCGAGTCCGCTTCGGAGTCGATCCTGGCAGCCAACGCCGAGGACATCGCTCGGGCGGAGTCGTCGGATATGGAAGCCAGTCTCCTCGACCGGCTGCGACTCACCCCGGAACGCGTCACCGGCATCGCCAATGGTTTACGGCAGGTTGCGGTACTGCCGGACCCGATCGGCGAGATCCTCTCCGGGAAGACGCTGCCCAACGGCCTGCAGCTACGTCAGGTGCGGGTGCCGCTCGGTGTGGTCGGCATCGTGTACGAGGCCCGCCCCAATGTCACCGTCGACGCCTTCGGCATCGCATTCAAATCGGGCAACGCCGTGCTGCTGCGAGGGTCGTCGTCGGCGGCGTCGTCGAATGCCGAGCTGGTGCGCATCCTGCGGGAGGCGTTGTCGGACAAGGGTGTCAGCGCCGACGCGGTGGCACTGCTGCCCAGCGAGGACCGGTCGAGTGTGACTGCCCTGATCCGGGCGCGCGGCCTGGTAGACGTGGTGATCCCGCGTGGTGGGGCCGGGCTCATCAACGCCGTCGTCAGCAATGCGACGGTGCCCACCATCGAGACGGGGACGGGCAACTGCCACGTCTACGTCCACGCCCTGGCCGACCTCGACGTCGCGACCCGTGTAGTGCTCAATTCCAAGACCCGCCGTCCCAGCGTGTGCAACACCGCCGAGACGGTGCTCATCGACAAGGCGGTCGCGGCCGACGCGCTGCCGCGGATCACCTCCGTCTTGCAGGCGCAGGGAGTGGTGATCCACGGTGAGGAGGCCGGGATGGAGCCTGCGACCGAACAGGATTGGGCCGAGGAGTATCTGTCGATGGACATCGCGATGAAGGTGGTCGACGACCTCGACGCCGCGATCGCCCACATCGACACCTACGGCACCGGGCACACCGAGGCGATCATCACCACCGACCTCGCCGCGGCCGACGAGTTCACCCAGCGGGTCGATGCGGCCGCGGTCATGGTCAACGCGTCGACCGCCTTCACCGACGGTGAGCAGTTCGGCTTCGGAGCCGAGATCGGTATCTCGACCCAGAAACTGCACGCCCGCGGCCCGATGGGCCTGCCCGAGCTGACCTCCACCAAATGGGTGGTGTGGGGCGCCGGTCACGTGCGGCCGGCCTGATGGGCGCCGTGGTGGGTGGTGCGGGCCCGACGACGGAGCCGTTCTTTGCCGATGTCGGTGATGTGTCGGATCGGTTGCGGGCCACCGGATATCTCGCCGACGACGCGACCGCGACGTCGACCTTCCTGGCCGACCGGCTCGGCAAGCCGTTGCTGGTGGAAGGCCCCGCGGGCGTGGGCAAGACAGAACTCGCGCGGGCGATCGCCACGGCCACCGACGCCGAACTGATCCGCCTGCAATGTTACGAGGGGATCGACGAGGCACGTGCACTCTACGAGTGGAATCACGCCAAGCAGATCCTGCACATCCAGGCGACCGGCAGCCGCGCCTGGGAGGAGGCCAAGACCGACATCTTCTCCGATGAGTTCCTGTTGCCACGACCACTACTCAAGGCGATCTCGCGGGAGGGTCGGACCGTCCTGCTGATCGACGAGGTGGACAAGGCCGACGTCGACACGGAGGGGCTGCTCCTCGAAGTGCTGAGCGACTTCGCGATCACGATCCCGGAGATGGGGACGGTGGCCGCGGCGCGCCGCCCGGTGGTGCTGCTGACCTCCAACGCGACCCGGGAGTTGTCCGAAGCGCTCAAGCGCCGGTGTCTCTACCTCTACATCGACTTCCCGGATGCGGTGCGCGAGAAGGAGATCCTCGCCTCCCGCGTGCCGGGGCTCTCCGACGCGCTGTCGGCGGAGCTGGTGCGCATCGTCGGTGTGCTGCGCACCCTGGACATCCGCAAGAAGCCGTCGGTCGCAGAGACCATCGACTGGGCGAACACGCTCCTGGCGCTCGGCGCGGGCGACGACGGCACGGGTGCCGGGCGCAGTGGTGGCCTCGACGAGGGATTGATCGCCCGGACCCTCGGGGTGCTCCTCAAGCATCGACCCGACCTGAAGACCGCGTTCAAAGAACTCAAGCTGGGCTGATGACCGTTCCGCTCGTCGCGCATCTCACCGACTTCGTCGACGAGTTGCGTCGCCGCGGTATCGAGGTGGGGCCGTCGGGTCTGATCGATGCCGCGTCCGCGGTCGCGGTCCTCGACCTGCTCGATCGGGAGCAACTGCGCGAGGGCCTCGCCACGACACTGCTCTCCGATTCCGCCCACCGCGGCGTCTTCGACCGTGTTTTTGATCTGTGGTTCCCGATCGCGCTCGGAAAGCGCACGGTGACAACCGATCTGCCCCGCACCGAGGACGGTGAGGTGGACATCGACGGTGTGCGCGAGATGTTGGCGCAGCTGCTTGCCGACGATTCCGCCGAGGGAGACGGCCGCCTGGGGGAGGCGGTCGCGATGATCGTTGACGCTCTCGGACGTTACGAATCGACTCGGGGAGAGGCGTTTTCGGCCTATCAGGCGTTGTCGGCGGTGAGCCCGCAGACGCTGATCGCCGCGATCGCCGCGGCGATGGCCGGAGGGCCGGGTGATGCCGGTGAACGGCCGGGCACCGACCCGCTGCATCGGGCCGCGGCGCGCGCCAAGGCGGCTGATCTGCGCGCCGCCATCGAATCGGAGACGCAGCGCCGGATGGCCGACCGTAACGGGCGAGATCGGGTGGGGGAGTATGCGGTTCCGCCGCTCCCGGAGAACATCAACTTTCTCTCGGCGGGTGCGCGGGAGCAGCTGGAGATCCGTCGCACCATCGCGCCGCTGGCCCGGCTGCTGGCGGCGAAGCTGGAGATTCGTCGTCGGCGTGCTCATCGTGGCGCGGTCGATGTGCGCAAGACGCTGCGGGCGTCGATGTCGACCGGCGGTGTGCCCATCGAGCTGAGTCATCGCAAACCGCGTCCGGGCCGCCCGGAGCTGACCATCATCTGCGACGTGTCGGGTTCGGTGGCCGGGTTCAGTCAGTTCACGTTGCGGCTGGTGTACGCGTTGCGCCAGCAGTTCTCCAAGGTGCGCGTGTTCGCCTTCGTGGACACCGTCGACGAGGTGACCGACTTCTTCGACCCGAGTTCGGGTGCCGAGAACGACTTCGGCGCGGCGATGCACGAGATGATCTCGACGGCCCGGATCAGTACGCGCGACGGTCACTCGGACTATGGGCACATGCTGAGCGGCTTCGTCGCCGAGTACGGCGAGACCCTGACCCACCGGGGGGCGTTGCTGATCCTGGGCGATGCCCGCAACAACTTTCACGACACTGCGCTCGGCGCTCTGCGCGAACTGGTGGAGCGGGCCCGGCATGCGTATTGGCTCAACCCGGAGGCGCAGGCCCACTGGGGAACCGGGGACTCGGCCGCAGACGTGTACGCCGAGGCGATCGACATGTTCGAATGCCGCAATGCCACCCAGCTGGGCCGGGTGATCGCCGACCTGCTGCCGATCTGACGGGCCGAGCGCGAATCGGTGAGCGCACCTGTGCACGACGTTGTAGTCGGGTAGACGCGTAGACTCACCCTTCATGTCCGCTGCTCGTCCTCGTGCACGCCGTATCGGCGTGATGGGTGGCACCTTCGATCCGATCCACAACGGCCACCTGGTGGCGGCCAGCGAGGTGGCGCATCGCTTCGAGCTCGACGAGGTCATCTTTGTGCCGACCGGGCGCCCATGGCAGAAGCTCGACGAGCATGCCCGGGTGTCGCCGCCAGAGGATCGTTACCTGATGACGGTCATCGCGACGGCGTCGAACCCGCAGTTCAGCGTGAGTCGCGTGGACATCGACCGCGACGGCGACACCTACACCGTCGACACCCTGCGTGATCTTCACGAGCTGCTGCCCGACGCGCAGCTGTACTTCATCACCGGCGCCGACGCGCTGGAGTCGATCCTGTCCTGGCAGGACTGGGAGGAGTTGTTCGAGCTGGCCCGGTTCGTGGGGGTGAGCCGGCCGGGCTACGAGCTCAACGCCAAGCATCTGGCACAGCATCTGGAGACGATGCCGCCGGACACACTGCAGATGCTCGAGATCCCGGCGCTGGCGATCTCGTCGACGGAGTGCCGTACCCGCGCGGCCCGCGGGCGACCGGTCTGGTACCTGGTCCCAGACGGTGTGGTCCAGTACATCGCGAAGCGGAAGCTGTATCGTGCGCCTCAGGCGTCCTCCCCGGGGGTGTCCGCGCCGGGAGCGCAGCGAGCGGGCGGAGAGAGTACAGCGCCGGGAGCGCAGCGAGCGGGTGTCGAACAGACGAAGGGACAGGTGTGACTGCATCAGCGCAGGCGCTGGACATGGCGCGGGTGGCGGCGGCTGCCGCCGAGGACAAACTCGCACATGACGTGACCGTGATCGATGTGTCCGAGCAGTTGGTGATCACCGACTTGTTCGTGATCGCGTCAGCCGACAACGAGCGGCAGGTCAACGCGATCGTCGACGAGATCGAGGACAAGTTGCGCGAGGCCGGGCACAAACCGGTGCGCCGGGAGGGGACTCGCGAGGGCCGCTGGGCGTTGCTCGACTACATCGACGTCGTCGTGCACATCCAGCATTCCGAGGAGCGCGCGTTCTATGCGCTGGAACGGCTGTGGCAGGACTGCCCGGTGGTCGATCTGGGCTCCTCCTCGTGAGTGGTGGTCCGGATTCGCACGACACCGCGGTCGAGCGTCTGACGCCGGTGGTGCGGCGGTTGATCCTGTTGCGGCACGGCCAGACCGAGTACAACGTGGGTAGCCGGATGCAGGGGCAGCTGGATACGGATCTGTCCGAACTGGGTGTGCAGCAGGCGAAGTCGGCTGCGGCTGCGTTGGCGCAGCGGCGCCCGGTGGTGATCCGGTCGTCGGATCTGCGGCGTGCGCGCGACACCGCGGAGGCGCTGGCACAGCGGACCGGGCTGCCGGTGAAAACCGATGTGCGCCTTCGGGAGACACATCTGGGTGACTGGCAGGGCCTCACGCACACCGAGGTGGACGTGCAGATGCCGGGGGCGCGTCGGCGCTGGCGGGACGACGCGAGGTGGACGCCGCCGGGCGGGGAGAGCCGGGTGCAGGTGGCGGGCCGGGCGCTGCCGGTGGTCGACGAGCTGATCGATGAGTTGCCGCAGTGGGGTGCCGGTGACGATCCGGAAGCGCCGGTGGTGCTGGTGGCCCACGGTGGGGTGATCGCGGCGATGACGGCGGGGTTGTTGGCGCTTCCGGTGGCGAACTGGCCCGTGTTCGGTGGGCTGGCCAACACCAGTTGGGTGCAGCTATCCGGCCACGGGACACCCGGTGCGCCACCGCGGTGGCGTCTGGATGTGTGGAATGCCTCGGCCGAGGATTCGGATCCGGCGGTTCAATGAGCGTCGGCAGTGTACTGGTGCTGTCCGATTCGCTCGCCTACTACGGTCCGGCGGGCGGCCTGCCGTCTACGGACCGGCGTATCTGGCCGTCCATCGTCGGTGAGCGTTGCGGCCGGGGAGTGCGGTTGTTCGGGCGGATCGGCTGGACGAGTCGGGATGTGTGGTGGGCGCTGACGCAGGACCCCAACATCTGGGCTGCGGTACCCGACGCGGAGGTGGTGGTGCTCGCGTTCGGCGGGATGGACAGTCTGCCGTCGCCGTTGCCCACGGCCTTGCGGGAGCAGATCAGATACGTGCGGCCCAACCGGCTGCGGCAGGTCGTGCGGACGGCCTATCAGTGGGTGCAGCCGCGGGCCGCCCGGCTCGGGTGGCCGGTGGCGTTGCCCCCGGCGGTGACGGTCGAGTACCTGGAGAAGATCCGGTCGGCGCTGGCGCAGTTGCGGCCTGATCTGCCGATCGTGGTGTGCCTTCCGCCGACTCATCGCAGCCCGTACTACGGCGATGTTCATCTGGGGCGGATACCGACGACGTCGGCGATGCTGGGCTGGGCCCGCGCCCACGGGCTCGAGTGCGTGGACTTCTATCCGGTGACCCGGGATGCGTTCGATGACTTTGATGCACAAGATGATTCGGATTCTGCGATGAACCCGGACGGTATCCACTGGGGATTCGAGTGTCACCGTCGGATCGCGGATCTCGTCGCGCCGGTGGTGGCTGCGCGGATCGGTGCGCGGGCCGTCGACCCCACGATGTGAGGCCGGCGTCGTGAACCCGCTAACGTAGACCCGTGCCTGTCGTCGTCGTCACAGATTCGTCGTCACGGCTGCCGAAATCGGTGGCCGATCATTACGGCATCCGTCAGGTCCCGTTGCATCTGTCCCTCGACGGCGCGGACTACCGCGAGGGGGTCGACGAGATACCGCCCGATCTCATCACGACTCCCGGCGTCACCACGTCAGGTGCCAACCCGCAGGATCTCACCGACGCCTTTGACGAGGCGATCGCGGCCAGCGACGGCGACGGTGTGGTGGCCGTGCACATGTCGCGGCGATTGTCGGGGACCTGGGGTGCGGCCCGGCTGGCGGCGGAGAAGTTCTCCGGACTCGTCCGGGTGGTCGATTCCCGGTCGGTGGGTCTGGCGGTGGGATTCACCGCGATCGCGGCGGCGCAGGCCGCGCGCACCGATGCGGACCGGGATCGGGTGTACGAGTCGGCGATTCGGGAGGCGGCCACGGTCGATTCGCTGCTCTGCGTGCAGCAGCTGGACAATCTGCGCAACAGCGGCCGGATCAGTGCGGCGAGCAAGATGCTCGGTTCGGCGCTCGCGATCAAACCGATCCTGCACATGGTGGACGGGACGCTGGCGTTGCGCGAACGGCACCGCACGTTCTCCAAGGCAGTGCAGAAGATGGTCGACGGGGCGGTGGAGTCGGCAGCCGGCCGTGCGGTGACGGTCGGCATCCAGCATTGCGACGCCCCGGAGGCCGCTGCGGATCTCGCGGAGCAACTGCGATCGCGACTTCGGATGGTGACCGACGAGATCACCGTCGACCTGGGGCCGGTACTCGGGTGCCATGTGGGTCCCGGTGCGGTGGGTGTGGTCATCGCGAGTCATCTGGAGGCGATCGAGGGGATCGACACCGTCTGAGTGTCGCGATCCACAGTCGGGCGTCGATCCACAGAACGGTGCGACGGCGACGACGATCCGCATTCCGGGCGAATGCGGTGATTAGCGTCTGGGCTCATGAGCACCTCAGGACGGCGGAACCCGCTTGATCGCCTGGCGCCGGTCGGGGCGTCCGACCCGGCGGCGGGTGGTGACCGGCCGATGCCGACACCGCGCCTGGTGGAGCCGGCGGAGGCGCGCGAGGAGCCGGGCTGGGGGATCGGCGGGATGCCCGGGTGGCTCGACGACGGTTCAGACGACAACTCACGCCGCAACTCGAACGATGACGGCCACGCGCCGGAGTACGACGACGAGGAGCCCGACGAGACGTCCGTTGTACGCCGACGTTTCGCGGTGGCCCCGCCGGCGGCCCTGGCGTTGATCGCGATCGGCGTGATCGCCTGTGCGATAGCCGGTTTCGGGCTGTTCCGGGGAACGGACTCGGCGCCGGTGGTGGCCTTCGAGACCTCGGCCGGCCCGACGGTCGGTGTGAGTACTCCCGCAGCGGCGCACCCCACCGTCGGGGCACAGCTGGTGGTGAGTGTCGTCGGGCTGGTCCACCGCCCGGGGCTGGTGCGGCTGCCGCCGGGAGCACGGGTTGCCGATGCGATCGCCTCGGCGGGCGGCGCACGCCGTGGTGCGGACACGGTGTCGCTGAATCTTGCCCAGCTCCTCAACGACGGGGATCAGATCCTGGTGGGCTATGCCGGGCCGGACGGCAGGGTGTTGCGCAGCGCGGTGGTTGCGGCGACGGGATCTGGCGCACCGCCGGCCAACGAACCGGGGACCACCTCCGGTGCACCCTCGGCCGCGCCGTCGGGCAGCTCAGGAAGCCGCGTCAATCTGAATACGGCCACCGAGGATCAGCTCGATGCACTGCCGGGTGTGGGGCCGGTGACGGCGCGCGCGATCATCGACTGGCGCACCCGCAACGGTCGGTTCACCTCTGTGGACCAACTCGGTGAGGTCGACGGGATCGGCCCGGCACGCCTGGCCAAGCTGCGCGATCTGGTGACCGTGTGAGCCGGGATGGATCTGCGGTTGCTGGTCCCGGCGATGGTGGTATGGGCGGTCACGATCACCGGTCTGCTCGCCCCGGTCCAGGTGTTGGCGACCGTCGCGATCGGTGCCGGAACATGTTGCACGGTCTGCATTGTCGCGTGTCGGCGCGGTTTGGTCGCCTGGCGGATGGTGGGGCTGGTGGTGGTGGGTGCCGGTCTCGCCGCGACATGTGCTGTGGCGCTGCTGATCCGCCAGGAACAACGGCTCGCTCATCCGCTCACCGAGGTCACCGGCAAGGTGACCGTGACGATGGTGGTGCGTGACGATCCGGTGTTGATCGGACAGGAGCGCCACGGCCGGGTTCGCGCCCGGGTGACGGTCGACGGAATCGGGACCCGCAGGGTGCCCGCGGCCGCCGCCGAGCTCACCGGTGATGTGGGTGAGTTCGCAGATCTGCTGCCGGGACAGCGGGTTCGCGCGCTCGTACGGGTGCGGCCGCCACCACGGGGAACGGTGCTGGTCGCGTCGTTGACGGCGTCGGGACCACCCACCGCCATCGGTCGGCCACCGGTGCATCAGCGCGTTGCGGGATCGGTCCGAGATCGCTTGCAGATCACCAGCTCTCGGGCCCTGTCTGCCGCCGCAGCCGGGTTGCTGCCGGGCCTGGTGATCGGTGATGTTCGGTCACTGGATCCAAGTGTCCGCGAGCAATTCCGCGACGCCGGGCTGAGTCACCTGACCGCGGTCTCGGGCAGCAACTTCGCCATCGTGTGCGGCGCGGTGCTGTTGGCCGTGCGAGCGGCGGGCGCGTCGCCGAGGGTCGCCGCAGTACTGGGGGCGGTGACGATCATCGGCTTCGTCATCCTGGTGCGCCCGTCACCGAGCGTGGTGCGGGCCGCGATCATGGGTGGCGTCGGACTTCTGGCACTGTTGTCCTCCCGTCGTGCACAGGCATTTCCGGCGCTGGGTGCTGCGGTGATCGGTGGCCTGCTGTGGTGGCCGGAACTCGCACTGGCGCCCGGCTTCGCGTTGTCGGTGGTCGCGACCGCGGGGCTCGTGATGTGGGCCCCACGTCTGCGGGACCGGCTGCGCGGTGCACGGGTGCCCGCCGGACTCGCCGAGGTGCTGGCGATGGCGATCGCCGCGCAGGTGGTGACCGCCCCGGTGGTGGCGATGGTCACGGGGACCTTCTCGGTGGTCGGGGTGATCGCCAACCTCCTTGTGGCGCCGGTGGTCGCGCTGATCAGTGTGGTGGGGACCGGGGCCGCGATTCTCGGAGCCCTCGGTCCACCCGGGGGGATCGGCGCATCGGTCGGCGAATTGCTCATCCGGGGTCTGGGCCCGGAGCTCTGGTGGATGCTGTGGTGCGCGCGCACCCTCGGCAGTCCGCGGTGGGCGAACATCCCGGTGCCGGACGGGGTGGCGGGGGCCGCGGTCGTCGCCCTGGTGACCGCGACCGTGATCGTGGGTGTGCGCGAGGGGTGGTGCCGCATGACGCGAGCGCCGTCGCCGACGCGGAAAGCGCTGTCCGAGTGGCACTCTCGATTCAATCGTTCGAATGACAATGACAGTCCGGAATTGTCGTAGGGCGTTCGTAGTGTCCGGTGGTATCGATCGAAATATCGATCGAGATATCGATCGATACCACCACCGAGGTGCTTCGACCCCGAGGCGTCCGTTGAGAAGAACGAAGGACAGACATGAACCCCACACATCCGCATGCCGGACACCGAGGAGCCCCCGGAAGGCGACCCCGACGATTCGCGCGGTGGCTTGTGACCGCCGGTTTGTCTGCCATCGCACTGCTTCTCATCCCGGCTCTGGCTACGGCCGGGGCTGCTCCTTCTGCCGCGTATGTGAGCGAGGACAACTGGGCCGGCTACGTCACGCTCAATACGGCAACGCTCTACTCCGATTCGGTTGCGTTCGACGTCACCATCAGCGCCACGAAAGGCGAGGTACCGGTCAATCCCTTCTACTTCGTGGCCAAAGCGGCCGACGGCACCAGCTACAACAACCCGACCTATGCGGGCGACAACTATCTGCGCTCGGGGGATCTGCCCGCCGGTGAACGGGTTCGAGGAGTTGTCACGCTGAAAGTGACGGGGCCGAAGCCCACCGCTCTCATATACGAGGGTGTACTCGGACGCCAACTGGCGAAATGGAATCTGCGGTGGAAGACGGTTGCGCCCAAGGCCAAGCCGAAGCCTCCGGTGTTCGGCTCGTTGTCCTGACGGTCGTATGCGTCTGGCACGATGATGCCTGTGACGAAACGCCTGCATCTGCTTCTCGGCGACGACGATTTCCTCACCGGCCGAGTCATCTCTGCGGTGTCCGCCGAGCAATCCGGGCTCGCCGGGACCCCGGTCCCGGTGACCCGGGTGCGGGCCGGTGACGTCAGTGAACATGAACTTGCCGAGCTGCTGAGCCCGTCGCTGTTCGCCGAGGAGCGCATCGTCGTCGTGGAGTCCGCGGCGGAGGCGGGTAAGGAGCCGGCCGCTCTCATCGCGCAGGCGGCGGCGTCTCTGCCCGACGGGATCACGCTGATGGTGGTGCACACCGGCGGTGGCCGGGCCAAGTCGATGGTGCCGGCCCTGAAGAAGGCCGGCGCGGTCGAACACGCCACGGCAGCGCCGCGCTGGCCGTCGGAGCGGATGGATTTCGTCCGCCAGGAGTTCCGGTCGCTGGGGGTCAAGGTGAGTCCCGAGGTCGTCGAGCAGGTCGTCGAAGGTGTGGGCTCGGAACTTCGGGAACTAGCGGCCGCGTGTGCGCAGCTGGTCGCCGACACGGATGGAAAGGTCGACCGCGACGCTGTCCGGCTGTACTACCAGGGCCGCCCGGAGATCACCGGGTTCGAGGTGGCCGATCGCGCGGTCACCGGCAACCGGGCGGCGGCACTCGAATCGCTGGCGTGGGCGTTGCATCATGGCGTGCCCCACGTCCTGCTGGCCGATGCGCTGGCCGAGGCCGTGCACCGGATCGCGCGGATCCGTCCGATGGGGACCGGCAATCATTTCGCGCTGGCCTCCGAGCTCGGAATGCCGCCGCGACGGGTCAAGGATGTGCAGGCGCAGGCGCGCGCCTGGGATTCGGAGTCCATCGCGAAGGCGGTGCAGGTGGTCGCCACGCTCAACGGTGAGGTCAAAGGCCAGGCCGCCGACGCCGATTTCGCTCTCACCAGCGCCGTGGCCAGGGTCGCCGACCTGCGGCCCTCGGGCCGTCGGCGCTAGCCACACCGACCACGAACACGCAACTCACCCCGGCGATCGCGTGGTAGATCGCCGGGGTGAGTCGGAGGAATCTGCTGCCGAACGGGTCGGCAGAGCTCAGTGAGCTGGGCTCAGAGCTTGTTGACGGCCAGCGCGATGGCCGACTTCTTGTTGGCGGCCTGGTTGGCGTGGATGACGCCCTTGCTGGCTGCCTTGTCGAGCTTGCGGCTCGCGGCCTGGCCGAGCTCGGCTGCCTTGTCCTTGTCGCCGGACTCGACGGCCTCGCGGAAGCCACGGATCGCGGTACGCAGCGACGACTTCACCGACTGGTTGCGCTTGCGGCGCTCCTCGTTGGTGCGGTTCCGCTTGATCTGAGACTTGATGTTTGCCACGCGTGTTTCCTCTGGTCCGTGCTGGTTGTCGGTCGGTTCTGCCGGTGTGCGGCGGACCGGAGATCGGTCCGGCTCGCGCCGGTGGCGGGACATCGGAACCCTTGGTCACCGGTGTCACTGCAACAGCGGACAACATTACCAGCCGGGATCCTCCGGCCCCAAATCACGTCACAGCGGCTGCGAGCTGCTTTCAAATCACACTGAGCGCAAGCCTAGACTGGACGCATCATGGCTGTCGTCTACCTGCACATCGGTCTGCCCAAGACAGGGACAACCCATCTACAGGATCGACTCTGGCGCAACCGCGACATCGCGCTTCGTACCTCGGGCCTGCTCTATCCAGGCAATGTGATCTCTGATCATTTCCACGTCGCGGTTCATCTCCAGCCCGAGCGCTATCTCGACTGGGCCGACCCCGCCTTCGCCGGGACGTGGCCCACGCTGCTGGGGCAGATCCGGGCCTGGCCGCAGACGTCGCTGCTCTCCCACGAGCTGTTCAGTACCGCCGGCCCGGAGCACATCGATGCGCTGATGAACGATCTGTCGTTCGCCGACGAGGTTCACGTGATCGCCACGGTCCGAGATCTGGGCCGCCAGTTGCCGTCGGTCTGGCAGGAGAACGTCAAGAATCAGCACCTGGCCGGATTCGATGAGTTCGTCGAGTCGGTTCGCGCGTTCGCGCCGTCGGTGTCGATGGGCGAGGCGCCCGAAGCGTCGAGGGTCGAGGAACCGTTCTGGGAGTTCCAGGACTACATCGGAATTCTCGAACGCTGGGCAAAGGTGGTCGGTGCCGACCGTGTGCACGTGGTCACCGTCCCCGGCCGTGGCGCGCAGCAGGTCGACGGGGACGGGTTGTGGGAACGTTTTCTCGATGCCATGGGAGTGGATCCCGAGCCGCTCACCATCCCGGTGCCCAGCCTGAACAGTTCACTCTCCGCTGCGCAGACGGAGTTCTTGCGGGGCCTGAACCGGCGCCTGCAGCCGGACACGATCGCGTGGCAGCGCTACGAGCGGATCATCAAGGGGCAGGTGATCGGGGAGATCCTCTTCGACGCCCCCGTCGGACCGGCACAGGGGCTCTCACCCGGCCAACGGCAATGGGCGGCCGGACAGGCCGAGTCGATGGTCGAGGCGGTACGGACGGCCGGGTACGAGGTGGCCGGTGACCTCGACGACCTGCTGATCGCGGCGGATGGTGCGTCGGGTGAGGTGGCCGAACCCAGCACCGAGGCGGTACTCGAGGTGGCCTGGGACACGATGGCGTCAATGGTGCTCGCCGCGCCGCTGCCCAAGGTGGGTCCGCGGTGGCAGACACGGGCGATGAACCTGGTGCGGCGCGCGCGACGTCGAGCACTCGGGGCGCGCCGGGGCGCGTGAACCGTCCGCACCGCCGTCAACTCCCGCTTGGTGCTGATGTGACGCGCGTGTCGTCGACCGTCATGCCGAATCGACGTTTTTGTAGCACCATGGCAAGTTATGAGTCCCGCTTCGACCAGTGCACCCGCCAAGAAGGCTGCGACGCGTAAGTCCGTGCCCACCAAGTCGACGGCAGCGGGTAAACCCCAGCCGAGTAAGTCTCAGACCAGATCCGGAACGTCCAAATCGGCCACCACCGATCGCCAGTCCCGGTCCAAGGCCGCCTCCGATGGCGAAGTTCCTTCGGCGACAGGTCTTTTCGCGGGATACTCCTCGGGTCCGTATGGGCGGGCATACGACGAGATGTTCGACAGCTCCGGGGACGTGCGCACACCGTACCGTGGTATCCACAAGTCCATGGGACGCCAGGAGCGGGCCGATCTGGAGACCCGGGTGGAGGCACTCGGCAACGCCTACCTCGACCAGGGGGTCACCTTCTCACTCTCCGGCAAGGAGCGTCCTTTCCCGTTGGACGTTGTGCCACGGGTGATTTCGGCTGCCGAATGGAACAAGCTGGAAGCCGGCGTCACCCAGCGGGTACAGGCGCTCGAGCTGTTCCTCGACGACATCTACGGCGAGCAGGAGATCCTGCGCGACGGCGTGCTACCCAAACGGCTCGTGCACTCTTGTGAGCACTTCCACCGCCAGGCCGCAAACATCAAACCGCCCAATGGTGTTCGCATTCACGTCGCCGGTATCGACCTGATCCGCGACGAGAACGGCGACTTCCGGGTCCTCGAGGACAATCTGCGCTCGCCGTCCGGGGTGTCCTACGTGCTGGAGAACCGGCGCGCCATGGCTCGTGTCTTCCCGGATCTCTTCGCCACTCACCGGGTCCGCGCCGTCGCCGATTATCCCAGTCACCTGCTCCGCGCCCTACGCGCCTCAGCGGCGTTCAACGAGGCCGACCCCAATATCGTGGTGCTCACACCGGGCGTCGCGAACTCGGCCTACTTCGAACACTCACTACTGGCGCGGCTCATGGGTGTCGAACTCGTCGAAGGCCGAGATCTCTTCTGCCGCGACAATGTCGTCTACATGCGGACCACCGAGGGTGAGCAACGCGTCGACGTCATCTATCGCCGCATCGACGACGACTTCCTGGATCCGATGCAGTTCCGTCCGGACTCGATGCTCGGCGTCGCGGGGCTGCTCAACGCGGCCCGGGCCGGCAACGTGGTGATCTCCAGTGCGGTCGGTAACGGCGTCGGCGACGACAAACTGATCTACACCTATGTTCCCGAGATCATCGAGTACTACCTCGGCGAGAAACCGAGTCTGCAGAACGTGGACACGCTTCGCTGCTGGCTCGACCACGAGTGCGAGGAGGTCCTCGACCGGATCGACGAACTCGTGGTGAAGCCGGTGGAGGGGTCGGGTGGCTACGGCATCGTATTCGGTCCGGACGCCAGCAAGGCGGAGCTCGACGCCCTGGCGCGCAAGGTCCGCAGCGATCCGCGCGGCTGGATCGCACAGCCGGTGGTGCAGTTGTCGACGGTGCCGACCAAGATTGGCGACGACCTGCGCCCGCGCCACGTGGATCTGCGTCCCTTCGCGGTGAACGATGGTGAGTCGGTGTGGGTTCTGCCGGGCGGACTGACCCGGGTGGCGCTGCCGGAGGGGTCGCTGGTGGTCAACTCCAGCCAGGGCGGTGGTTCCAAGGACACCTGGGTGCTGGCATCGCGTGGCTCCGAAGACGAGCGCGAGATGTCCGGGGCCAAGGTCGTCACCGCGAGTGGTGTCGCCGCCGCCCGGCCGGCGGAGAGCGCTCCGGACCTGGTGCACACCCAGACCCAGCAACAGCAGCAGGGCACGATGAGTCAGACGCAGCGCATGGGCTCGATGACCCAGACCCAGCAGCAGGGGGGTGGTTCCCGATGATGTTGGCGCGCAACGCGGAATCGCTGTACTGGATTGGACGTTACGTCGAGCGGGCCGACGACATGGCGCGCATCCTCGACGTCGCGATCCAACAACTTCTCGAGGACGCGACCGTCGACGTCGACCGGCAGGCCCGGCTCATCGTGCAGGTCCTCGGGCTCACCGCGCCCGACACCGATGAAGAACTCGACGTGTGGTCGCTGACCGAGCGGGTCGCCTACGACAAAGAGGCCGTCGGCTCGATCGTCGACCTGGTGCGATCGGCTCGCGAAAACGCGCGTGGGGCACGAGAAGTCACCTCCAGCGAACTGTGGGAATGTCTCAACACCACCTACAACGGGCTCGACGCGGCCGAACGTCGATCGCGACGTCTGGGGCCGCACGAGTTCCTCGCGTATGTGAAGAATCGCGCGGCGATGTTCGCCGGTCTGGCCGACGCGACACTGAGCCACGACGACGGGTACCGCTACCTGCTCCTGGGCCGCTCGGTGGAACGGGTCGACATGACCATCCGCATGCTGCTCGCGCGGGCCGGGGACCGGTCGAGTTCGCCGGCCTGGGTCAACGTCCTGGTGTCGGCCGGTGCGCACGACACCTATCTGCGGACCTATCGCGGAATCCTCAACGCGGAGAACGTCGTCGAGTTCATGTTGTTGGACCGGTTGTTCCCGCGGTCGATCTTCCACGCGCTCAGCGTCGCCGAGCACAACCTCGCTCTGCTGGAGAAGCGGGCCAGCCGCGTCGGCCTGCAGGCCGAGGCGCAACTGCTGCTCGGCCGGGCGCGTAGCTCACTGGAGTTCATCGAACCCGGCAAACTGCTCGACGATCTGCAGGAACGACTCGTCGACCTGCAGGACACCTGCCGCGCCGTCAACGAGGCGGTCACCAACCAGTACTTCCACGTCTCACCGTATGTGTCGTGGGCCGATGCCCGGGTCAGTGAGGGCCACGTGATCGAGGAGAGTGAGCTGTGAGCTGGCGTCTGCGAGTTGTCCATTCGACGGGCTTCGCCTACAAGAGTCCGGTGACCTCGTCCTACAACGAGGCCCGGCTGACCCCGCGCAGTGACGCCCGACAGAACGTGATCGTCAACCGCGTCGAGACCGTGCCGGCCACCAGGGCCTACCGCTACACCGACTATTGGGGCACCGCCGTCACCGCCTTCGATCTGCATGCGCCGCATGAGGAATTGGAGGTGTCGGGGATGTCGGTGGTGGAGACCGAGGCCGGTCAGCGTCCCGAGCAGCAACGCCCTTGGGACGAGATCCGCAGCGAGTACGTCGAGGACCGTTACGACGAGATGCTGTCCTTCACCGATTATGTGGCCAAGAATCGGGGGATGGCCGCCGCGGCAAAGCGGATCGCCAAGGGGCTCGACCCGGATGAGGCGGTGGAGGCGGTCTGCAAGTACGTCCACACCGAGATGGAGTATGTCCCCGGCACGACGGGCGTGCATACCACGGCGGTCGACGCCTGGACCGAACGTAAAGGCGTCTGCCAGGACTACGCGCACCTCACCCTGTTGATGTTGCGCAGCCTGGGGATTCCGTCGCGCTATGTGTCGGGATATCTCCACCCCAAACCCGATGCCAAGATCGACAAGGCCGTCGAAGGTCAGAGCCACGCCTGGATCGAGGCCTGGACGGGTGGCTGGTGGGGATACGACCCCACCAACGACACCCCCATCACCGAGCAACACGTCTCGGTGGGTGTGGGCCGCGACTATTCGGATGTCTCACCGTTGAAGGGCATCTATACCGGCGGCGGCGCAACGGATCTCGATGTGATCGTGGAGATCACCCGGTTGGCGTGAGGGCGGGCGAGCCGGGACTGCACTTCGATGTGACGGGTACTTCCAGCCCCAAATCGATCTCGGTGCCATCGTCATGAGTAGTCGTCGAGCCTGGTTCGTCGGCGGTGGGGTTGCCGTCGGCCTGATTCTGCTGATCGTCGGTGCGGTGGTGGCGGTTGTTCTCTATTTCGTGATCCCGTCACGGGATCCGCAGGACGCGGCCGAGTTCATCGGGGTGTCGGTTCCGGAGGGCGCGTCGGACGTGCAGGCGTACCTTGAACGGACCAGTTTGCCGGCGCCCGGGCCGAGGACGCGGTGCGCGGATCTGAGTTTTCTGATGCCGACAGCAGGGTGGAAGGCGTATGTGGGGAAGTACTTTCGGCGGGGGACGACTCCGTCGTTCCTCACGTACTCGAGCTGCAACTCCGCATCCTGCCAGTGTCCTGGCAACGATGGGATGGCTCGCCGGGACGGCAGGATCGTCGAAACCGCGGCGATCGCGATCTCGACCGGCGATCCGAACTTCTGGCCGTCGTCGTATGACCGTGCAGTGGTGGTGCTTCCGGACTGTGAACCGGGCCGGACGCTGGTGATGTGGCAGTCTGTCCGGGAGACGTGACCGGTCCCTGTCGTGCGGTCCGCCGGATTCCCGGTGTTCTTCCGCCACCTGTTGGTTCGTCCTCCTGCTGCAAACGGAGGATGAACAGAATGTAGGAGGACGAGTTTTCTTCCTCCGCTTTCGGCTGAGGCGAGACGTCACCGCCAGCCGAATCGGCTGCGCAGTTCCGTTGCGACACTGTCGAATCGTTGACGATCCAGGATCGCTCCCTCGCGTCGGATGCCGTCGGCGTCGACGACGAGGACGCGGTCGAGTCGGACGAAACTTTCTCGGTGCTCGCCGTCCCAGGCGCCGGTGCCGACACTGATCCAGTCGTCGTCACCGCGGTGATAGTCCTTGCTGGACAACATGAGTCCCAGGACGTCATCGCTCGACTCGGCGTGGCTGTCGCGTCCCACGACGAGGACCGGACGGTCCTTGCCCTGCGTCGGGTCGTCCTCGAATTCGACCCGGGTCCAGACGATCTCGCCGGGATCGGCGTCGCCGTCGAGGGCGGGGGTGTAGCTGATCTCGCGCGCGAGATGTGCGGTGGGATGCGGTTGTGGTGTGCGCGGGCTCATCGGGCGATCTCCGTCAGCAGGAACTCCGCGACCGCGTCGGCCGTCAGACCCACGGTGGGGCGACGGTGCGGGTCGAGGTTGTGGCCGGTCTTTTCGATCTCGACGATGCGCGTCGGTGCGTCGATGAGTCCGATTGCGGCGTCCATCTCGTCGGTGGTGCCGAACGGATCGGTGCTGCCGTGCACCACCAGGGTGGGCACCGTGATGGACGGCAGATGCTCGGTACGCAGGCGGTCGGGTTTGCCGGGCGGATGCAGGGGATAGGAGCTGAGCAAGAGGCCATCGGCGAGATCGGCACCGTCCTCGGCGACCGCCATCGATGCCTGTCGACCGCCGTAGGAGTGGCCGCCGACGATCAGCGGGCCGTCGGACTCACCACGGAAGTACGCGCACGCGGCGCGGATGCCGTCGCGGTCTGCGGCCGCGGTCGACGGACTCGGTGGCCCCTTGGGGCGGCGTTGCCGGTAGGGCAGATCGATGCGGGCGACGACGAACCCGCGGGCGCATAGTTCGTCGGCGAACGCACGCAGGATGACGGCGTCGCGGTTGCCGCCGGCACCGTGCGCGAGGACCACGACCGCCCGCGGCGTACCCGTGGGCCGGTGGACGTCGGCGACGACACCATCCTCGTCGACGGTCTGCACTGCGCTGTCGTTCGGCACGATGCCCACGGTAGTCGGGCCACGATGGTGGGTGGTCTCGGTACTCATGAGAAAATGGACCTCAACGCCCGACCCGCGTGTCCTGATCGAGGAGATTGACGATTCCCAGCTTCGCCGACACCACCTTTACCGATCCGTCCCGGATCCGGAACTTCTGCATCATCGCCCACATCGACCACGGCAAATCCACCCTGGCCGACCGGATGTTGCAGCTCACCGGCGTCGTCGAGGAACGGCAGATGCGCGCCCAGTACCTCGACCGGATGGACATCGAACGCGAACGCGGCATCACCATCAAGGCGCAGAACGTGCGGTTGCCCTGGACGGTCGACGGTCAGGAATACGTTTTGCACCTCATCGACACCCCCGGCCACGTCGACTTCACCTACGAGGTCTCCCGCGCGCTCGAGGCCTGCGAGGGCGCGGTGCTGCTGGTCGACGCCGCGCAGGGCATCGAAGCCCAGACGCTGGCCAACCTCTATCTGGCGATGGAGAACGACCTCACCATCATCCCGGTCCTCAACAAGATCGACCTGCCCGCCGCCGATCCGGATCGCTACGCCGCCGAGATCGCGCACATCGTGGGCTGCGACCCCGACGACGTGCTGCGCGTGTCGGGAAAGACCGGCGCGGGTGTCACCGAGTTGCTCGACGAGGTGATCAAGCTGGTCCCGGCGCCGCAGGGCGATCCGGATGCGCCGGCCCGGGCGATGATTTTCGACTCGGTCTATGACACCTACCGCGGCGTCGTCACCTACGTGCGTGTGGTGGACGGCAAGATCGTGCCGCGCGAGAAGATCGCCATGATGTCCACCGGTGCCACGCACGAACTGCTCGAGGTGGGCATCGTCTCGCCCGAACCAAAACCGTCCAAGGGACTCGGCGTCGGCGAGGTGGGATATCTCATCACCGGGGTGAAGGATGTCCGGCAATCCAAGGTCGGTGACACCGTGACCACGGCGCGCGGTGGTGCCACCGAGGCGCTGACCGGCTACCGCGAACCGCGTCCGATGGTCTACTCGGGTCTGTACCCGGTGGACGGTTCGGATTATCCGGTGTTGCGCGAGGCGCTGGACAAGCTGCAGCTCAACGACGCCGCCCTCACCTACGAGCCGGAGACCTCGGTGGCCCTCGGCTTCGGCTTCCGCTGCGGCTTCCTCGGCCTGCTGCACATGGAGATCACCCGCGAGCGCCTCGAACGCGAATTCGGACTCGACCTCATCTCCACCGCTCCCAACGTCGTGTACCGCGTCGTCATGGAGGACGGCAGCGAACACGTGGTCACCAACCCGTCGGACTGGCCCGAGGGCAAGACCCGCCACATCTTCGAGCCGGTCGTCAAGACGACGGTGATCGCGCCCAGCGAGTTCATCGGAGCCATCATGGAGCTCTGTCAGTCGCGACGCGGCGAACTCGGCGGGATGGATTATCTGTCGGAGACCCGCGTCGAGCTGCGCTACACGTTGCCGCTCGCGGAGATCATCTTCGACTTCTTCGACGCCCTGAAATCCCGCACCCGTGGCTACGCCAGCCTCGACTACGAGGAGGCCGGCGAACAGGAGGCCGACCTGGTCAAGGTCGACATCCTGCTGCAGGGTGAGGCGGTCGACGCGTTCAGCGCCATCGTGCACCGGGAGGCCGCGTACGGCTACGGCAACAAGATGGCCACCAAACTCAAAGAACTCATCCCGCGCCAGCAGTTCGAGGTCCCGGTCCAGGCGGCCATCGGCTCGAAGATCATTGCGCGCGAGAACATCCGGGCTATCCGCAAGGACGTCCTGGCCAAGTGCTACGGCGGTGACATCAGCCGTAAGCGCAAGCTGCTCGAGAAGCAGAAAGAGGGCAAGAAGCGGATGAAGACCATCGGCCGGGTCGAGGTGCCACAGGAGGCCTTTGTGGCGGCGCTGTCCACCGACGCGGCCGGCGACAAACCGAAGGGCAAATGATGGCCGACCCGAATCCGGTTCTGGCGCACAGCGATCTGCCGTACGAGCTGCCCGACTTCGCATCGATCGCCGACGACGACTTCCTGCCGGCCTTCACCGACGCGATGGCACGCCATCTCACGGAGGTTGAGGCCATCGCGGCCAACCCGGACGAGCCGACGTTTGCCAACACCATCGAGGCATTGGAGTTCTCCGGGCGGGACCTCGCCCGGGCGGCCGGCATCTTCTTTAATCTCGTCGGACCCGACACCAACCCGAAGCGCAACGAGATCTCGCAGCAACTCTCGGTGCTGCTCACCGATCACGCAAACGCGATCGCGATGAACCCTGTTCTGTTCGAGCGTATCTCGTCACTACATCAGCGGGCAGACGAAGCCGGTCTGGCCGAACCGCAACGCCGACTGCTGGCCAAACGCTACCGAGAAGCCGTGCGCGCCGGAGCTGCGCTCGACACCGAGCAACAGGACGAGATGCGCCGGATCTCCTCGCGTCTGGCCTACCTGACCACCACCTTCTCCCAGCAGATCCTCGACGACACCAACGATTCCGCCGTCTTCGTCGACGACGTCACCCTCCTCGACGGGCTGTCGTCGGGGCAGATCGCGGCCGCACGACGAGCCGCGACCGAGGCCGGGTACGACGGCGGTTACCTGATCACACTGGAACTGCCGACCAGCCAGGGCTCGGTCGCCGCCCTCACCGATCCGGCCACCCGGCAACGCGTGTTCGACGCATCGGTATCCCGGTGCTCTCGCGGAAATGACAATGACACAACCGAACTGGTTGTCGAGATCGTCCGGCTGCGGGCTCGGCGCGCGGCCCTGCTGGGTTACCGCGACCACGCCGAGTACGTGATCGCCGAAGAGACCGCACCCGATCCGGCGGCGGTCGACGACCTGCTCCGTGAACTGAGTGCCTCGGCCATGCGTGCCGGGGACCGTGAACTCGCCCGGTTGACCGAATTCGCCCGGGGACACGACGCTTCGGTGGAAATCGCTGTGGGGGAGATCGGTGCGGCGGACATCACCTACTGGCTGGACCGCGAGAAGAAGTCCCGATCCACGGTGGATCTCGACGACTTCGCCGACTACTGCGAACTCGACACCGTCCTTGAGCGCGGCGTGTTCTATGCGGCGCACGAACTGTACGGTCTACGGTTCACCGAGCGTCCCGACCTGGCCGGTTATCACCCGGATGTGCGCATTTGGGAAGTGTTCGACGACAACGGAACCGGCATCGGACTGTTCCTCGGCGACTACTTCGCGCGGCCGTCCAAACGCGGCGGGGCGTGGATGAACAACGTCATCGATCAATCCGCGGCGCTTCGCACCCGGCCGGTGATCGTGAACGTGCTCAACCTCACCAAACCCGATGCGGGACAACCATGTCTGCTGACAATGGATCAACTCACCACCCTGTTCCACGAGTTCGGTCATGCCCTGCACGGACTGTTGTCGGCGGTGGACTATCCCTCCCAGTCGGGGACGTCGGTGCCGCGCGACTTCGTCGAATTCCCGTCCCAGGTCAACGAGATGTGGGCGCTGCATCCCGACGTGCTGGCCCACTATGCGCGCCACCACAAGACGGGCGATCCCATCCCGGCTGAACTCGCCGCGGCGGCTCGCCGATCTGCGGCGACCGAAAGTGCCCACAGCACAATCGAATACCTTGCGGCGGCCGCACTGGACCTGGCGTGGCACCGACTCACCGAGGACGAGGCGGCCGCCGTCACCGACGTGGAAGTCTTTGAGGCGCAGGCGCTACGGGGCGCCGGCCTGGCGTCCGATCTGATCCCGCCGCGGTACCGCAGCGCGTACTTCAACCACATCTTCGGTGGCGGATACTCGGCCGGCTACTACAGCTACATCTGGTCGGAGGTACTCGACGCCGAGACCGAGCAGTGGTTCCTCGCCGAAGGCGGACTGCAGCGCGCGAACGGACGGCGCTTCGCCGACGCCACACTCTCCCGCGGTGACAGTGTCGATCCGCTGGTGGCGCACGAGAAGCTGATCGGGCGGCGGGCACAGATCGGGCCACTGCTCGAGCGTCGCGGGCTGACCGGCGCGGCCTGAGCGCCCTTCTGGTCGAGCGTTCTCACGCACCGGTTGTCCTGGCACCGGCCGGACGGGTGGGGTCGGTCTCGGTACGGGGGAATCGCCGACACCGGCGATGGCGATACGATGGCGTGTGGTTCCGTCGCCGCCACTCGAGGTGGGGTGGACGGTTCCGGGATTTGAAATCAGGCTGAACAAAAGTCGCGGGTAGCGCGATGACGGATGAGGTGGATCGGGTGACAGGCTTCTTTGCCTGGTGGGACAGCGTCGAGGAATGGCTCACCGGACTGTCCTTCGTACCGCAGCTGCTGGTGACCCTCGCGGTCGTCGTACCGGTGGCGATCATCACCGCCTTCGCGCTGAATCTGCTGGTCGACGGCGTCCTGGGGCTGCTCGACCGCCGGCGCTTCGTCGACGACGACGGTACGGGCCTGTAGAGACATGATCCGTTCCCGCGTCACCCTCGCCCTGTTGGCCCTGGTCATCCTGCTCGTCGTCGCATGGTTCTTGACCCGCTGAGCAGCGGATAACACAGCCGAAGCGCCTTTCAAATCGCGACAAATCCAAGCTCCCTCGCACGCTCGGCCGTTGTTAGCGTTATCCGGTCAAAGCAAGCGTGAACCCGGCCCCGGCCGGGTGGCGGAGGAGGGGTCGATGACCGGTCAGAGGCGGCACCACGCGCGCCGGCGATGGCGTTCGGCGATGTTCGGGATCGTGGCGCTGGCCACCACCGTCAGCATGGTCACCGCATGTGGTGGGGGTTCCACCGACGAGCCCGGTGGAATCGACATCTCCAGCGGCTCCCGGCATCTCAACCTGGTTGCCTATGCGGTGCCCAAGGTGGGGTTCGACGCGATCATCCCCGCCTTCCGCGAGACGCCTGAGGGCTCCGGCATCGGCTTCTCGGCGTCGTACGGCGCATCCGGGGACCAGTCCCGCAAGGTGGCCCGTCGTGTACCGGCCGACATCGTGAATTTCTCCGTGGAGCCCGACGTCACCCGGCTGGTCAAGGCCGGACTGGTGGACGAGGACTGGAAAGAGCAGGCACCCAACAACAGCACCCCGTTCGGGTCCGTCGTGGCGCTCGTGGTGCGCAAGGGCAACCCGAAGAACATCCGGGATTGGGATGACCTGCTCAAGCCGGGTATCGAGGTCGTCACCCCCAATCCGGGAAGCTCCGGATCGGCCAAGTGGAATCTGTTGGCACCCTTCGCCGCGAAGAGCAACGGCGGGCAGGACCTCGACGCCGGACTCGACTACATCTCGGCGCTGGTCCGAGACCACATCAAGGTGCAGCCCAAATCCGGACGTGAGGCGACGACGGCCTTCGAGCAGGGGCAGGGCGACGTCCTGATCAGCTACGAGAACGAGGCCATCATGCTCGATCGGGCCAATGCGACGGCAGCGCCCGATGCGCAGGTCGACTATGTGATCCCGCCGCAGACCTTCAAGATCGAGAACCCGGTGGCGATCGTCAACACCACCAAGGACAAGGCCGGCGCCCAGGCGTTCCTGAACTACCTCTTCACCGATCAGGCGCAACGGATCTGGGCCCAGCAGGGTTTCCGGCCCGTGGTGCCCGCCGTCATCGCCGCGACCGAGGGGCTGTTCCGCGGACACTTCGACAAGGCGTGGACGATCAAGGAGCTGGGCAAGGTTCTCGGTCAGGGCACGGCGGCGAGCAACGACGGCAAGGATCTCACCGGCTGGAAGGCCGTGGACAAGGTCTTGTTCGACCCGAAGTCCGGTGCGATCACCAAGATCTACAAGTCGGGAGGTCGGTCATGAGTGCACCGGTGGTCAAGCCGGCCGCATCGTCGGCGGAATCCGCTGCGCCGGGCGGATTCCTGGGCAGGTCCAAGACCTTCAGCGGAGTGTCCCCGCTGGGCATCGGGGTGGCCTGGCTGTGGCTGACGGTCATCGTGTTGCTGCCACTGGCTGCCATCACGGTCCAGTCCTTCGGCGACGGTTGGAGCGGCTTCTGGGATGCCGTCACCGACCCGGCGGCCCTGGATTCGCTGCGGATCACCGTGCTGGTGTCGCTGCTGGTCGCGGTGATCAACGTGCTGTTCGGCACCCTCATCGCGTGGGTGCTGGTCCGCGACGAGTTCCCGGGTAAGGGATTCGTCAACGCGATCATCGATCTGCCGTTCGCCCTGCCCACCATCGTCGCCAGCCTGGTGCTGTTGTCGCTGTACGGACCGAACAGCCCGATCGACATCCGGCTCAACGCGACCCAGCCCGCGCTGGTCATCGCGCTGACCTTCGTCACATTGCCGTTCGTGGTGCGTCAGGTCCAGCCGGTCCTGCTCGAACTGGACCGTGACGTGGAGGAGGCGGCCGCGGTCCTCGGTGCCAGCAACTGGGTGACGTTCACCAAGATCGTGTTGCCCGCCCTGCTTCCCGCCATCCTGACCGGTGCCGGACTGGCGTTCACCCGAGCGATCGGCGAATTCGGCTCGGTGGTCCTCATCGGCGGCAACATCCCCGGCGAGACCCAGGTGGCCTCCCAGTACATCCAGCAGCAGATCGAGGTCGATCAACCGGTGAACGCCGCCGCGGTGTCGGTCGCGTTGCTGTTCATCGCGTTCGTCGCGCTGCTTATCCTGCGCGTCGTGAGCCGCCGGCAGTCCGTGCGAGAGGAGAACGACCAGTGAGGATCTCACCGTTCACGCGGTACACGCTGCGGACCATCGCACTGATCTACCTGTTCGTGTTGTTGATCGTGCCGGTCGGCCTGATCTTCTGGCGTTCGTTCGAGCACGGATTCGGTCAGTTCTGGGAGTGGATCACCACCCCCGCGGCGATCGCCGCGCTGCAGCTGAGTCTGCTCATCGTGGTCATCGTCGTACCGCTCAACGTCATCTTCGGCGTCGCGACGGCGCTGGCGCTGGTCCGGGGCAAGTTCCCGGGCAAGAGTTTCCTGCAGTCGGTCGTCGACCTGCCGTTCGCGGTCTCACCGGTGGTCGCCGGTGTCGCGCTGATCCTGTTGTGGGGCTATGGCGGCTGGTTCGGCGGTATCGAGAGCACCGGTTTCCGGATCATCTTCGGCTTCCCGGGCCTGGTGCTCGCGACCCTGTTCGTCACGCTGCCGTTCGTGGTCCGCGAGGTGGAGCCCGTCCTGCACGAGATCGGCACCGAACAGGAAGAGGCGGCGGTCACCCTGGGCGCCAACGGGTGGCAGACCTTCAGCCGGATCACGTTGCCCGCCATCCGCTGGGGCCTGACCTACGGCATCGTGCTGACCATCGCGCGAGCCCTCGGTGAGTACGGGGCGGTGACGATGGTGTCGTCGAACTTCCCCGGCATCTCGCAGACGCTGACCCTGCTGGTCCACTCGCGATACACCGACGACTACAACGAATTCGGTGCCTACGCGGCAGCGACCCTGCTGATGCTGGTCGCGATCCTCGTGCTGGTCGCGATGACCCTCATCGAACGCCGGGCCAAGGGCAAGTACGCATCGGCCAGCCAGAGTTACACCGGCACATCAGCCGACGCCGCGGAATCGGAGGAGTTGGAGCTGTCCGTGCCACACGGGCCGCAATCCCTCGACGCGCGGCAGATCATCGAACAGAAGGAAGGCGTGTGACATGTCGATCTCGGTAATCGGCGCCAACAAGCGCTACGGCGACTTCGCCGCACTCGACGACGTTTCCATCGAGATCCCCGACGGATCGCTGACATCGCTTCTCGGACCGTCGGGTTCGGGTAAGTCGACGCTGCTGCGTGCGATCGCCGGTCTCGACAGCCTGGACTCGGGCACGGTGGTCATCAGCGGCAGCGACGTCTCGGGCCTCGCGCCGCAGAAGCGCGACATCGGATTCGTCTTCCAGCACTACGCTGCGTTCAAACACCTGACGGTGCGCGACAATGTGGCCTTCGGGCTCAAGATCCGCAAAAAGCCCAAGACGGAGATCGACCGCAAGGTCGACGAGCTGCTCGACATCGTCGGACTTACCGGATTCCAGAAGCGTTATCCGGCACAGCTTTCCGGTGGGCAGCGGCAGCGCATGGCGCTGGCGCGGGCGCTGGCGGTGGACCCACAGGTGCTGCTGCTCGACGAGCCCTTCGGTGCGCTGGATGCCAAGGTTCGCGAGGATCTGCGCAAGTGGTTGCGCCGGCTGCACGACGAGGTCCACGTGACCACCGTCCTGGTGACCCACGATCAGCAGGAGGCGCTCGACGTCAGCGACCGCATCGCCGTGCTCAACAAGGGGCGCATCGAACAGGTCGGCACGCCCGACGATCTCTACGATCGCCCGGTGAATCCCTTCGTCGCGTCCTTCCTCGGTTCCACGGTGCGTCTCAACGGGGAACTGGTTCGGCCACACGATATCCGGATCGGCCGTAATCCCGAACTGGCGTTGCCGGCCGCGGAGGCCGATCTCGACACCGGCGTCATCAAGGCCAAGGTGGTCCGCGTCGTGCACCTCGGCTTCGAGACACGCGTCGAACTTCTCGCCGCCACCACCGGCGACGAATTCGCCGCGCAGATCACTCGCGGCGATGCCAACGCACTGAATCTGCAGCCAGGTGAGGACATCTACGCCCGTGCGACCAAGGTGCCGAACCTGGCGTCACCGGCCGTGTAACCCGTTGACCGTGCGCCGATTTGCATTGACCGTGCGCCGATTTCGGTGACCGGGCGTCCACGTGTCATCTGCGGTGCACACCGAACGCGTCCGGCAGCACGGTCAACGGATTCGGCAGCACGATCAACGTGATCCGTCGCACGGTCAATGATGGCGGCGGGTGTTCAGCCGCGGAAGGCTGCCTCGCGGTCGCGATCGATGTCGCGGGCCGCGCGGTGGTACAGCGTGCACACCGCGTCGACGACGTCGGGGTGCGCGCCCAGCGGGCCGGCGACCAGTGCGTCGGAGACGATCGTGTCGAGGGCTCGTTCGACCCGTTCGGTGAGCAGCCCGGCGGACAGGAAGTAGGGACTGAGTACCACTCGGCGGGCACCGCCGGCGTGCAGACGTCGAACGGCACTGTGCAGCGCGCGATCACCCGGGCCCAGCTTGGTGGCGAACACCGTCTCGACGGGGCGGTGCAGGTGCGTGGACAGCTCGATGGCGCGTCGGTGTACGTGCCGGTCTGCGTGGGCGTCCGACGACCCGACGGCGCACAGGATGACACCGTCCTGCTCGGACATTCCGGCCTCGGCCAGCCGCTGCCGCAATGCCGAGGTCATCGGATATGTACCGAGGACCTCGGTCTGGCGGGCATCGGGGTTGCGCTCGGCGAGGATCGCCGGCAGGTCGGTCTTGCTGTGGTAGCCGGCTGCGAGCAGCAGCGGAACCACCACGGGCGCATCGGATTCGGCGACAACGTCACCCACGAGCGGGACGTTGAGGTCGAGAAACGACAGCCGGACCGTCACACCGGGCAGCTGCGCGGCCACCGCGTTGCGGACACGGCGGGCCGTGTCGCCGAAACGCGGATCACGGCTGCCGTGTGCGGCAAGAACGAGAGTCGGTGTCACACCAGCTCTTTGAGGTGAAGCGGAGAGAGCGCGTCACCGACGAGACCGGCCGCCAGGGTGTTCCCGCCCTGCGGGTCGATCAGCAGGAAGCTGCCGGACTCGCGGTTGGTCTGGTAGTCGTCGGCCGGGATGGGCTCGGCGGTCTGCACCGAGATACGGACGATCTGGTTGAGCTCCACCGATTCCGGTGCTGGAACCAGCGCCAGGTTCTGCTCGTCGAACAGCGCGTCGAGCGCACCGACGATGGCCTGGGTGGTCTTGGTTCCGTGCTTGAGCAGCAGGCGGGCTCCCGGGCGCAACTGCTTCTCGGCGAGCCAGCATACGGTTGCGGTGAACTGCTGCACCGGTTCCGGGGCGTCGACGGCCGAGGCGATCACGTCACCGCGGGAGATGTCGACGTCATCGGTGAGCAGCAGGGTGACACTGCGCCCGGTGTGCGCGCTGGCCAATGGTCCGTCGGCGGTGTCGATCTGGCTCACGGTGCTGCGCTGCCCGGACGGCAGGATCACCACCTCGTCGCCCACGGACACCCGGCCGGCCGCGATCTGGCCGGCGTATCCGCGGTAGTCCGGGTACTCGGGAGTGCGCGGCCGGATGACGTACTGCACGGGGAATCGCAACCCGACCTGACGTCGATCGGTCAGATTGGGCACGGTCTCGAGGTGTTCGATCAGAGTGGGTCCGTCGTAGAACGACGTCGATTCCGACCGGATCGCCACGTTGTCGCCGCGCAGCGCGGAGACGGGGATGGAGGTCACCTGCTCGTCCGACCATCCCAACGAACGAGTCAGCTCGGCGAAGTCGGCGGAGACCTCGGCGAACACCGTCGCCGCGTCGTCCACCAGGTCGATCTTGTTGACGGCCAAGACGAGCTGCGGCACACCGAGCAGCGCCATCACCGCGGCATGCCGACGTGTCTGGGCCACAACACCGTTGCGTGCGTCGACGAGCAGGATGACCAACTGGGCGGTCGACGCGCCGGAGACGGTGTTGCGGGTGTACTGCACGTGACCGGGGGTGTCGGCGAGCACGAATGACCGTGCGGGAGTTGCGAAGTAGCGGTAGGCCACGTCGATGGTGATGCCCTGCTCGCGTTCGGCGCGCAGTCCGTCGACGAGCAATGACAGGTCCGGGGTGTCCAGACCGCGGTCCACCGACGCCTTGGTGACCGCGTCGATCTGATCGGCGAGAACCGATTTGGTGTCGTACAAAAGGCGGCCTACGAGTGTCGACTTGCCGTCGTCCACGCTGCCCGCGGTGGCGATGCGCAGCAGGTCCGGAGCGTGGTGGTGGGTCGAACTCATCAGAAGTATCCTTCGCGTTTGCGGTCTTCCATGGCGGCCTCGGACACGCGGTCGTCGCCGCGGGTGGCGCCTCGTTCGGTGAGTCGCGATGCGGCGACCTCGTCGAGGACGGCGTCGTTGTCGGCGGCCTCGGACAGTACGGCGCCGGTGGAGCTGCCGTCGCCGACGGTGCGGTAGCGCACCGAGAGTCGTTGCAGCTCTTCTCCTTCGCGCGGTCCGCCCCAGACGCCGGGAGTCATCCACATGCCATCGCGCAGGAATACGTCGCGCTCGTGGGCGTAGTAGATCGACGGCAGCAGCACCTGCTCACGGGCGATGTAGCGCCAGATGTCGAGCTCGGTCCAATTGGACAACGGGAACACGCGGACATGCTCACCGGGGGCGTGGCGGCCGTTGTAGAGATTCCACAGTTCGGGGCGCTGACGCTTGGGATCCCATTGCCCGAAGGCGTTGCGCAGCGAGAAGATCCGCTCCTTGGCGCGAGAGCGTTCCTCGTCGCGGCGGCCGCCGCCGAACACCGCGTCGAAGCGGTTCTCGGTGATCGCGTCGAGCAGCGGAATGGTCTGCAGCGGGTTGCGAACACCGTCGGGACGCTCGGTGAGGCGGCCGTCAGCGAGGTAGTCCTCCACCTTCGCCACATGCAACCGCAGGTTGTGGCGCGCCACAACCTGATCGCGGAACTCGAGCACCTCGGGCAGGTTGTGCCCGGTGTCCACGTGCAGCAACGCGAACGGCAGCGGAGCCGGCCAGAACGCCTTGAGCGCGACGTGCAGCAGGACAGTCGAGTCCTTGCCTCCGGAGAACAAGATCACCGGACGCTCGAATTCGCCTGCCACTTCCCGGAATACGTGAATGGCCTCGGATTCGAGGGCGTCGAGCGTGCTGAAGTCGTCGGTCTCGGCGATCGGTGCGGGGAGCTCGGTGCCGGCCGTGGAATCGATGATGGTCATGCGTGCAGCCCACATTCTGTCTTGGCGCGACCGGCCCAGCGGCCGCTGCGCGGATCGGATCCGGGTTCTGGCTTGGCCGTGCATGGTGCGCAGCCGATGGATGGGTAGCCCTCGTCGACGAGCGGGTTGACTAGGACACCGTTGGTGTCGATGTAGTCCTGCATGGTCTCGTCGGACCACGGGGCAATCGGGTTGATCTTCACCAGCCCGAAGCCTTCGTCGAAGGAGATGAGCGGCGCGTTGGCGCGGGTCGGTGCCTCCACGCGGCGGATTCCGGTGACCCAGGCGTCGTAGCCGGACAGGCCGGCCTTGAGCGGGACCACCTTGCGGAGCCGGCAGCACTCGCCTGGATCACGGGCAAAGAGGTTGCGGCCCAGGAGTTCATCCTGTTCGGCGACGCTGTGTTCGGGGGTGAGGTTGACCATGTCGACGCCATAGACCTGCTCGACGGCATCGCGGGTACCGATGGTCTCGGCGAAGTGGTAGCCGGTGTCGAGGAAGAGGACCTTCACCGGGGAGCCGTTCAGCAGATCGCGGTCGACGTGCTTGACGGCGAGGTCGACGAGCGCGGCGTCCTGCATATTGGAGGCCACCACGAAGTTGTCGCCGAAAACCCGCGCGGTCCAGGCGAACAGCTCTTCCGGGGTGGCGTCGGGGCCCAACTCGTCGGCGCCCTGGGCGGCGAGCGCTCGCAATTCGTCCTCGCTGAACCGGCGGCCGGTGGCCGCCGCGGTGGACGCGGTCATCGCAGTGCCTCCTCGTCTGCACGAACGGCCCACTGCGCGAACCGTTCTCCTTCTTCGCGCTGATCCACGAAGTTGCGGACCACGCGGTCGATGTAGTCGCCGAGTTCGGTGGAGGTCACCTTGTGCTGACGCAACTTGCGACCGAATCCGGAGTCCATGCCGAGGCTGCCCCCGAGATGGACCTGGAATCCCTCCGTCTGGCCGCCGTTGTCGTCGTCGACCAGCTGGCCCTTGAATCCGATGTCGGCGATCTGCGAGCGGGCGCACGAGTTGGGGCACCCGTTGATGTTCACGGTGATCGGGACATCGAGCTTCTCGTTGATGTCGGCGAGACGTTCCTCGAGTTCGGGCACCAGGAGCTGCGAACGCTTGCGGGTCTCGGTGAAGGACAGCTTGCAGAACTCGATACCACTGCACGCCATGAGGTTTCGGCGCCAGTTGGACGCGCGGGCCGACAGGCCCTGGCCGGCGAGGTCGCTGATGAGCTGCTCCACCTTGTCGTCGGCGACGTCGAGGACGACCACCTTCTGATACGGGGTGAAGCGGATCCGGTCGGAGCCGGCGCGCTGCGCGGCGTCGGCGACGGCAGTGAGCTTGGTGCCCGACACGCGTCCGGCCACCGCGGCGAAGCCCACCGAGTTCAGACCGTTCTTGAGTTTCTGCACGCCGACGTGATCACGCGGCTGTGTGAGCGGCTCGGGGGCCGGACCGTCGATGAGCTTGCGGCCCAGGTACTCGTCTTCGAGGACCTGACGGAACTTCTCGATGCCCCAGTCCTTGATGAGGAACTTCAGCCGCGCCTTGGCGCGCAGGCGGCGGTAACCGTAGTCGCGGAAGATCGACACGACGCCCTCCCACACATCGGGGACCTCGTCGAGCGGAACCCAGGCACCGACACGCTGCGCCAGCATCGGGTTGGTCGACAGTCCGCCGCCGACCCACAGGTCGAGGCCGGGGCCGTGTTCGGGATGGACCACGCCGATGAAGGCGACGTCGTTGATCTCGTGGGCCACATCTTGCAGACCCGAGATCGCCGTCTTGAACTTGCGTGGCAGGTTCGAGTACTTCGGGTCGCCGATGTAGCGGCGCACGATCTCGTCGATGGCCGGGGTGGGGTCGAGGACCTCGTCGACGGCGTCGCCGGCCAGCGGCGATCCGAGTACCACACGCGGGCAGTCGCCGCAGGCCTCGGTGGTCTTGAGCCCCACGCCCTCGATGCGCTCCCAGATGGTGGGGACGTCCTCGATGCGGATCCAGTGGTACTGGACGTTCTCGCGGTCGGAGAGGTCCGCGGTGTCGCGGGCGAACTCCGTCGAGATCTGGCCGAGGGTCCGCAGCTGCTCCACGTTGAGCGCACCGGCGTCGCATCGGATGCGCATCATGAAGTGGTTGTCCTCGAGGATGTCGATGTTCTCGTCGCCGGTCCACGTGCCGTCGTATCCCTGGGCGCGCTGGGTGTAGAGCCCCCACCAGCGCATCCGGCCACGAAGATCCTGCTTGTCGATCGAGTCGAAGCCCTGCTTGGAGTAGATGTTCTCGATGCGGGCGCGCACGTTGAGCGGGTTGTCGTCCTTCTTGACCTGCTCGTTGGGGTTCAGCGGCTCGCGGTAGCCGAGCTTCCACTGACCTTCCGCACGCCGCTTGGCCGGACGCGGCTTGCGGGCCGGGCGGGCGGGCCGCGCCGGTGCGTCGCCGGCGGCCGAAGCCTTGTCTGCGGCGTTGTCGGCGCCGGTCGCCGTGACGGCAGGGGCATCTGTTGTGGACGTCATGAAGTCTCCTGTGCCGGCACACAGGCCGACCGGTATCGCACGATGAACGGGCTGAAAACGTGCCGGCATCCCGCAGCTTGCGGGGACTCTCAGGGCCGAGACGTCGCTAGAGGCGACAGAAAGCGCTGCAGACGCGCTTGAGATCAATGTGGCGGCGAGCGGCCAGCCACACCCCTGGGAAAGTCACGGTGTCCATATTGCCACGCCGATCCTCGCCTCGTCTACTTGGGGTTATTTTCCATCATGGTGACGCAAAGGTCTCCGGGCCTACCGATGGGTGTTGGTACATCGAACAAGGCCGGCGGCCGACCGACTATTCCCGTATCCGCCGATTGTCTTCTGCGGTCGGGTGGTCGGCATGATGGAACGGTGAAACTCGAGGTCTCGGATCAGGTGATGGCCGATCAGGCCGTCGTCGCTGCCTGCGCCGACGCCGATCCCGATACGCCGTTCGGCCTCTACCTGCATGTGCCGTTCTGCGCGACGCGATGCGGATACTGCGACTTCAACACCTACACGGCGGGTGAACTGGGCTCGTCGTCGTCGCCGGAGTCCTGGCGCCGAGCCGTGGCGGCCGAACTCGAACTGGCCGCCGGCATGCTGTCACCGGCCCGGCCGGTGTCGTCGATCTTCGTCGGCGGGGGAACGCCGTCGCTGCTCGGCGCATCCGGGCTGACCGAGCTGCTCGACCGCGTGCGGGACAACTTCGAGCTCGCCGACGACGCCGAGATCACCACCGAATCCAATCCTGAGTCCACCTCCCCGGCATTTTTCGACGGCCTGGCGGCGGCGGGCTTCACGCGCGTCTCGCTCGGCATGCAGTCGGCAGCACCCCATGTGCTCGCGGTCCTCGATCGCATCCACACGCCCGGCCGCGCCGTCGCGGCGGCCCGCGAGGCGACGGCGGCCGGTTTCGACCACGTGAATCTCGACCTGATCTACGGGACGCCGGGGGAGACCGACGCGGATCTGCACGCGAGTATCGACGCGGTCCTCGATGCCGGCGTCGACCATGTCTCGGCGTACGCGCTGATCGTCGAGGACGGCACCGCGCTGGCCCGGCGGATACGACGAGGTGAAATGCCGGCTCCCGACGACGACGTGCTCGCCGACCGTTACCGCATCCTGGATCGGCGTCTCACCGACGCCGGATTCAGCTGGTACGAGGTGTCCAACTGGGCGCGAAGTGCGTCTGGCGAATGCCGGCACAACCTCGCCTACTGGCGCTCGGACGATTGGTGGGGGATCGGACCCGGCGCGCACTCGCATGTCAACGGTGTCCGGTGGTGGAACGTCAAGCACCCGGCGCGCTATGCGCAGACACTCGGCGAGCGACATCTGCCGCGCGCGTCGTCGGAGACTCTCACCCCCGAGGACCGCCATGTCGAGACGGTGATGCTCACCGCGCGTTGCCGCGAAGGTCTGCCGGCGAGCGCTCTCGATGACGCCGAGAACCGGCGGGCGCGTGAGTTGTGCGGCGACGGTCTGCTCACTGCTGGTGAGGATTCCTACGTCCTCACCGACGAGGGACGTTTGCTCGCCGACGGCGTGGTGCGCCGAATCCTATGGGGGTGAGGGACTCTCAGTCGCCGGTGAGGTCGGTGCGGGCCAGTCGCGCGAGCCCGATGACGAAGATCGCGAACGCGATGACGGCGAAATCCCAAATGGTCGATACCGGCCCCGATGTGGCCGCTACTGACGTCGCGGTTCGTGGTCGTCGGAGCCGAGCCCGGCGGTCCGGCCAACACGCCAGCTCCGACCGTCGGCCTGCGGGGTCGTCCATCCGGTGCTGCGCCCGCCGGCCGGCGCGGCGTCGCGCCGATGGGCGCCCGCGGGCCGCTCGGCTCTGGGGAGTTCCGCGGTGTCACCGAGCTGACTCTCCAGGGACTCGGTGCCCCGGCTCAGATCCAGTGTGTCCAGATCGAGGGTGCGAGCGTGGATGACGTGCCGGTTGCGCAGGGCGGAGCGCACGGCGCGGTGCAGGCCGTCCTCGAGGTAGAGCTCGCCCTGCCAGCGGACCACATGCGCGAACAGGTCACCGTAGAACGTCGAGTCCTCGCTGAGCAGTTTGTCCAGCGCGAGCACCGTGGTGACGGTGGTGAGCTCGTCCAACCGGAGCTGACGCGGCGGGATCTTGGCCCACGCCCGCGTCGACAACCCGTGGTCGGGGTAGGGCTTACCCTCGCGAACCCCCTTGAAGATCATCGCTTGCCCGGCCTTTGCACCGCTGTTTCGTAAGATGGATGTCACCCACTGTATGGCAGAGCGGGTCCGGTCAGGAGGTGTCCAGCATGTCCAGCACGGACGACCGTCGTTTCGCGATCCTGCGCGCGATCGTCACGGATTATGTCGACACGCAGGAACCGATCGGCTCGAAGGCGTTGGTCGAGCGACATCAGCTCGGCGTGTCCAGTGCGACCGTCCGCAACGACATGGCCGTCCTCGAGGCGGAGGGATACATCACCCAGCCGCACACCAGTTCCGGGCGGGTGCCCACCGACGAGGGCTACCGGGTGTTCGTCGACCGGATCAGCGAGATCAAACCGCTGTCGGCAGCCGAACGCCGGGCCATCCTCTCGGTTCTGGACTCCGGCGTCGACCTCGACGACGTGCTGCGCCGGTCGGTCAAACTGCTGGCCCAGCTGACCAGGCAGGTCGCGGTGATCCAGTACCCGGCGCTGTCCACGGCGACCGTCCGCCATCTCGAGGTGGTGACGCTCTCGGCGTCCCGGTTGCTGCTGGTGGTGATCACCGACAACGGTCGCGTGGAACAGCGGATGGTCGCGCTCTCGCAGGATCTCGACGAGGAGGACTTCACCCGCCTGCGGGACATGTTCTCCAATGCGTTGCACGGCAAACGCCTCGAGGAGGCCTCGGCCGCGGTCACCGAACTCGCCAACGAGGCGCCGGACGACATCCGCACCGCGGTGGTGAACGTCGCCACGGTGCTGGTGGAAACCCTGGTGGAGCGCGGCGATGACCGCCTGGTGCTGGGCGGCACGTCGAATCTGGCACGGTCGGCCGCCGATTTCGCGCCCGTTCTCGGTGGCATGGACACCGTGCTCGATGCGCTCGAGGAGCAGGTGGTGGTGCTCAAGCTGCTGGCCGCCACCCAGCGTATGGGCGCGGTCACAGTGCAGATCGGCGAGGAGACGCAGACCGAGAACCTGCGTGGAACCTCGGTGGTGTCGACGGGGTACGGTGCATCGGGCACGGTGTTCGGCGGGGTGGGCGTGCTCGGGCCGACCCGCATGGACTATCCGGGAACCATTGCCTCGGTCGCGGCCGTTGCCAAATACGTCGGTGAGGTGCTCGCCGAGCGATGACCCGCGCCGCGGCAGCCGGCGAATCCCCGGCCGTGGCCATACCGACGATGGACCCAGCGCCGTCCGCGGCGTGAAGTGAACTCTTGAGACCGAAGGACCGAGACAACCGTGGCACGTGATTACTACGGAATCCTGGGTGTGCCCCAAGGGGCCAGCGAGCAGGAGATCAAGCGCGCCTACCGCAAGAAGGCCCGTGAACTGCACCCGGACGTCAATCCGGGCGAAGAGGAACGCTTCAAAGAGGTCAGTACCGCCTACGAGGTGCTGAGCGACCCGGAGAAGCGGCGCATCGTCGACGCCGGTGGCGATCCCCTCGCGACGGCGGGTGCGGGCGGTTTCGGTGGTGGATTCGGCGGTGGTGGTTTCGGTGACGTGTTCGAGGCGTTCTTCGGCTCGGGTGGCGCCTTCGGCGGTGGTGGTGGCTTCGGTGGCGGTCGTGGCCCGCGTTCACGCGTGCAGCCCGGCGAACCCGCGCTGGTCGCGGTGGAGCTCGACCTCGCCGAATGTGCCTCGGGGGTGAACAAGGAGATCACGGTCGACACCGCGATCCTGTGCGATGTGTGCACCGGCTCGGGCACCAACGGCACCAGCAAACCCGTCACCTGCGACACCTGTGAGGGCAACGGCCAGATCCAGGCGGTGCAGCGCTCGCTGCTCGGCCAGGTGATGACCGTGCGCGAATGTCCCACCTGCCACGGTGTCGGCGAGGTCATCGCCGACCCGTGCCACAAGTGTGGGGGTGACGGCCGGGTGCGCTCGCGCCGCACGATGACCGTCCGGATCCCGGCCGGCATCGAGAGCGGGATGCGGGTGCGGCTGGCCGGTCAGGGTGAGGTGGGGCCGGGCGGTGGTCCGGCCGGCGACCTCTACGTGGAGATCTCCGAGCGCCCACATGAGGTGTTCATGCGCGACAAGGACGACCTGCACTGCACCCTGCGGGTGCCGATGGCCGACGCCGCGCTCGGTGCGGAGTTCAGCGTCGACACCATCCTCGGCGATCCGGTGACGGTCGCCATCGCCGCCGGCACCCAGCCGGGCCAGGTGGTCAAGCTGCGCGGCCAGGGGATGCCGCACGTGAATTCCGGCGTGCGCGGAACAATGCACGTGCATCTCGACGTGGTGGTACCCGCCAAGCTCGACAGCGCGCAGGCCGCGGCGCTCAAACGGTTCCGGGAGACCTCCGACGACCAGATCGAGATCGTCAGTACGACGAGCGCGGCCGGTCCGGGTGGCCTGTTCTCCCGGCTGCGCAACGCCTTCGCGGGCCGGTAGAGGCCGGTGCGTCGGTGAGTCCTCCGCTGTTCTGGGCTCAGACGGTCCCCGAGCCGGGAACCGACGCGGTGCTGAGCGGTCCGGAAGGGCGGCACGCCGTCACCGTCACCCGGGTGGCGGTGGGTGAGCGGATCGTCATCGGCGACGGCGCGGGGTCGACGGCGGTGTGCGAGGTGCAGGCCGTCGAATCCAAGGACACCCTGATCGCCCGCGTACGTGAATTCGCTTATGTCGCACCGCCGGACCCGCAGGTGACGGTGGTGCAGGCGCTGCCGAAGTCGGAGCGTTCCGAACTCGCCGTCGACCTGGCCACCGAGGCCGGTGCCGATGTGATCGTGCCGTGGCAGGCAGCACGATGCGTTGCCCGATGGGCGGGCAAGGCCGACAAGGGAGTTGCCAAGTGGCGGGCCGCCGCATCGTCGGCGGCCAAACAGAGCCGGCGCGCCTGGATTCCCGAAATCACCGACCTGGCCACCACCACGGATGTCCGCGCACTGTGTGCGGACACCATTGCCACCGGCGGCCTGGTCGCGATCCTGCACGAGGAGGCCACCGGCGGGCTGCGTGAACTCCCTCTCGCACAAGCCAATCGGATCGTCCTCGTGATCGGGCCCGAGGGTGGTCTCGACGACGGCGAGGTCGACGATCTCACCGCGCTCGGTGCCGAACCGGTGCTCCTCGGACCGGAGATCCTGCGGACCTCCACCGCGGCGGCCGTGGCACTCGGCGCGATCGGCGTGCTGACCGAACGGTGGAGCCGGTGAAACGCTGTCCGGTTCATCGGACCAAGATCGAATATGGTTCGGCGCCTTCGCAATACGGACACCTCTATCACGCGGCGGACCCTGCCGACCTGCCCGCTGTGGTGCGGCCGGTGGTACTGATCCACGGTGGCTACTGGACCACCGAATTCGGCCTCACCATCGAATCGGCGATCGCCCGCCGGTATGCCGAGCGGGGCGCGTTGGTGTGGAACATCGAATACCGGCGGATCGGCGAACCGGGCGGCGGCTGGCCGAACAGCCTGACCGACGTCGTCGCCGCGCTCACCGCACTCGACGAGCAGGCCCGGAACGCGCTGCCCGACGAGGTCGCGCGGGTGGTCGACTGGTCCTCGGTCGGTGTCGTCGGGCACTCCGCGGGCGGCCAGCTCGCGGTGGCCGCGGTCGCCCGTCTCGGCGCGCGGACGGCGAAGACGCGCATCACCACCGTCGTCGCACAATCGGCCGCCCTCGATCTGGTGGGGGCGGGCAAGGCAGGCCGGCCGTCGGTGCGGGCGTTCCTCGGCGCCGATTACGCCGACGCCCCACAGCGCTACCGCGATGCCTCCCCACTCGAAGCGCCCGTCTTCGACGCCCACGTGGTGGCCGTGCACGGCGACAAGGACACCGCCATCCCGGTTGCGGTGAGCCGTGACTACGTCGAGGCCGTGACCGCCCGGGGACAATCCGCGGAGCTGATCGTGGTACCAGAGGAAGGACACGACGTCTTCGTCGATCCGCGCAGCGTCGGCAACCGGCAGACCATGCGGGTGCTCGGGATCTGAGTGCCCGCGGAATATTGCCTGCTGATCGGCGGTTGCTCCGCGATACACTGACGTGAAGCCCACACATGCGCGCCACCGGCGCCCCGCATCCCTAGGAGTGATCTCATACGTGACTGACGACAATCCCGACACGAGCGGGCAGTCGAGTGCGGCAGCGTCGCGCCGACCTGTGGTCACGTCGAGCAGGCGGGTGGGTGGGAAATCCACCGTGGAGATCTCTCCCGACATGGTGTTCGGGCTGCTCGGTGCCAGTGACGTCAACCTGCGCACTCTCGAACAGCTGCTGCCCGCCGACATCCACGTGCGCGGCAATCAGGTCACTTTCACCGGAGCACCTGCCGACGTCGCCGCGTCCGAGCGGGTCATCGCCGAACTCGTCGATCTCGTGGGACGCGGCACCCCGCTGACCCCTGATCTGGTCCGTCAGGGCGTGTCGATGCTTTCCGAACAAACCGCGGAGTCGCCCGCCGACGTGCTGTCGCTGGACATCATCTCCCGGCGTGGCAAGACCATCCGGCCCAAGACGCTGAACCAGAAGAAATACGTCGACGCGATCGACGACCACACCATCGTCTTCGGGATCGGCCCCGCCGGTACCGGTAAGACCTACCTGGCGATGGCCAAGGCGGTGCAGGCCCTGCAGTCGAAGTCGGTCAACCGGATCATCCTGACCCGGCCGGCGGTGGAGGCCGGCGAGCGCCTCGGATTCCTGCCCGGGACGCTCAGTGAGAAGATCGACCCGTACCTGCGGCCGCTCTACGACGCGCTGCACGACATGATCGACCCGGAGTCCATCCCCAAGCTGATGGCGGCCGGGGTGATCGAGGTGGCTCCGCTGGCCTTCATGCGCGGCCGCACGCTCAACGACTCGTTCATCATCCTCGACGAGGCCCAGAACACCACGACCGAGCAGATGAAGATGTTCCTGACCCGCCTCGGCTTCGGCTCCAAGGTGGTCGTCACCGGTGACGTGTCCCAGGTCGATCTTCCCGGCGGTGCCCGCAGCGGTCTGCTCGCGGCAACCGACATCCTCGACGGTATCGACGACATCCATTTCTCCAAGCTGACCAGTCAGGATGTGGTGCGGCACCGGCTGGTTGCCGACATCGTCGACGCCTACGGCCGCGCCGAGGAGTCGCAACGCGGACAGTTGCGCGACGCCGACCGGCTGCCAGGTAACCGGGCGGCCCGACGATCGGCCAACCACGGACGTCGCTCATGAGCATCGAGTTCGCCAACGAATCCGGCGTCGAGGTTCCCGCCGAACTCATCATCGAGGCAGCCCGGTTCGCCATCGTCGCGATGGACGTGAACCCGGCCGCGCTCCTGTCGGTGCTGTGCGTCGACGAGGACACGATGGCCGACATGCACGTGCAGTGGATGGACCTGCCGGGGCCGACCGACGTGATGAGCTTCCCGATGGACGAGCTGGTGCCGGGCGGTCGTCCCGACGCCGCGGATCTGGGGCCGGCCATTCTCGGTGACATCGTGCTGTGCCCGGAGTTCGCTGCGCAGCAGGCGAAGACGGCCAAGAGGTCCTTCGACCACGAACTGTCGATGCTGACCATCCACGGTGTCCTGCATCTCCTCGGTTTCGACCATGCCGATCCCGACGAGGAGCGGGAGATGTTCGGTTTGCAGAACGAGATCCTCGACGCCTTCTACGCCGAGCGGCACCGGCTCGCTCAACAGCAGCGGCAGTCCGACCGGGACGCGCGGCTGTTGTCCAACATCGGTTTCACCGGTGATCCGGGCGCCACCGATGTGCCCCCCGAGGAGAAGTGAGCGTGCCCGACGACATATGGTTCGTCGTCGCGGCGATCATCCTGATCACGATCGGCGGGCTGTTCGCGGCCATCGACAGCGCGGTGTCCACGGTATCGATCGCCCGCGTGGAGGACATGGTCAAAGAAGGCCGGGCGGGGGCCCGTCGGCTGGCCACCATCCTGTCCGCGCGGGGCACCTACGTGGGACTCGCGGTGCTGCTGCGAGTGGTGTGCGAGACCGCCGCGGTCGCGCTGATCGCGCTGAGCGCCACCGACACCCTCGGTGTCACCTGGGGGCTGGTCGTCGCTATCGGCGGCATGGCCGTGGTGTCCTATGTGGCGGTCGGGGTCGGGCCGCGCACGCTCGGGCGGCAACACGCCTACACCATCGCCCTCGCCTCGGCGGTGCTGCTGTCGGTTCTCGGGGTGTTGCTCACGCCGGTGACCCGGCTACTGATCCTCATCGGTAACGCCCTCACGCCGGGCCGCGGTTACCGCAACGGCCCGTTCGCCACCGAGGTCGAGCTGCGCGAGGTGGTCGACCTGGCCGAAGCCAGCGGGGTGGTGGCGGCCGGGGAACGCCGGATGATCCAGTCCGTCTTCGACCTCGGCGACACGTCGGCTCGTGAGGTGATGGTGCCACGGCCCGAGATGGTCTGGATCGAGGCCGACAAGTCGGTCGCGCAGGCCACCAATCTGGCTGTGCGATCCGGCCATTCGCGGATCCCGGTGATCGGGGAGAACACCGACGACGTGCTCGGCGTGGTCTACCTCAAGGACGTGGTGGCCAAGACCGCCGCAGGCCGCGGGGCGCCGTCGACGCTGACGGTGCGCGACGTGATGCGCGAGGCCGAGTTCATCCCGGACTCCAAACCACTGGACAAGGTTCTCGCCGACATGCAGCGCACCCGCAATCACATGGCGATGCTGGTCGACGAATACGGCGGCATCGCCGGACTGGTGACCATCGAGGATGTGCTCGAGGAGATCGTCGGTGAGATCACCGACGAATACGATCTCGACGAGGTCGCCCCGATCGAGAAACTCCCCGACGGCGCCTACCGGGTGTCGGCGCGTCTGCCGGTGGAGGATCTCGGTGAACTGTTCGACATCGAGATCGACGACGACGAGGTGGAAACGGTCGGCGGACTGGTGGGTCTGGAACTGGGTCGCGTCCCGCTGCCGGGTGCTCGCGTCGCCTCCCACGGACTCGAGCTGGTCGCCGAGGGTGGGCCGAATCGGCAAGGGCGCCAGCGCATCATCACCGTTCTCGTCACACGCGTGGCGTCGGCGGACGATGGCGCCGACGACGATCCGAGTGAGCAGGACGGGGGCCCGTCCGATGCGTTGTCCGACACATCCCGTGCGGTGCAGCACGCCTCGTCGACGGACGCCGATGAGACAGTGCACGGCCGGCAGGATCACGACCACGCCGGATCGATGGCGCATGCGTCCCGGTCCGGCCCGAGAGCAAGGACCGAACGTGACCGTTGACCTCGGCGACGAGGATCGCAAGTTGGTGGTGCTCGCCCGCGGTGCGCTTGCCCGCGCGGAGGCGCCCGCGGGGGCCGCGGTGCGTGATGCGGACGGCCGGACCTACGCCGGCGCCGACGTGCGCACCGCGTCGCTGACGTTGTCCGCGTTGCAGGTTGCCGTCGCGACCGCATTATCGAGCGGTGCAACCGGTTTCGAAGCCGCCGTGCTGGTGAACGGCAGTGCCGACGATCCCGGGCTGGCCACGTTCGCCGAGATCAGCCCGGACGCTCCCGCCTACCTGACCGACGCCGCCGGCACGCCCACCGAGCGTCTGGAACCCGGGCGATGAGCGAATTCCGTTCCGGCTTCGTCTGTTTCGTGGGCCGGCCGAACACCGGCAAGTCGACTCTGACGAATGCGCTGGTGGGGGAGAAGATCGCGATCACGTCCAATCGGCCGCAGACCACCCGTCATGCCATCCGCGGCATCGTCAATCGTCCCGACGCACAGTTGATCCTGGTCGACACACCCGGCCTGCACCGGCCCCGCACGCTGCTCGGCCAACGGCTGAACGACCTCGTGCAGGACACCTTCGCCGAGGTCGACGTCATCGGTGTCTGCGTGCCCGCCGACGAGAAGATCGGCCCGGGGGACAAGTGGATTGTCTCGCAGGTTCGCCATATGGCGCCCAAGACGACGGTCCTGGGCATCGTCACCAAGATCGACCGGGTGGGTCCGGAGAAGGTGGCAGCCCAACTACTCGCACTCTCGAAGTTGCTCGGCCCGACCTCCGAAGTGGTTCCGGTATCGGCGAAGTCGGGCAAACAGGTCGACGTCCTCACCGATGTGCTGGTGTCGCTGATGCAACCGGGTCCCGCGTTCTATCCCGAAGGCGAGCTCACCGACGAATCCGACGATGTTCTGATGGCCGAGTTCATCCGGGAAGCCGCGCTCGAAGGTGTCCGTGACGAGCTGCCGCACTCACTGGCCGTCGTCATCGAAGAGGTCATCGAGCGTGACCGCGAGCCGGATCAGCAACCCATGCTCGACGTGCACGCGATCCTCTACGTCGAGCGGGACAGCCAGAAGGGCATCATCATCGGGCACAAGGGAGCCCGCCTGAAAGAGGTGGGCACGGTGGCCCGTGCCCAGATCGAGCGGCTGCTCGGCGCCCGGGTCTATCTCGATCTGCACGTCAAGGTCGCCAAGGACTGGCAGCGCGACCCCAAGCAACTCGGCCGGATGGGTTTCTGACGCGCGGTCACGTGTGACAGGGTTGCCTACTGTACATGCGGCGGTAGGGACCGGAGGGGCACATGGGTAAGCACGAAGATGGTGCGCAACCGACGCAATCCGTCGTCGGTGACGGCGATCATGCCGCGCCGGAGACCGAGGCGGAGGCCGGGCGCACCATCGCCGGGGTCGTCGGGTCGCCTCGGTTCTGGTTGCTGCCGACCGCGCTGGTGGTGGCGCTCTTCTGTCTGATGGCCGCGCTGTACATGGCCGCGGTGGCCAATCCGGAGGAGCACCTGCACGACTTCCCGATCGCTTTGGTGAACGAGGACACCGGCGGTCAGCTCGACAACGGTGACGGCACCAAGACGCCGCAGAACTTCGGCAATCAGGTCGCCGACGGCATCATCTCGTCGGCTGCGAAGAGCGGGATCGTCATCCACCGCACCGACCGCACCACCGCGTTGAACGAGCTCGGTACCGGCAAGGTGTACGGCGTGGTGATCATCGAGACCGGGTTCACCGACAAGGCGATCTCCCTGGGACAGGCGACGGTGCTGACCAACAAACCGTCGTCGCCGTCGATCGGCATCTACATCAATCGCGGGTCGGGGGCGTTCGCGTCGGCGGTCACCACGACCTTCGCCGACCGCGTGCGCAACCAGGTCAACGAGGAGTTCGGTGCGCAGCTCACCAGCACCGTCCGGGCGCAGCTGATCAAACTCGACGTGCCGTTCACCGGTGCGGCCCAGGTGGCCCTGGCCACTCCGGTGCAGGTCTCGGTCATCGAGCCGACGCCGCTGCCGGGAGGCGCCGGAAATGGGTTGTCGGCGTTCTACTTCACGCTGCTGTTGATCCTGGCGGGCTTCACCGGCGCGATGATGGTCAGCATCCTGGTCGACGGGATGCTGGGGCAGACACCCATCGAGTTCGGCCCCTTCTATCAGCTTCGGGCCCGGCTGCCGATCTCGCGGTGGGGAACGCTGGCCGCCAAGTGGACCATCATGTTGCTCGTGTCGTTCGTGCAGTCGGCGCTGTTCATCGCCGTCTGTGCGGCCGTCGGTACCTCGCTGCCGAATGCGTTTGCACTCTGGGCGTTTTCGGTGCTCGCCATCTTCGCGGTGGGGGTGAGCGCGAGTTCGATGATGGCGGTGTTCGGCAATCCGGGGCTGATCTTCAACCTGATCTTCTTCGTGGTGTTCGGCCTCCCGTCGTCGGGCGGTCCGCTCCCGCTGGAGGCCAGTCCGCGAATCTTCGCCTGGATCGCGGCGGTCGAACCGATGCACGTGGTCTATCTGGGTGTGCGGTCCATCCTGTATTTCGACGCCGACCTGAGCGCCGGTCTCGCCCGCGCCACCATCCAATCCTTCGTCGGCCTGATCCTGGGCGCGCTGCTCGGTTGGGCGGGTGCCAAGTACTACGACCGCAAGGGTTGGCACCGCTACGCGGGAGCGATGACGTTGCCGCCCCGGCTGGATCGGATGATGAACGCGTGATCTGTGCACTGAATCTGTACGTCACGGCTCGTGGCACTGGATAGTCCAGTTGGGGACCGTGCCGAGTACAGATTCCGACGGAGTGTTTTCAGTCATGGCGCCCGGCCGGTATGTCGGGCGCGCAGTGTCTGTCCGCGGTGGAACAATGTCGGCGTGAGGTTCTACCGGGATGAGGCGGTCGTGCTGCGCCAGCACAAGCTGGGCGAGGCCGATCGCATCATCACGCTGCTGACCGCCGAGCACGGACTGGTGCGGGCGGTGGCCAAGGGGGTGCGGCGGACCCGGTCCAAGTTCGGTGCGCGTCTGGAGCCGTTCGCGCATGTCGATGTGCACCTGTATCCGGGCCGCAACCTCGATGTGGTGACCCAGGTGCACAGTCTGCACGCCTACAGCGATGCCATCGCCGCCGACTACGGCCGCTACACCACGGCGTGTGCCGTGCTGGAGACGGCGGAGCGGCTCGCCGGCGAGGAACGCGCACCCGCCCCGCAACTGCACCGGCTGACGGTGGGGGCACTGGCCGCTCTCGCCGAGGATCGCCGTCCGCGCGAGCTGATCCTGGACGCGTTCCTGTTGCGCGCGATGCATTGCGCGGGGTGGATGCCTGCCCTTGACGAGTGCGCCCGCTGCGCCACACCGGGACCGCATCGGGCTTTTCATGTCGCCGTCGGTGGCGCGGTGTGTCTGCACTGCCGTCCGCCCGGCGCCGCGACACCCTCGCCGGGGGTGCTCGATCTCATGGATGCGCTGTTCCGTGGTCAGTGGGAGCACACCGTCGACGCGGGGACCTCGCTGCGTCGCCAGGCCAGTGGTCTGACCGCGGCGCATCTGCAGTGGCATCTGGAGCGTCAACTCCGAACCCTGCCGCTCATCGAACGATCCGCGCCCCATAGGCTGGTGGAGACGGCGTGAGAGGAGTCGGTTGATGGCATTGCGGCCCGGTGGCTCGGCACGCCGACGGCAATCGGAGACGTCGGCCGCCAAACCGCGGACCGTCCGGCCGCCCGATCCCCATCCCAGCGGTGCCCGCCCGCCGGCGATCCCATCCGAGTTCGTCCCCCGTCACGTCGCCCTGGTCATGGACGGCAACGGACGCTGGGCCACCGATCGCGGATTGCCGCGCACCGAAGGCCACAAGCGGGGCGAAGCGGTCCTGATGGACACCGTGTGCGGATGTATCGAACTCGGGGTGACGTGGCTGTCGGCCTATGCCTTCTCCACCGAGAACTGGTCGCGCAGTCCCGACGAGGTGCGGTTCCTGATGGGGTTCAACCGCGACGTGATTCGCCGCCGGCGCGACGAGATGAACGAGATGGGTGTCCGAGTGCGGTGGGCCGGGCGCCGACCACGCTTGTGGCGCAGCGTGATCCGTGAACTCGAGGTCGCCGAGGAGCTCACCCGCGACAACACCGTGATGACCCTGACGATGTGTGTCAACTACGGCGGCCGGGCCGAGATCGCCGACGCCGCACGGGAAATCGCTCGTCGCGCGGCCCGGGGCGAGATCGATCCGGAACGGATCTCGGAGTCCACCTTTGCCCGCTACCTCGACGAGCCGGACATGCCCGATGTCGATCTCTTCCTGCGTCCGTCGGGTGAGCAGCGCATCTCCAACTTCCTGCTGTGGCAGTCGGCGTATGCCGAGATGGTCTATCAGGAAAAGCTGTTTCCCGATTTCGACCGGCGCGATCTGTGGGCCGCCTGTCTCGAATATGCCTCGCGGGACCGTCGTTTCGGTGGGGTGAAGCCGCAATGACCGAAGCGCTACTGGCGAAGGTGGCCGGTCTGGCCGCCGAGATCGGCACGGTGGAGGCGCTCGACGCCGAGTCGTTCATGGTCCGGCTGGGTTCGACGAGCGCGTCGGTCCGTGTGCTCGCTCTCGCCGAGGGGCTCGATGTCCTGGCGATCACCCAGCTGATCGCGCTCGACCTGCCCAACACCGACGAGCTACGCCGCGACATCGAGGACTGTGGTGCGCAGTTGAGCTTCGGCAGTTTGCGACGGTCCGATCCCGACGGTGTCACCACAGATGTGTTGCAGTACTACACGTTTCCGGTTGGGGAACTCGGCGACGTCCCGTTGCTGACGGTGCTGCACATCGTGCTGTCCTCGGGTGCCGACGCGGCTGCGCGTCTGGTCGGGGGCTGACCAGGCGTCGGATCAGCTTCCCTCGCTGCACGCGGGGCAGTATCCGAACACCTCGACAGTGTGGTTGATGCCGGTGAACCCGTGCTCGGAGGCGATACGCGTCGCCCAGCGCTCCACCGGCTCGGCCTGAACCTCGACGGTGGTTCCGCAGGACCGGCACACCAGATGATGGTGATGGCCGTCCGAGCAATGGCGGTAGCGGGTTTCCCCGGAACCGTCCCAGAGCACGTCGATCTGACCGGACTGGCTGAGCGCCTGCAGATTTCGGTACACCGTGGTCAATCCGATGGATTCGCCGCGGGCACGCAATTGATCGTGGAGTTCCTGCGCCGAACAGAAATCGTCGGTGGCGGCCAGGGCGTCGGCGATCGCGGCACGCTGACGCGTGGAGCGGATACCGGTGACCGGGCGACTCGTGGTGCTCATCGGGCGTCCACCGAGGTATGGGCGGCGGTCGGGGTTGCGGTCGCAGACGAATTGGTCCGAGCGGAATTGGTCCCAGCGGAATCGGTAGCAGCGGAATCGGGAGCAGCGGCATCAGGGGCAACGGGATCGCTGTCAGAGTCGTCGGTGGCAGCGGGGGCTGCTGCGACGGGTTCGGTTGTGGGCTCTTCCGTCGCGTGCACGAGGGCATCGTCGACGATGTGCACGATGTGATGATCGACCAGCGAGTACATGATCTCGCGACCATTGCGTTCACCGCGGACCACGCCGGCGTCCTTGAGGACACGCAAATGCTGGCTGACCAGCGGCTGGCTCAACTCGAGTTCGCCGACGAGTTCATGCACACAGCGGGACTCGGAGCCCAACGACTGCACGATCGCGATGCGTGTCGGAGACGCGAGCGCACGCAGGAGTTCGCTGGCCGCGGTCCGTGCCGAGGTAGATTGACGACGATCGAGTTCGTGAGCCGACATGCATGACCTTCTTGTCGTGGGTTCCACGTCGATCTTATCGGAAGCGATTGTCAAAGAGTTGCGACCGTCGCGTACCCACGGGGGTGGGATCGGTTCGGAGGGGAGCGAGTGTCGTTGGCGGGATCGGCAGCACCGTCGTCAACCGTGTCACGGCGGGGACGCACACCGGTGTTCCTCGGGTTGGTGCTGTGGCTCGTGGCGATTGCCTACTTCCTCCTGCCGGTCACTGTGTGGGTGTTCGATGCGGTCATTCTGGCGGTGATGTGGATGTTCGGCATCGCCGGAATCATCTGCGTCGCGATCGGCGCCATCTGCCGGCACAGGGTCGTCGCGGGTGTCGTGGCGGTCACCGTCATGGTTCTGATCACCGCGGCGGTCGGGCAGTGGTGGTCGCTCTCGCCACGTGGTTGGTTCGCCACCCACCGCACGCTCTATGAGCGGGCGCTGCGCGTCGAGCCGGGAGACGGCTACTACGGGCGGGCGCTGCCGTGGCATCTGCGATTTCTCACGGTCAACGGTCGGGTCTCGGGCCGCGGGGACATCCGGTTCTTCCCGCTGTGGATCGGTGTGCCCGACGACGCCGGTGGATACCTGCACACCTCCGGCAGATCCCCGGCGGGAGTCGACATGTACGGCATGCCGTGCACCAATCCCGTCGCCCTAGGCGGCGACTGGTGGATGTGCGGGGTCAAGGGCTGATCAGCGAGGCCGGCGCTGCCGCTCCGCCGGGCCGGGTACACCATCGGGCCCCGCGGTGGACAACGCGTAGGTCGCTACGCCATAGGCCACCGCGGACACGTTGATCCCGAAGATGTCGCGGTTGACGTTGGCCACGGTGTCGCCGGGCGAGTGGTAATGCGCGTCGAAGGGTTGGCCCGCGGTACCGCCCCACAGTCGGGCCTGTTCGGGCGTTTTGATGCCCTCGGCGCCGGTGAGGACTCCGCCGGCCGGCACACCGATCTCGATGAAGGGACCGTAATCGGACCGGCCGTCGAAGTCGGTCGGGGCGTCGACGATCTGCCGACCGCGATAGAAGGTGTCATAGAAGCGGGTGAACACCCGCTCGATGCCTGCCGAACCAGTGGGGCCGGGCCCGGCACCGTCGCGGGCCGAGTCGTCGCCGTCGTAGACGAAGAAGCCGCCGTTGGGGGAGCCGAGCATGTCGAAGTTGAGGTAGAGCGCGAGTGCCCGCCGTTGCTGATCGTCGAGCGATTCGACATAGCGGGTGGACCCGATGAGCCCGTCCTCCTCGGCTCCCCAGAAGGCGAAGCGCACCGCATGGGGTACGCGCGGAGCCGACCCGAGGCGTAGTGCGGTCTCGAGGACTGCCGCGGTGCCGGTGCCGTTGTCGTTGATGCCCGGCCCGGCCTCGACACTGTCGAGGTGTGCCCCGGCGAGCACCACATCCGACGGGTCGCCTGTGGTGGTCTGCGCGATCACGTTGCGGGACACGATCTTCCTGGTCTCCGCCGTCACCGCCAGGCTGATCGAGCGGGCATGGGTGATGCGCTCGGCGTCGCCGGAGGCGACCCCGACGACCGGTATCGTCGGCGGATTCTCGGTACCGAGGGTCGCGCCGGAAAGTTTCTCGGGCGCGTTGTTCACGATGATGACCGCCCGGGCCCCTGCGGTCTGTGCGGCACGTGCCTTGCGGACGAACTCGCAGCCGCCACGGGTGATCACGGCGACGGAATCACGCACGCTCGCCGGGAAATCGTTTGCAGCGCAACCGAGTCCGCCGACCACGACCGGCGCACCGGTGACCGGCGCGCGACCGGTTCCCGGCGAGTACTCGAGGACGGTCGCCTCGACGGCGGCCCCGTCGGCGCGCAGGTCCACCGGACCGGCGTCATAGCGGGTGTAATCGAATGCCGGTGTGCTGACCCGGAATCCCGCCGCACGCAGCAGGCCCGCGACGTAGTCGACTGACGCGTCGTAGCCGGGGGTGCCCGCCGCCCGGTTGCCGTGGTTCGCGCCGGCCACCGTCTGCAGGGCCTCGACATGACGCATCACGTTGTCGAGCGTGACCGCGCGGGCGAGCGAATCGGGGGTCAGCACATCGACCGGCGCGGGCACCTGCGGCGACGACGCGCGCGGTGTCGATTGCTCCCTCGACTCCGACGTGTCGTGGGTCGGGCATGCCGCGAGGGCAAGAGCGACGATCAGCATCATTATCAGCGGGCAGAGACTGCGTGGCACCGCAAACGCCTCGGCCGCCGGCTTTCGCTTCACGCAGGTCATGATAGGACGGCGATTCTCCGCCGGAGGTGACTGTGATTCTTCACCGAAGGTGGCGGCGGCTACCCTGTAAGGGTTGCCGGTCACAGCATGTGACGGCACACCAGACCATCCCCGAGATGCAAGTGGAGAGCGAATCATCGTGGCCGCCGCCCAGTCCAATCGAGTCGAAGCCGTCGTCAACCTGGCCAAGCGCCGAGGTCTGGTGTTCCAGTGCGGTGAGATCTACGGCGGGACCAAGTCGGCCTGGGACTACGGGCCACTCGGTGTGGAACTCAAGGACAACATCAAGCGGCAGTGGTGGCGCACCATGGTCACCAGCCGCGACGACGTCGTGGGCCTCGACTCGTCGGTGATCCTGCCGCGGCAGGTGTGGCAGGCCTCCGGCCACGTGGAGGTGTTCACCGACCCGCTGGTGGAGTCGCTCTACACGCACAAGCGTTACCGCGCCGACCATCTGATCGAGAACTACGAGATCAAGCACGGCCATCCGCCGGCCAACGGACTCGCCGACATCAACGACCCGGAGACCGGTCAGCCCGGCAAGTGGACAGAGCCCAAGGCGTTCAGCGGTCTGATGAAGACCTTCCTGGGCCCGGTCGACGACGAAGAGGGCCTGCACTATCTGCGTCCGGAGACCGCGCAGGGCATTTTCATCAACTTCAAGAACGTGATGACCACGGCGCGTAAGAAGCCGCCGTTCGGTATCGCCCAGATCGGCAAGAGCTTCCGCAACGAGATCACCCCGGGAAACTTCATCTTCCGTACGCGCGAGTTCGAGCAGATGGAGATGGAGTTCTTCGTCAAACCCGGCGAGGACGAGCAGTGGCATCAGTACTGGATCGACCATCGCTTCGACTGGTATGTCCAACTGGGAATCGACCCGGAGAATCTGCGCCTCTTCGAACATCCCAAGGACAAGCTGTCGCACTACTCCAAGCGCACCGTCGACGTGGAGTACAAGTTCGGCTTCGCCGGCAACCCGTGGGGTGAGCTCGAAGGTGTGGCCAACCGCACCGACTTCGACCTGTCCACGCACGCCAAGCACTCGGGGGAGGATCTCAGCTTCTTCGACCAGGCCAGCGGGGAGCGCTACACCCCCTTCGTCATCGAACCCGCGGCCGGCCTGACCCGCTCGTTGATGGCCTTCCTGTGCGACGCCTACACCGAAGAGGAAGTGCCGAATGCCAAGGGCGGCACCGATACTCGTACGGTGCTCAAGCTCGACCGGCGACTCGCGCCGATCAAGGTGGCGGTACTGCCGTTGTCGCGCAACGAGAAGCTCTCGCCCAAGGCCCGCGACCTCGCCGCCGAACTGCGGCAACACTGGAACGTCGAGTTCGACGACGCGCAGGGCATCGGCAAGCGGTATCGGCGCCAGGACGAGATCGGTACGCCCTTCTGTGTCACCGTGGACTTCGACACCCTCGACGATCAGGCGGTCACCATCCGGGAACGCGACACGATGAGCCAGGAGCGGGTGGCGCTCGACAAGGTCGCCGAGTACCTCGCCGGCAAGCTGATCGGCGCCTGATCTCTGTCTGATCTCCGCCGCTCGGCAGTGGTTCCCGACGACGGTTGCGCCTGACCTGCGGTTGTCTGTCACAATTGACGGTGAGTTTGTCGTGCGAGCGGACAAGGGGTTCGTCTTCGCCGACGGAGGAGAGTGAGTGCAGTCGTGGCGGTCAGCGGGAAAGTCGTTCATTACGACACGAATCGGGGGTTCGGGTTCCTGGCACCGGAGTCGGGTGGTGCTGATGTGTTCTTGCACATCAACGACATCGACATCGACGAGAGCTCGCTGAAACCGGGTGCCAAGGTGTCCTTCGACGTGGAGGAGACCGACCGCGGTGCCAAGGCCGTGAACGTCGCCGTCACCGAGGAGGCCCCCGCCGACGAGCAGGCCGGTGCCCGGGCACATCGTCGCGATGAGCATCACGGCCGCGGACACGGGGATCGTGGCGATCGCGGGCACGATCGGGGCCATCGCAGCGAGCGGCGTCCGCGTGGCGGGTCCGGAACGCTGGATGCGGCCGCGTTCACCGAGGAACTCACCGAGCTGCTGCTCGACTCCTCCGACGACCTGACCGCGGCCCAGATCGTCGCGATCCGTCGTCGGATCACCGACTTCGCGGTCGCACGGGGCTGGGTGCTTGACTGAGCTCCCCACCGCGAACCCGTCGACCGGAGGGGGCCACGTGGCGCCGCCGCAGGCGAGTTACGGCCTCGAGGCCGTGGAGCGGATCATCCCGGAGGGCGCCAAGGTGGCGAGCCTCCCGGGCACGCGTACCGACCATCGAAGTGACTTCGCCCGGGACCGCGCACGCGTCCTGCATTCGGCCGCGTTGCGGCGTCTGGCCGACAAAACGCAGGTCGTTGGCCCGCGTGAGGGCGACACGCCGCGCACGCGGCTGACCCATTCGCTGGAGGTCGGGCAGATCGGCCGCGGTATCGCGATCGGTCTGGGTGCCGAACCCGACCTCGTCGAACTCGCCGGTCTGGCCCACGACATCGGGCATCCGCCCTACGGGCACAACGGTGAGCGGGCGCTCGACGAGGTGGCCGCCGACCACGGCGGCTTCGAGGGCAATGCCCAGAACCTGCGCATCCTGGCCCGCCTGGAACCGAAGCTGCTCGACGACCGGGGACGTAGTGCTGGACTGAACCTGACCCGCGCCTCCCTGGACGCCACGCTGAAGTATCCGTGGCCACGCCGGGCACCCGGCACCAAGTTCGGAGCCTACGACGACGATCTGGAGATCCTGAACTGGATCCGCCGCGATGCGCCGGCGGGCAAACAGTGCATCGAGGCGCAGATCATGGACTGGTCCGACGACGTCGCCTACTCCGTGCACGACCTCGAGGACGGGGTGATCGCCAACCGGATCGATCTGCGTACCCTCGCCGACCCGCAGGACCAGAAAGCGCTGGCCGAGATCGGGCTGCGCGAGTTTCCCGGTCTCGACATCGAGGCACTGACCGACGCCGCGCAGCGGTTGTCGCGGATGGAGATCGTTCGTGCCGTGGGCGCCTTCGACGGCACCCTGGATCACTACGTCGCGCTCAAACGGCTCACCAGTGAGCTGATCGGACGGTTCGCGTCGGCGGCCATCACCGGTACCCGCGCGGTGGTGGGGGATCGTCCGGTGGCGCGCTACGACGCGGATCTGACGGTGCCGCAGATGGTGGCCGCCGAGGTTCTGATGCTCAAGACGCTGGCGTTGCGGTTCATCTTCTCCAACGAGCGGCACAAGGCGACCCAACAACGTCAGCGGGAACGAATTCACCGGGTGGCGTCCTGGTTCATGGCCGCCGCGCCCGGCGGACTGGATCCGGTCTTCGTACCCGCCTGGAACGCGGCCGACGACGACGATGCCCGCATGCGCGTCGTCGTCGACCAGATCGCGTCGATGACCGAGGGACGACTCGAGCGGACCGACAAGCAGAACTCGGGGGCGCAGGCGCACCTGGGCTGAGCCCGGGAGTCGTTCAGTGCCCGGCGTTGGCCCGATCGAGGATCTGCTGGAGCATCTCGCGCGAGAGCAGGCCCCCGGAGAAACCGACGAGTCGCCCCAGCGGTACCGACTCCATCATCGCCGCCACATCGACGCCGAAGGCGGAACCTCCACCGTCCCCACCACCGAACATCGCCCCGACGATGGATTGAAGGCCCTCGGCCGCAACAGGATCGGCGAGCGCCTCGCCGATCGACGATTCCAGTGTGAGCGGGACGCGGATGTCGTCACCGGCGATGCCGACCGTCGCGCACAGCCGGATGTCGCGACTCGACGCCCCCACCGACACCCGGTATGTGCCGCCCTCGACAACGAACTCGTGAACGCGAATGTCCCAGTACGCCAAGCTGTCCCGATCGATGTGCAGCATCACCTCGGCGGTGTCGCCGGCGCCGAGATCAACCGTGGCGAACGCCTTGAGTTCGCGCGGTGCGCGCACGACGCTCGCGTCATCGACTCCCACGTAGACCTGTACCACCTCGCGTCCGGAGACAGCGCCGGTGTTGGTGACCGCCAGCGACACCGCGATCCCCGAATCATCCTCGGACACAACGAGATCGCGATAGTCGAACGTGGTGTAGGACAGTCCGTGACCGAAGGGGTGGGCGACGTCGAGGTCGCGCGCGTCATACCACCGGTATCCGATGTAGAGACCTTCGCCATAGGTGACATGTCCGTGTTCGCCGGGAAAGGAGAGGTGGGCCGGGGTGTCCTCGATGCGACGGGGCAGTGTCTCGGCCAGCCGGCCCGACGGGTTGACCGCGCCGTACAGGACATCGGCGATGGCCGATCCGACCGCCTGGCCGAGCAGTGCCGCATCCACGATCGCCGGTGCGCGCAGCGGTGTCACGCGCAGCGCACCGCCGTGGCAGAGCACCACGACGGTGGCGGGATTGGCGTCGAACACGGCGGTGGCGAGGCCGAGCTGATCGTCGGGTAACTCGATGGTGGAGCGGTCGAAACCCTCGGATTCCTGACCGTCGGCCAGACCGAGAAACAACACCACGCGGTCGGCGGAACGCGCCGCCGCCTCTGCTTCGGTGCGCAGTTGTCCCGAGGGCTGCCCGTCGAGGCGGTAGCCGGCCGCAAAGCCGACCTCGTGCTCGGCGAAGGCGCGGATGGCGTCGAGTGGGATGTCGACCCGGGGCGCGTTCACATGTGACGACCCGCCACCCTGATAGCGCGGCTGCGCCGCGAGTGCACCGATCACGGCGACCGATGTGCTGCGCTGCAAGGGCAGCAGGTTGCCGTCGTTGCGCAACAGGACGATCGCCCGGGTGGCCGCCTCGTGGGCCAGCGTGTGATGGGCGTCGAAGTCGATCGGTGGTGCCGGCTCGGTCGCAGCGCGTTCCACGAGGCGCGTCACCCGCTGCGCCGACGACCGCAGTGCCGCGACCGCGAGTTCGCCGGAGGTCACCGCGGTCACCACCTCGGCGTCGGAGGCCTCGCCGGGGAACGGCATGGTGAGGTCGAGTCCCGCGGCCAGTGCGCGCACCCGGTCGGCCACCGCTCCCCAGTCACTGACGACGGCGCCGTCGAAGCCCCACTGTTCGCGCAGGATGGTGGTGAGCAGCTCGCGGCTCTGGCTTGCGGGGACACCGTTGATGCGGTTCTAGGAGCACATCACCGTCCACGGCTGTTCGGTGGTGACGATGTGCCGGAAAGCCCGCAGGTACAGCTCGTGCAG